>NZ_JAIZBG010000002.1:117500-463578 GCF_022267325.1 Leptospira sanjuanensis
CCTCTTTTTTGGGAGGTTCGTTTGTTTCTTCTCCGCCGAAATGGAAGCCGAGTCCGATCATACCGGAATAATCGTTGTAATTGATTTTCAGTTCGCGACTGTAATAGCGGCTGATTGCGGAAGCTTCGGCTTCCGTAAAAAGGAAGAATCGATCAAGATTGAGTTTAAAGCCCAAACGGGCAAACCCTCGATACGAAGAAAATTTGTCGAAACCGGTGATTCCGGCGCCGATCGAAAGATACGGATCGAAGGTTTTACCCGGTCTCATGTGGAAGGTGGGTCCGATATCCAAAAAGGTCATGGAAAAATTATTTCTTTCCTGAAACCGATTGTCGTGCAACGCGCCGTTGAAAAAAATCTGATTGGAGATGTCCCGCAAATTACTGTTGATGTTATATCCCGCCTGAAGAAGCAGAATAGGGAACGAATCCTCCCAACGATCCGGTATGTTTAGGGAAAAGATTTTGTGAGTAAGTCCGAACTCGAATCCGAAAAATCTAGGATTGTATTCCGCCGAAACTCGATAGTTGTTCGTTTGACCCCTATTTTCATCGTATCGTGTTTCGTGTGCTTCTCCTATACCTCCGCCCGCTTTTAAACTCCAAGGAGCATATTGCGAATTCGATTCCGTCTCCCCTTCGGCAAAAACGACCGCGCCGGGAAACAAGGCGCAAGCCAGAAACATTAGTAAAATTGAATATTTTCTTTTCATAGAGTGCTCACTTTGTTGATTGATGCCGCTAGGACCGAAAGGGTTTCAAAAAAAGTTTCAATCAAAAACTTGTTTTTTGGGGCGAGCAAGTTGCAGATGATAAGTTAGGAGCGAGTAGATATAATGTCATCGGCCGAAACACGCGTGATCTCGCCAACAAAAACAGAAAGCCGCACATCGGCGGCTTATGCTAAAATTATAATTTCGGTTTAAACAAATTGCTAAAACGAAGACCGATTGGAAACGGTTTCTTCTTTTTTTGGAGTTTCGTCCCCGCCGCCGAAATGAAAACCGACCCCGATCATTCCCGAATAATCGTTGTAATGCAATCTTAGGTCTCGGTTGTAGTAGCGGTTGATGGCCGACGCTTCCGCTTCCGTAAAAATGAAAAACCGGTCGAAGTTGAGTTTAAAACCCAAACGGGCAAATCCGCGATAGGAAGCGAATCGATCGAAACCGGTGGTTCCCGCTCCGATCGAAAGATACGGATCGAAGGTTTTACCAGGTCTCATATGAAACGTCGGTCCGATGTCTAGAAACGTTAGGTTGAAGTTATTTCTTTCCCGAAGAGGGTCGCTGTGCAGGGAACCGCTAAAGATCGCTCCGTTCAAAACGGAATTGTTCTGTCCTGCGGATTGAAACAACGCGTAAGGAAGAACATGGTTCGTTCGGGGAGGGGCGCTTAAGGAAAAAATCTTGTGTGTTATGCCGAACTCAAAACCGAAATATCTCGGATTGTACTCCGCCGAGATGCGGTAGTTGTTTGTTTTACCTTTGTTTTCCCTGTATTCGGTTTCGCCCACACCTCCGAGACCGCCTCCGGCCTTCAGCGACCACGGCGAAAATTGAGCGTCCGGTTTAGAATCCCCTTGTGCGAAAAGGGAAGAACCGGTAAACATCGTGCAAGCAAGCCCAATTAGTAAAATGGAATATTCTTTTTTCATTGATAGATGACCTCTTTAACAGCGCCTCTAGGACCGCAAGAAGTTCTGAACCTTTCCCGTTCCCGAAAAAACGATTCTATCGGATGATAAAATGTCGAAATATCCGGACTAGAAATCTACATGATCGTAATGAGTTTTATACGTTATGCGGAATCGTATCAAAATCGTTTCGAGACCATCCGATCGTTTTTTGCCTTGTTCCTGAAAAAAATGTCTGTATCTGATGCTGAATCGGATAGAATCGCATTTATCTACATTGGCTTGAATGCCGGTAAGACCCGCGAGGAAAGAGTAAGATTCCAATCAAACTGAAAAAACGCCTACCTGTGATTCCGCCTCGATGGGAATGGTTAAAAAATCAACGACGGAAATTTCGATTTCGAAAACTCTGGAAACCGATTTCAAAAGTTGAAGATCGGGGATCGAATTGGAATTTGCACTTTGGGAAAGCCTTTCTAAACTCATTCCGCTTTATGGCGGTCCCGGCCTCGCAGTTGTTTCCTTTGCCGCCGCGACCATCTTCCCGTTCAGCTCCGAAGCGGCGCTCGCACTCGCGATCGTATCCGGACTTCCGCCGCTCGAAGCGGTGATTTGGGCCTCGTTCGGAAATTGTGCGGCCTGTCTGTTGAATTACGGACTCGGCTACGGATCTGAAACGTTCGTTCACAAGAAGCTCGATTCTTCTCCTATCTTTCATAGGCTTTTCGAAAGAATGCAAAAGACGGGATGGCCGATTCTATTCTTGTCGTTTCTGCCTGTGATCGGCGATCCAATCACCATACTGTCCGGTTTCTTTAAACAAAGATTGATTTTGTTTGTGAGTGTAGTGTTCACTCTGCGGATCGTTCGCTATATTCTTCTCGCCTATTTCTTTTTTAAATCTTAGAAATATTTTCCATTCGATGAGCCTTGTATGTTTCGAACTTACAAGCGAACGAATTCTTAAGATTCAATAACTTTTTTTCACATCCGATCGTATTCCCACTGTCTATAATACCGAAATGAAAAAAGAGTCCCTTGCGATCGTTGGAACGGGAATATCAGGAATGGGCTGCGCTCATTTTTTACAAAAGGATTTCGAGCTTACAATCTATGAAAAGGATTCGTATATCGGAGGTCATACCAATACCGTAGACGTCGATGAGGACGGTAAGACGATTCCGATCGACACCGGATTTATCGTGTTCAATCACGTGACCTATCCGAATTTGAAACGTCTTTTCGAGGAGCTGCACGTTCCCACGAAAAAGACTTCGATGTCTTTCAGTGTTCAACACGTCGCAAAAGGACTTGAGTTTTGCGGTTCAGGAATCGGAGGTCTTTTTGCGCAGAAAAGAAACTTTTTGAATCCGAGATTCCTGCGGCTTTTGTACAATATAAACCGCTTTAACAACGAAGCGCCTCGAATTTTAGAAGATTCAAAATATCTACATTACACTTTGGACGAATATATAGAAGCAGCAGGGTATCATCGGGATCTCCTCGAATATTATCTTGTTCCGATGAGCTCCGCGGTTTGGTCTACACCGGATGATCGAATGGCTCGGTTTCCCGCATACGCGCTGGTTCGTTTTTTTCTCAACCACGGATTTATGGGTTTAAATACGCAGCATCAATGGTATACGGTTCACGGTGGATCGAAGGAATACGTTAAACGTCTGACAGCGCCGTTTCTGGATCGGATTTACACGAAGACGGCGGTTCGTTCCGTCGAATCTGAGGGCAAGAAAGTTCGCATAACACTGAATAACGGTCAATCCAATCTTTTTGATAAGGCGATTCTTGCGACGCACGCCGACACTTCGTTAAAGCTGCTGAAAAAACCTTCTTCTTTGCAAAAAGAACTCCTCAAAGAATTCGAATACCAGAGGAATATCGCGACCCTGCACACGGACCGAAGTTTTATGCCGAAAAAGAAACTCGCTTGGTCTTCTTGGAATTATCGCATGCAAAACGTGGAAGGAAGAATGAAAGCGTTCACCGTTTATTGGATGAATTGTCTGCAGGGAGTTAGCGACAAAAGGGATTATTTCGTATCCATCAACGATCCGGGAACCGTCGATCCTAAAAAGGTCATTCAAGAAATTGAATATCATCATCCTCTCTTCAATGTTGGTTCTTTTCGGGCACAAGCGCGTCTGCCCGAACTCAACCGAAAAGGAAATATTTTCTTTTGCGGAAGTTATTTCCGAAACGGATTTCACGAAGACGGACTTTGGTCGGCGAGAATGTTAAGCGAAACTCTTTTAAATCGGAGAGTTTGGGATTGAATTCCTGCGTCTTTCAGGCAAACGTGATGCACGATCGGCGATTCCCGAAACGGAATCGTTTCCGATACGGTATATTTACGTTTGCGCTTGATCTTGACGAACTCGAGGAATTGGATTCGAAGTTTCGGTGTTTCGGTTTTGAAAAACGTGCTTTGTTCCGTTTTTCAAAGGCGGACCATCTCGATTTCGGAAAGAGGAACGTCAAAGAAAATATATTAGAATATTTGCAATCGAATGGAATCACGGACCCGATCGCTAAAGTGATTTTGGTTACCAATCTAAGAGTAATGGGATACGTCTTCAATCCGGTGTCGTTTTATTTTTTTTACGGACCGGAGGATTCTCCGGTTTGTGCGGTCGCGGAAGTGGGGAATACGTTCGGGGAACAGAAACCGTTCCTGCTCGGAAAGGAAACTTGGAAGGACGGCGCTTTTCGGATGAAAACCGGAAAGTTCTTTTATGTTTCTCCCTTTGTCGGATTAAAATCCGAATTCGAATTCGTTCTGAAACCGACGGACGAAGGTTTGAACATTCGGATCGACGCCTTGGAAGAAGGGCAGACCGTGATGGTGACCACCTATGTCGGAAAGAAGCTGGAGTTTAACGATCGGAATCTGATTTTCCTATTCTTCCGCTATCCGCTGGTTACGGTTCAAGTAATCGTTTTAATTCATTGGCAGGCCTTCCGGTTATTTCTGAAAGGCCTCCCTTATATTCAAAAAAATGAAAATATCAATTTGCAAAAAGGAGTTCACATTGGAAAGAACCACTGAATCCGAAATCAAGTTTCCAGATTCGGGAATCGAAATCCCTTCCTCCGAATCGAATTCTTTTAAATTTTATAGGAGCGTGTTTTTCAAAGCGCTTTCCAAAATGCGAAAGGGTTCGATCCGATTGATTCTTCCGAACGGGGAGAAAGCGTATTTAGGCAATCCGGAAAGCGACGATCCGGCCGAATTTCACAAAGGGATCATTCACATTCACAATCCGGTTTTTTTTAAAAAGACGGTGTTAAACGGAGACCTCGGTTTTTCCGAATCGTATATGGACGGAGATTGGGACACGGACGATATACGAGCAATCATATCTTGGTTTCTGTACAATTTGGAAGATTCCCCCTCCGTGAGCGGAAGTAAGAATCGTTTTGCGCATTTGAGTTGGACGAATCTAGGAAGCAGACTTCTGCATCTCTTTCGAAGAAACTCCGTCTCGGGAAGTAAAAAGAATATCGTGGAACATTACGATCTTGGAAACGATTTTTATAATAAGTTTCTCGATCCTACGATGACGTATTCCTGCGCTTATTTTAAATCGATGGAAGAATCTTTGGAAAAGGCGCAACTCACAAAGCTTGAGATTCTTTGTAAGAAACTTAGATTGCAAGAATCCGATCATCTTTTGGAAATCGGAACGGGATGGGCCGGGTTGTCGACCTATGCCGCGAAACACTACGGTTGTAAGGTGACGACGTATACGATTTCGGAGGAACAATATCGTTACGCGAACGAAAAAATCCGAAAAGAACATCTATCGGATCGTATCGAGGTTCGTCTTGCGGATTACCGCAAAGTGGAAGGACAGTATGATAAACTTGTAACGGTCGAGATGTTGGAGGCTGTGGGACACGAATATTTCGAGGACTTCTTTGCGATGTGCAATCGTGTTTTGAAGAAGGACGGAATCATGGCGCATCAGATCATCACTTCTCCCGATTCGCGCTATCAATCATTCCGCAAAGGAGTGGATTTCATTCAGAAACATATCTTTCCGGGTTCTCTTTTACCTTCGATCGCGAGAATCAACCAAGCGATCAATCGAACGAGCGACTTTCATCTGCATTCTTTGGAGGACATCGGAATCAAATACGATCATACTCTGATGACTTGGTTGAAAGGGTTCGATTCCAATATCGCTCTGATCCGCGATATGGGTTTTGACGAATCCTTTATCCGCAAATGGAGATATTACTTTTCTTATTGCGCGGCCGCCTTTTCGATGAGAAATATCAGCGTCGTTCAAGTCGTTTATACAAGACCAAACAACTTGAGTCTGCGCTCTTAAAATCGCATCGGAAACACTCTGTGGAAAAAGAAACGACCTCGATGAATGCGGATCACACCGGAACGAAACGGAAATCGTTTTTCCATTTTCTCAAACATTTTTCCCCAAAGAACGTGATGGACATCATCAGGAGGGAGCTGAAATCGGGAATCACACCCGAAAAGATTTCCTTGAGCATCGTCGTCGGTGCGGGGATCGGCGTCTTTCCTCTGATAGGAACGACGATGACTTTGTGCGGGATCGCGGGCGTTCTGCTTCGTTTGAATCCGGTTTCGATCCAGCTCGCCAATTATCTCGTGTATCCTCTGCAGATTCTTTTGATCTTTCCTTTTTTAAAAACGGGATCGGCCGCTACGGGAACTGCTCTCAACTTGGATTGGGCGGAAACCATCTCCGTGGATAACGTTTCCGCAATCGCAAAAGGAATCTTCGACGTAGCGGGGTTTGCCGTATTGGGTTGGTTGATCTGGGTTCCGGGAATTTCACTGGTTCTATATTTTCTGCTTTTGCCTTTTATGAAGAAGGCGAGCAAATTGTTTCAATCCAAAAAAGATCGATAACGTTTTCTAAAGGATGTCGTATTAAAATGATATTACAAATTCTTACTTTGATGTTAAGCGCGTGGGGTGCGGTCGCCGTTTTGATGTCGCTTCTTTGGTGGATCGGTAAAAAAGCGAAGAATTATGCGATCGTCGACGTGGGCTGGGGACTTTGTATATCGACCGCTGCGATCGTTTATTATTGGTTAGGCGACGGATTTCCGCTCCGCACCGCGCAGATCACTTCGATTGTCGCGTTTTGGGGTTGGAGACTTTCTCTTTTTATCCTGGTCACGCGCGTTTTTAAAGGTCACGAAGACGCTCGTTACACGGCCTTTCGCGCGGATTACGGCGATCAAGTCGATCGCAAGTTTTTTACCAATATCTTTCAGTTTCAGGGAATTCTCGCGGTGTTGTTGAGTATTCCGTTCGTGTTCCCGAATTTAAACGATAATCCGAATCAGAGCGATTTCGAACTCGCGGGACTTGTGCTTTTTGTTTTAGCGGTGATCGGAGAATCGTGGGCGGATTTTCAGTTGAACGAATTTAAAAAAAATCCGAGCAACCAAGGAAAAGTCTGCGATGTCGGACTCTGGAAATATTCCCGTCATCCGAATTATTTCTTTGAGTGGCTGATCTGGGTCGCTTTCGGTTTGTTCGCGCTTGGTTCTCCGTTCGGGTGGATCGGTTTGATTTCTCCGGTCGTCATGTTTATTCTTTTGACCAAAGTCACGGGCGTTCCATTGAACGAGGTCGGTCAGTTGAAATCCAAAGGCGATCTTTATCGGGAATACATGCGGAAGACGAACGCATTCTTCCCCTGGTTCCCGAAGGATTGATCTAGTCGAAACGATTGTCTTGTGTTCCGTCTTTTTTTGTCCGATTCGTATTTCGATAAATCGGATCGGAACGGACGGATGAGAGTGAAGGAAAATTAGAAAAATTGAATATTTTAAATAGGATGGAACCTCGCAATGAAGTGGATGTATGATCTGATGGAAAAGGATGTTTTTCCCCATTGGCTGATCCGTTTTCAGATTCGTCGACTTTTGAAACAAAGACTCGAGCAGGAAAATCAGGGTTCTCTTGAAGCCGATCAGAAACGATTGATTTCCTATGTGGAAACGCTCAAGAAATCTCCGATCGCCGTTCATACTTCCGCGGCAAACGAACAACACTACGAGGTTCCTGCCGATTTTTTTAAGCTCGTAATGGGAAAACACATGAAATACAGTTCGGGTTATTGGGAAACCCCGAACGTCTCTTTCGATGAATCCGAACGAAGAATGCTCGAGATCACCTGTCAACGAGCCAAGATCGAAAACGGTATGAGCGTATTGGATCTCGGTTGCGGTTGGGGTTCTTTATCCTTGTATCTTGCGGAAAACTTTCCGAAATCCTCGATTACCGGCGTTTCCAATTCCAAAAGCCAGAAGAAATACATAGACGAACAGGCAAAGAAACGCGGTCTGAAAAACCTAACGATCCTTACCGCCGATATGAACGAGTTTCGTATTTCGAAAAAGTTCGATCGTCTTGTTTCCGTGGAAATGTTGGAACACATGAAGAATTACGAAAAGCTTTTCGAGAAGTTTGCGTCCTTTCTCAAGCCGAAGGGTTACTTCTTCGTCCATATTTTTACGCATCACAAATACGCGTATGCGTTCGAAGTCGTGGACGATACTGACTGGATGTCCAAATATTTCTTTACCGGCGGTCAGATGCCTTCGCATGATCTGTTTTTATACTTTCAAAAAGATTTTCAAATTCGGGATCAATGGGTCGTCAACGGAAAACACTACGCGCTCACTTCCGAAGAGTGGCTGAAGGGAATGGTTCGAAACCGCGATGAAATTTTGGAAATCTTTTCCGAAACGTACGGTAAGAATCAGGCCTTAAAGTGGTTCGTTTATTGGAAAGTGTTCTTTATGGCCTGTGCCGAACTTTGGAAATACGGAAACGGGGAAGAATGGATCGTTTCCCATTATCTGTTCTCGAAACGTTAGACGAAATCTTGCATCCGTCGCGAAAGGATCGGCGGACGAACGGTCGGATTTTTAGTAATTCAGTTTGAGAATCTTGATTTCCTTTTCTTCGAAACGAATCGTGTCCTTGAGGGTCTGGAACTTTTCGGCGGAAAAAGGATTCTGATGATTTCGAATCTCCGTCTTCAACTTTAGGATTTCCTCATAGAGTCCGAGGATTTCCAAAGTGTTTTCGTTCGCTTCCTTGCGGTAGAGTTCGCGCACCATCGAGATCAATCTCGTCGGGATATCGGCGTGAACCACTTCGATCCAACTCAAATCTTCGATCTCGCGGAACATCCAATTCTGAAGATACAGAGCCACGAGTCTTTCCATTCTCATGATCTCTTCTTTCGTGCTGCGGGGAGAAATACTTTTATAAAAACGATATCGTTTTCTGAGATGTTTACCGGCGGCCACCGAGTCGACGGGCTGATTCTTAAGTTTCGTCCATTCTCCCATTAAGGAAGGAAAGGATTCTTTGCCGTAGAAAGGTTCGCCGAGTTCACAGATGTGAACCGCCGAAGGTTCGAATACTCTGAGTCTTGCAAGAAATGAATCCGTGTCCGCCGTGACGAGATGCACCGGTGCGATCTCTTCCAATGGACTTAGAATCGCGTTGATCTCTCTCAAAAACGTGCTTTTGAGTTGATCGCTCGGATCGGCCAAAAGAAAAAAATTATAGTCGGACGAATCTTTGAAATCTCCCCTTTGTCTGGATCCGTAAAAAAGGACCTCGAACGGTTTTAGGGAAAATACGGTTTGCAGATTTTGTTTGATCGACTCCATCTTCCCTCTCTATTCAAAAAATAATTTCATACGTGATAAGTTCTCGAGAATCGCATCGTACGCCCGGTCTCTTTCTTCCGGATTTCGAAACGGTAAGGATTTGATATGGTTGAGATCGTTGTAGATAATCTCGATCGAGTTGGAAGAGGGGTTCTTTTTGATCGTGGATATATAATCCAGGTTGATGATTTCAGAATCTCCCAGCTTCAACCACATACCAGATCCTTGCAAAGGATAGGATACGGACCTGTACCGAATCGGTCAAGAAGACTAAAAAATTCTGAGACCTTTGCGGATATTTTCATGAAATTCTTTTCCAAGGACGGCCGGAGATTCCCCCGAATCGTTTTTGGACAGAGTTTCAAAGACGAAAATAAAGGATTCCTTCTGCCATTCCCAGCGGATGTAATATTTCCCGTTATGAATTCCCGTTAAAACGCTGGCCCTTGAGTCGTTGGGCATGGAAAAATATTGATATTGTTTATTCTTCAGCGAACCGAGTTCGTCGGCCGTCAGAATATGTTTGAAATCGATCTGATTGTCTTCGGTATAGGAAGAAGCTCGGATTCGATCGAATTTGTGCGCCGACGAATGGATCGAAAAGTCGTAAAATAGTCCTCTCGCGAACAACCTGCCCGATTCATAGAGGGTAACCCCTTCGGACGTATCGTAAACGACGTCGTAGTTGAGTCTCAGATAGCGTGGAGTTTCCGCAGCGGAAGCGGTTCCCTTGCTTTCCTGTGTTTTGCACTGCAACGTAACCGCAAAGACGACGACAAACACAATTGCGAGAAACAAACCGATCCACGTTTCGGAGACGGCTCGGAGGCGGAATTTTCCCTCGAAAAACGCACTTCGCTTAATAACTGATTTCATAGAGTTCGTCCTGATAGTTTCGGAATATGTACGAATGATCCGTCTTTTCCGCGAGATAATCGGTCGGAAGCGGAACCTTGCCTCCGCCTCCGGTCAAATCGACCACGTAGAGAGGAACGGAAAGGCCCGAAATTTTTCCCCGAATCTGCTTCATGATTTCGACTCCCTTGGAGATCTCGACCCGGAATCCGCCGCTTCCCCAAACCTCGTCGCACTGATGGAGGTAATAGGGTTTGATCCCGATCGCGGTCAATCCGTAGAACAAATCTTTTAAAGTTTCCGCGGAATCGTTGATCCCTTTGAGCAGAACTCCCTGGTTCAAAACCATCACGTTTCCTTCCTGGATGAGAAGCGCGATTCTTTCCTTTACCAAAGGTGTGATTTCTTTCGGATGATTGAAGTGCGTTACGAGATAGATCGGAAAATGTTTTTTCAATACGGCGCATAACGAAGCGTCGATTCGCATCGGAAGAGTTACGGGATATCGGGAATGAATCCGAACCTGATTGATATGCGAAATGGATTTGAGTTCGCCTAAAAGATAATCCAATTTCTCGTCCGAAAGATTGAGCGGATCTCCTCCGGATAAGATCACTTCCTTAATTTCAGGATGCGATCGAAAGTAAGCGAGAGCCTGATCCCATTCTTCTTTGCCCGGAGTGTGAATGGATTTGCTGACCTTTCGTTTGCGCGTGCAGAATCTGCAATACACGGCGCATACGTGCGATAAATACCAAAGGGCGCGATCGGGATAACGGTGGGTAACGCCCTTGACGGGCATGTGCGCTTCTTCGGCGAGAGGGTCCTGCCTTTCAAAACCGTTTCGGATCAATTCTTCTTTGCGAGGAACGATTTGCAAACGGATCGGACAATGGGGATCTTTTTGATCCGCGAGACGTAAGTAATACGGCGTAACCGAAAATTCGAAGAACTCGGAACAAGCGTCAAAGGAAAGTTTTTCCGTCGGCGTCAACTCGAGATGTTCGGACAACTCGCTTTGTGTTTTGATACGATTTTGAATCTGCCACTTCCAATTCAGCCATTGAGGAGAAGTTGTCTCCCAATCGGAGGAACGAGGCACGAGATTTGTGAATGAAGAATTAGACAGCGGTTTGACCCCGAGAAACGGTTCTACTGAAATCCTCCGACGAGAACTCCTTGCGTCAACCAAGAAGTGAAATCGCTTCTTTCTAAAAAAAAACCGGAAGTAGGACTTTCGAAACCTCTTCCGGCAATCGTTTTCTATTGCATCTCCGATTGGGAAATTCTCACTTTTTTAGGAGATTCAGGACAAGAATGAGAAGAATCCGAAGGGAGATTCTGTTTACATTCGAGGATGGAATTCTTTTTGCCCAAAGAACGTCCATCCGTGAACGGGGAGACTTACTCCCTCGATACAGAATTGAATGTGTCCTTAAACAGCCGTCGGAGGAGGTAGAGAAAGGTAACGAAAGGAAAGAGAACCTCTACCGGATATGATTTCGATTTTCAGGATAGAATGAGAAGGTAAGAATTTGCCCGAGAAAGAATCGATTCTGAAGAAATCGACAAGCCCTTTATCGTCGTCTCCCGAAGAGAGATTTTTGGTGAAGGGATTGGAAACCTGCTGAATGGTTCTGGATTGAGCCTTGACTCGAACGACCGGTTTGTAGGATTCCAATCGGCTTTCCGCAAAACTATCCGCGAGGAAACATCCTGCGACAAGCAACGCGACGACTCCAAGTATAGCACGGCCCATAACGTTGTATTAGATCCCGAGAATGTCGAAAATCAATCGTTTTCTGCGAAAAAAATCCCGAGATCCTTTCGTTTTTTATCCTATTTTTTGACTTCCACTTCCACTGTAGGAAGGGTTCCTCTCAAATAACCGCTTTTGAGAATCGTCTTTTGTCCGTCTTCGCTCGTTACATACGTGATGAAGTCGTCGATCTTTTGTCCGTGATCGGAAAGATAAAAGAGATACAATCCTCGGGAGAGTTCGTATTTTCTGTTATATACGTTTTCGATGCTCGGAACGACGAACGGATCCTTTCCGCTCAAGGAATATTCCAGAGCACGAACGCGTCCTTTGTTCTCGAAAACGGCGCTTCCCATTCCCATGAACCCGATCGAGTTTTGGTTTCCGTCGATCGCGGCCGCCATTGCGTCGTTGTCCGCAACCACCTTGGCAGTTTTCACGTACCCTACGTTCTTTCTCACTTCAAAGTTCTTGATTCCTAAATCCTTTTGTTTCAAGACGTGCGTTTCAAAGTAAGCCGCGGTTCCCGATTTGTCGTTTCGGATCACCACGTCGATCTTTCCGGGTTTTCCTCCGACCTTGGACCAATCGGAGATTTCTCCGGCGAATATTTTAGAAGCGTTTTCCAGGCTGATCTTGCGAACCGGATTGGATGGATGAACGATGATTGCGATTCCGTCGTAAGCGACTGCGAGAGATTCGAATTTTCCTTTGGAGTCGAATTCCTTCAGTTCGGTTTCGGTCAGAGGCCTGCTCGCCGCTGCGATGTCCGTTTTACCTTGAAATAACTTTTCGATTCCTTCGATCGAGCCTCCGCCGTGAACAACGACTTGGACTCCGGAGTTTTTTCGGGAATATTCCAATCCGATCATCTGCAACATTATGTGCATCGTTTCCGAACCGGTGACGGTGATCGTTTCTTTCGGTTTGCAATTTCCTGTAAATGCCGCAGCAAGGATGACCGCGGATAGAATTGTGGATCTTAATTTCATACGTCTGTTTTTACGTTCCTATGGAATTCTCCGGGAGAATGCCGTTCGCATCCAAAAAGTCTATTACAATTCGCGCGTGAATTGTTACAAATTGATACAGCCGTTTTGATCGGTCGGAGAAAGACATTCTTGACATTGAGTAGAAGGATTATCGTGGCCTCTTAGAGAGCACCGTACAACCCTAGGATGTGGGAACTCTTACAAAAAGAAATAGAAGCAAATCGATGAATTTTTGGTAATTTGTGGGAGCTCCCACATTTTGAGATTAGCTTGACAACCGTCCCTTTTAGAGTTTCGAGACGAGTTCTTCGCTTTTGGATTTTGAGATCTTAGTTTCGGGTTTTAGTTTTTGGGTTCTTAGCTTTTGAGATCTTAGCTTCGCTAAGAGCCAATCGCTGATCGCTCCGCGGCTCTTTGGCCACAACGCTCCCTATGGGTCGCGTTGAAGAACTCAGCAGAACTGCTTTGCAGTTCTGGGTTCTTTTTCTTGACAGGGGGGCCTTTTCCCGAGAAATAGAAGGAGGTAAATTATTCTTAGGAAATTCCATGACTCTTGGCATCACAGAAGTAAAAAAAGGTATGGTTCTCAAAGTGGAAGGGGATCTTTATTCGGTAGTCAAAACCGAATTCGTAAACCCGGGAAAGGGTTCTGCGTTTATTAGAACCAAACTTAAGAACCTCACCAGAAACAGCTCGATCGAACGCACCTTCAAGGCGGCGGAAAAACTGGAAAGCGTCGAGTTGGAAAAAAGAAACATGACCATCTGCTACACCGAAGGCGACGACATCATCTTCATGGATTCCAACGACTTCGAACAGATGCCGGTGTCTAAAGAATATGTGGAGGACATTCTTCCGTTCTTAAAGGAAGAAACCGCGATGGAAGTTACGTTCTACGAAGGCAAACCGATCGGAGTCATTCCTCCGAACTTCTCCATCCTTCAAGTTACTTATGCGGAAGAAGGTCTCAAAGGGGACACTTCCGGTACGGCTCAAAAAAGAGTCACCGTCGAAACCGGCGGAGAAATCAATGTTCCGATATTCGTAAAGCAGGGCGACGTTATAAAAATAGACCTGCGCGATCTCACTTACGTAGAAAGGGTCAACAAATAACAATCTGCGGAGGTATCTATGGCAACGATAGTAAGACAAAACGGACAAGCGCCGATTCAGGAAACGAACGAAGTGAAATCCTTTCTCAAAGAGAGAGGAATCGACTACGATCATTGGGCGGTTCCGCCTAACGCGGCAAATCTTACCGATAAGGAAGTGTTGGCCGATTCGGAAAAAGAGGAACTTCTGAAAAAACTGGACGATCGTTTTGAAACTCTCAAAGCCAAAGAAGGTTATCAATCCCGCGATTTGATCGTGCTTCATCCGAACGTTTCCGGATTGAACGAGATGCTCGCGAAATTCGACCGGGTTCATTATCACACGGACGAAGAGGTTCGATACATCGTGGACGGATCGGGAGTATTCGGTTTCGCCTTAAAGGGCGAGAAGTTTCTCGTTCACGTTTATAAGGACGACTTCATCTCCGTTCCAAGAAACACGAACCACTGGTTTTATCTCGACGATAAAAAAAGAATCAAAGCGGTACGTTACTTTCAGGATATGAGCGGTTGGGTTCCGAACTACGTGGAAGAAACGAATACTCTGGACTGATATGTCCGTTAAAAAACAATTGGAGCGGCTCTCGGAATTGGGAGCCGTCTATCACAAAAACGGATGGATGCCCGGAACCGCCGGGAATCTTTCCGTTCGTGTTCCGGAAGAATCCGGATTTTGGGTCAGCGGGAGCGGACTCGACAAAAATCTTCTCAACAAACGCAATTTTCTCTACGTGGATTTGGAATCGGGGCAGCCGGTGGATTCCAAAAATTCCAAGGCGACCAAAGGATTAAAGCCGAGCGCCGAAACTTCGATCCATCGCGCCGTATATCGTGCGTTAGACGGGGTTTCCTGCGGTCTTCATGTTCACACTCTCGAATCGAATTTAATCCGCGCGAACACTTCCAAAAACGAACCCGTTGCTTTACTCGAACTCCCCACAATCGAAATCCTGAAGGCATACGGAATCTGGGAAGAAAATCCAAAGGTTTACGTTCCTGTAATATACAATTTTCCGAATGTGCAGGATATCTCCGATTGTTTGGAAAAGTATCTCAAGGATTACAGACCTAAGGTTCCGTTCTGCATCATCGAAAAACACGGTATCACCGTTTGGGGAAAGGATACGATTCAGGCGAATCGGAATCTGGAAGCGACGGACTTTATTCTCAAATATATGGTCTCTTGGAAAAATCTTTCTTATCCGGGAGAAACGAAAAATCTGCCTACCGACGCATCGGAGCTGGATCGTCAGGAAGTCTTCTCCACCGAATTTCCGGTTTATCCCGCGACTTTCTCTTAAGGGGAAGATCCTTTGTCCTCCGAAAAAGAACACAAGCCCATTCTCGTAGCCGGGGCCGGTTCCGGCATCGGAAAGTCCGTATTAGAAAACTTGAATTTACTTTCGCGGGACGCGATCGGGATTTCCAGAACCGGCGCCGAGTGGAAAAACGCGGAAAGCGGAAGTCCGTTCGAATACGGAAAGAATTTTCAGTGCAATCTTTCCAGGCAGTCCGAGGTTCTCGAGTTCGTGGGCGCTCTGAAATCGCAGGTGAATTCCTTGTCCGGAGTGTATTTTACCTTCGGAAGCGGACTTTTTAAATCCGTGGATCAAATCGCATTAGAAGAATGGAATGCACATTTCGTTCTCAATCTGAATTCTCTCTTTTTACTCACGAAGGAGATTCTGCCGCTGTTGCGGGCCGGTTCCTTTTTGTGTTATCTTTCTTCCACCGCCGGTTATCAGGGCTTTCCGAACTCGACGGCGTATTGTGCGAGCCGCCACGCGATTGCGGGTTTTGCAAAAGCGCTTCGGGAAGAATTAAAATCCCAGGGAATCCGGGTCATTACGGTTTATCCCGGTGCGGTTTATACGGATATCTGGAAGGGAAGGGAAGGGTTCGAACAGGACGACATGATCCCCGTGGATGATTTCGGGAAATGGCTCGCGACTCTCGCGACTCTTCCCGATGCGGTCTATCCGGACGAAATCCGCTTATTGCCTCGCAAAGGGATTTTATAATTTTATAATATTCAGTTTTTAGTATGCACTAAAGGGAGCTTTACGGTAAATACCGTCTTTCCGGGCTCTGATTCGTAAGAAATCGTTCCGTTATGTTTTTCGACGATCTTCAGGCAAATATCCAGGCCGAGTCCGCTTCCTTCTCCCGGAGGTTTGGTCGTAAAGAACGGATCGAAGATCTTCTCTCGAAGGGAATCCGGAATCCCCGGGCCCGAGTCTTCCACCTGAACTACTGCAAAACCGTTCTCTTTGTTTCCGCTGATATTGAGTTTGCCGGAATAATTCATCGCTTGGACGGCGTTCATGATGAGGTTTGTCCAAAGATGGAGCAGATCGTCCCGGTAGATCGGAATTTTCGGAAGTTCCTCGAAGTTCACGGAAAGATCCACTCCGTGACGGAACAGGTTTTGATAGAGAGCGAGAACGATTTCCACATTCTCCCGTAAATTCGATTCTTCTAACACGCTTTTGCTTTCAAAATGGGCCAAACTTTTCAACGCGTACAGAATTTTGGAGGACCGTTCGACTGCGGTTTGAATCGTCTGAGAATTTCTTTCCGGTCCCAAAAGATCCGTGATCAATTCCAAAATCGGAATCGCTTCCTTATGTTTGAGAAGTTCGATATATTCCTCTTCTCTTCCGTAAAGACCGCATTCGAGCGCGACCTCGCAGAGTTCGTTGGAAGGGGACGGAATGCCCAGACGTTCGAGATTTGTGCGGACGTCTTTTGCCCTTTTTCTTCTTTCCAGACCTAAAACAAGATCCGAGTGGGTTGCGGCGATGTCGATTAACGAGGAAATTTGATCTCGTATCCGTTCCGGTAATTTTTTTAAAAGACGGAAATAGTCCTTCGATTTTTCCCGAAAGGATTTGGTGTAGTGTTGTATGTTTTGGTTCGAAGCGAGAATGGCGCCTAACGGGTTGTTGATTTCGTGCGCGATTCCCGAAACGAGTTGTCCTAGGTCCGCAAGTTTTGCCGCCTGAACGAGTTGCGCTTGCGTTTTGGTGAGAGTGTCGATGATTTGTTCGAGTTCTTTCTTTTGATCCTCGATCATCTGATTCTTTTTTGTGATTTCCTCGTTGGCAGTTTTGAGATTTGCGATTTCGTTTTCCGCATTGTAAACGTCAGTCAAATCCGCGCCCGCAGTGATGATGTAATTGGTTCTTCCGTTTTTGTCCTTGATTTCACGGTTTTCCCATTGGATCACTTTCCGTTCTTTGAATTTACCGATCCATTGTTCCTGGGTTTTCGGAAGAAACTTTCCTCGGATCATTCTCAGATACACTTTCTTGATCGATTCCTTTTTGTGAGGTTCCACGAAGATGTCCCAGAACGCGTGGCCTTTGACCTCGTCGGAACGATAGCCGAACGCGTTTTCACAGGCTTTGTTGAATCGAAGAATTCTTCCTTCGCGGTCGAGGGCGACGAAAAGAACCCTGGTCGAATCCAAAATCATATTCAGGAAGTTCTTTTCCTCGATGGCGCGTTCTTCGCCTAACTTGCGTTCCGTGATATTCCTTAAGGTGAGAATCCAGAAGTCGCTTCGTTCCGATCGGTTTGAAAAATTCCTGAGAATAACCTCGTAATACCGAAGTTCTCCTTTGATGAACAACCTCAGATCCGGGATCGAATCGATTTCGTTTCGTTTGTATTTCTCGATCAGATAGTTCAAGTCGGGATACACTTCCTTCAGGGTGATCCCCGCGGTGTTCAATTGTCCCAGAAAAAGATTGATCGCCGCCTCGTTGTAATCCAGAATGATATTCGTTTTATCTAATATAATAATTCCGTCTTGAATCAGATTGAAAACTTTGTCCCTGGCGACGGGAATCAGATCCATCATCTTGAAATAAAAAAGACCGTAAGCCCATACGAGGGAAGTCGCACATCCGGTGATCGGGAACACATCCATATGAGGATTGATGAACGGGAATACGCCGGCCACGGTCATCAGACCTCCGAGAAACGGAAAAAGAATTCCCACCAAAAGGAGAGACATCTGCGCTTGGCGAAATCCGGTCAGCGTTAAGAATTTCCAGATGAGAATTCCGATGACGGCTGTTTGAGCTCCTAGATAATAAACGATAAACAACTTCATCCAAGGGCCATAGTCGTATGTGAGCGCTTTCCAGGAAGTATCCGTAAGAAATCGAACATTGGTTCTGATCCATTCGGGATGATAACCGGACCACAAAAGCAGTTCGTTGGAGATCGGAAATAGAACTAGAAGCAGGCTCAAAGGGAAGCGATATACGAACGTAAGGGCTGTGATTCTAGGAATAAAAAACGAAATGCCGATTACGATGATGTCGTTGCCGATGAACTGAAAATCGTCCCAGAATAAGATCCAATTTTCGTTTCGGGAAAGAATCTCGAAAAAACTACCTAAGGAATAGAGCGCGAAACCGCATAGAACGAAAAGGAATTCTTTGCTTCCCCGTACTTTAAGATTTTTGTATGTAACGTATAGATTGAAAGAGAAGACAAGGAACGAAAAACCGGAATAGAACGCAAACGGGGACCAGGAAAGGTCCATGGTTTCGTGCAGAGGCGGTAGATTCATTGGCGTTTCGCTCCGGGCAGGCAAAGTGCGACCTTCTCCGGATCGGTTGTAGCCTAAGTCAATTTAGACGACGTGAAAAGTAGAAAAACGATTTCGGTTTAAAAATCCGAATTTTTTATTTTGTTTTTCGATTCTTCCGCCCATTCCATAAAACTTTTCGCGGTTGCAATGCCGAAGTCGAGAGTGATCAGGCTCAATATCTTGTTTACTTTCGGATTTTCATGCTGATCCAAAAAGCCTCGGATGTTCGCATAAATTTCGGTGAGACGTTGCACTTCCTCTTTCGTATGTTGCAGATGTCCTATGAGTATTTCCTTTTCCACGTGATTGCCGAAAAAGAGCTTTAAAAGAAGTTCGTTGCGATAGGGAAAATTTTCGACGGGCTTTTCCAGCCACTCCTTAAGTTCTTTTTTTCCTTTGGGGGTTATCTTGTAGATCGTCGATTCCGGGCCGGTTCGTTTTTTCTCTTTGGACGACTTAAGGCATCCTTCTTTTTCGAGTTGTTTGAGAATCGGATAGATTTGTCCGAAACTTTCCTGCCAGAAAAATCCGATGGTTTGTTCGATGGTTTTTTTGATTTCATAGGCGTTTTTGGGACTTTGTGCTACGATACCCAAGAGCGCATAACGCGTTTTGTTGATACGGGCCATTATTTGGGATTTTGAACCTTATGATTTGAGGAGTTTTGCGATTTCTGATTTAACAATTGAGAATAGAGTTTTTCCGGAAATTTCATGGAAAACCGAGACGGCAAAAATAAGTCGCGCAATCTATAGAATGAGAGATATATCTTTCAGATACTATCTGGTAGATAGAGAGATCAAGCAAAATTTATGATTCCGTAAGATCGGATTTGATGCGAAGCTCAGCGATTTTTTGAATGTGAGCAACTGGTCGCATTCAAGATTCGGTTGGCCGCTGTCTCGAGAAAAATCGGAATGACTTTCGAGTGAATTCTCGTCCATCCGGTAAGTTGAAAAACATCGAAGGAGTTCTTTGGGATCTAAAGGATCGGAAAAAGAGGAATATTCTATCCGAGTTGTCGTGGGGTTTTTGCCGGTTCGGCACGATCGGATGTTGTCGCACCTGTACGGCGGAGAAAAGAAAAAGCCGGGTTATACCCCGACTTCTTCCGCCGTTTCCGATTCTTCTTCGTCGTTCATCAATTCTTTGAGTTCGTTGTATGCTTTTTCTTTTTCCTGAACTCCGGTCTTTTTGATCGCTTTACGAAGCACGTTTTCCCACTGTTTCGCGGGGAGATTCGCTTGAATATCTTCCAATAATTCCAAGACCGCAATGTCGTCTCCCGTGTTGAAGATTTCGGTCGCGTCATAACGGAAGAGCGCGGACAACTCGTCGATGTAATCTCCTACGCTAGTTCCTTTTCCGGAGGCGAGCCTCTTTTCTTGAAGCTGTGTCTTTTTTTCTGCCTTGCGGAGGTCTCTTTCTCTTCTTTCCAGTTCGGTGCGTTTCATAGAAAAACCCTCAAGTATAGCTGATAAGCCAGTTTTTTACGGGGGCTTTTCATGTATAGGAGATTCCCGGGAAGCCCCCGAGACCGGTTGCAAAAACGCTTGTTATAAATTCCATTCTCTCTGTACTATAGACGGACCGAACAATCGTTATGGGCGTTAGAATCGATATAGGAAGAGAAAATAGGAGAATTTGAAATGGCAACGAGTGTAATCGGAGATACAAAATCGAAAACGAACGGCAATTATATGGGAACCGGTTTCCAAGTGTCGCAAAACCCGGCTACGTTGGAAGAAATCGGAAAAGTTCCGAACACGGATCTGGCAAAAATGCCCGAAATTTTCAATAAAGCCCGCGAGGCCCAAAGAAAGTGGGCTCAGACAAAATTCGCCACCCGCAAAAAGCACATTCTCAAGATGAGAGATTATATCGTGGAACACGCGGAAGAACTCGCGGACATCGTGAGCAAGGATAACGGCAAATCCAGAATGGACGCGCTTGCTACGGAAGTTCTTCCGGCCGCGCTCGCGGCGGACTGGTATGCGAAGAATGCAAGACATCACCTGCAACCGAAAAAACTTCCGATGTCCACATTCTTATTTTTTAATAAGAAGAACGAACTGCATCGCGTTCCGCTCGGCGTCGTCGGAATCATCAGTCCGTGGAATTATCCTCTTTCGATTCCTTTCGGGGAAATCGCGATGGGGTTGATGGCGGGGAATGCGATTCTGTTGAAGGTCGCGCAAGCGACGATTCTCGTGGGTCAAGCGATCGATAAGATCGTCGCCGCCGGAGAATTACCCGAAGGTCTTTTTTATCATATCGTCGGTTCGGGCGGAGCGGTTTCCAAATCCTTCTTTGAAAACAAGATCGATAAGATCTTTTTTACCGGTTCGGTTGCGACCGGAAAAACTTTGATGGCGGCCGCGGCTTCCACCTTAACCCCCTTGTCTTTGGAGCTGGGCGGTAAGGATCCGATGATCGTTTTGGAAGACGCGGATCTCGAACGTGCGGCGAACGGCGCGGCTTGGGCCGGTTACCAAAACGCGGGTCAATCCTGCGGCGGTGTGGAACGCGTGTATGTGCAAGACAAGGTATATGATAAATTCGTAAACTTGCTCGCGGCCAAAACCCGAGCGATTCGCCACGGAGCCGACCGGGATTTCGACGTGGAAATGGGTTCCATGACCACGGAAGAACAACTCAATACGGTAAAACGTCAGGTGGACGGCGCCGTGAAACAAGGCGCTAAGATCGTAGCACAATCGCAGCCGAGCGGTAACACGAAGGGATTCTTTTATCCCGCCACTTTGATGGTGGACGTGAATCACCAGATGGAGTTGATGAAAGAAGAAAATTTCGGTCCGATCATTCCCGTGATGAAATTCAAAACGATCGAAGAGGCGATCGCTCTTGCAAACGATTCTTCGATGGCGCTGACTTCATCCGTATGGACCAAAAATTTAAGTCTGGGCAAAAAGATCGCGAAAAAACTCGAATCGGGTGCGACGACGATCAACGATCACCTCTATACGCACGGTCAATCCGAAACTCCTTGGGGCGGTTGGAAAGAATCGGGTTTGGGAAGAACCCATTCCGGCCTCGGTTTCGACGAGATGACTCAGCCTAAGCTCGTGAACTGGGACATCATTCCTTCCAAAAGGAATATATGGTGGTATCCGTTTAACAAAACCTCGTACGAAGCGATTCTCGCCGCGATGCGGTTTAACTTTTCCAAGAATCCGATTTCGTTGCTCGTAAACGGAACGAAGCTGACTATCTTCATGATCGGCAAGATGTTCACTTCTTGGAAGGTTTGAATTTCGTTTGAGGATTTATCATCGAACCGGTTTCGTATTTTTCTTTTTTCTCTGCGTTCCTTCGTTTCTGTTTGCGGACACCGTTCTTCTCAAGGACGGAGGGGCTCTTCGAAACGTAAAGGTTACGATGGGAGGCGATGTGATTCTCGTCGAAGACGAATCGGGCAATATTAGAAAAATCGAAACTAGCTCGGTGAAACGGATCGTTATGGCGGAAGTGAAATCGGAATCCGAACCTTCCGCGTCGAACGTTCCGAAAAACCAAGGTTCGAAAAAACCGAATTCTTCAGGGGCCGGTCGAGTTTCTTATTCTTCGGGGGTTTCCTTCTGGGAAAGCCGTATCGCAGAACCGGATCGAATCGGAAATTTTTCGGTTCTTGTTCAGTCGGTGTTTCTTCAGGCGGAAACCCGTTTTGAAGGCAGATATGGAATCACTCTGGGATTGGAAAATTCCCGTTTCGATTTCCGCAGTTCGTCGAACGCATTCTTGAATCCGAGAGCCGCCGCTTTGGTTTTACCCGGTCCGGATAATATTCAAAAAAATGAATCTTCCGCGACTCTTCTGGCGTTGTCCTCGCTTGACGAAGGTTATACGCCGTTTAGAACCTCGAACTCTTTTCGGGTGGAAACGGTTTCTTTTCTACCGGGTTTGAAATATTATCCGATCGATGGGGAGAGATTTTCCTGGTTCGCACAGTTCGCGTTCGGATTCGGACGAAGTTATCGAACCGGAATGTACTCCGATCCGTTTTTTCACGGCACTTTATCGTTGGGAACGGGGGTTCAATGGAACGGCGATTCCATAGTGATCGCTCTCTCGGCTCAAATCAGGAACACGCTTCTTTCCAATTCCAACGTTTCGTATCGTTTTACGGAACCAAGTCTTCAGTTTTCTTTCGGAATCCGGATCTGATCCCGCCGCGGGTCTTGAATTAAGGAAAAATCTTTCGGAAACCTTCCGGAAGATTTCCCAATTTGCGAGTTGAGTAATCCATAAAAACCACGCCTGTCTTCGCTTCGCAGATCACTTTGCCGTTGGCCGGTCCGTCCGCGTGCGTCATCCTATAATAGATATCGCAACCGCGCTGATTGAAATCTCCCGCGGTGATTTCCACTCGGACCTTATCCCGAAAGAACGCTTCCGCCTTATAGACGACGGCGATGTCGGTCATGATGATCCCGAGTCCGTCCACGTTGAGTTCGTTGTAGTTGTGTTCCAAAAAGAAACGCGCTCTCGCTTCGTGAAGAAGCGAAATCACGCGGTCGTGTGCGAGATGATCCGCAAAATTGATATCGTAGATTCGAACGTCTAGGTCGACGGACCAGACGAATTTATTCGGGAGTTCCAGTTGAATTCTTGCCATAACTATTCCTGAGTTTCGTGTCCTTCCGCTTTCGCTTTTTCCATCGCCTTACGGATGATCTCCGCGGCTTCTTGTTCTCCGTGTTCTTCCTCTTCCCTTGTGAGAGGTTTGTGAGAATTCATATTCTCGATCATCTTGTAATCGTTGATATACGAGGAAACTTTAGAGTATTGCAAATAGAGAAGAATCGCCGCAAAAATCGTAAGTACGATCGCGGTTCTTTGTACGGGTGCTTTGAGATACGAAGTCAACGCGAAGTAGAATAGAATCGGGACGTATGCGGTAAACGCGATTCCGAGTCCGATTCCGAGATACGGATGGATGAGTCCTCCGAAACTCTGTAAAAGCAATGCGACCCAAAAAATTCCGAGAACCGCGGTGCTGGCTCGGAAGTTCGACTTCCAGCTTTTATCTCCGCCGCAAATCCAAGAGAAAAACATATAAAGAAAACCTAAAGTAGGGAATACGATAAAACTCGCGAGAAAGTAGGCGAGCGGCATTTCCAATAATAAGAAGGAGAGGGGAGGATTGGAAAAACCGTCCGGCGTCAAGACGGTCATGCTGAGTACGGCGATCCCGTATAAGAAGCCCATAAAAATCAGGGAACGCAGATATAACGGAATCAGAGATTCTTCCGGGGTTTTGGAAAGTTCTTTGAAAAATGAAACCGGTCTGATCAATACGTCCCGCGCTTCTTCCAGGACGGTTAAGAATGAAAAAGAAAATTGAAACATGAAATCTCCGCTTTCGCACAGAATCGAATGCAAAAGCGGGATTGCAAGTGGTAAATTTGGATTCCACGAACGACCCTCTTTAACTCGGCGGAACGCTTTCTACGAATCGCGTTCTAGATCGCTCGTTATCGATCTTTTGATCACAAAGAGCGTCTTACTTCGGATGATTGTTCGTCGCGTGGTTCGGGTGTTCCACTTTGCTGACACCCTGCATATATTCTTCCAAATACGTGTGATCCGTATAATCGAGCATCTTCGTAAAATGAACGTGATCTCTTTCGTAACCGAGAATCGTTTCCAACGTTTTGAAGATGTTGAGTCCTGCGCTGATCTCGATGTCGCTTCCTCGGAACTGAAGGGGATGTTCGTAACCCGCTGCGTGCGTTACGGACAAAACTTCTTTGCGGAGTCCTTTGATGTAATTCGCGTTCCGTTCCGCTTTGAGATCCACATCGAGCCCGGCCTGTAGCCAGCGGTTCTGCGTCGCGACTCCTGCGGGACAATGGTCCGTATGACAACGCTGCGCTTGAATGCAGCCGATGGACATCATCGCTTCCCGTGCTACGTTGATGAGATCGCATCCCATCGCGAAGGCTACGATGGCTCTATCAGGAAATCCTAATTTACCGCTTCCGATCCAAGCCATTCTTTCGGAGAGTTTTTCCTTTTGAAAGATCTGATACACTCGCGCGAACCCGACCTTGAACGGAAGGGAGACGTGATCGGCAAAAGCGAGGGGAGCCGCTCCGGTTCCTCCTTCTCCGCCGTCGATCGTGATAAAATCGGGTCCTTTGTTGGTTTGTTTCATCCGTTCCGCGAGTTCGTTCCAAAAATGAATTTCACCGATCGCACTTTTGATTCCCACCGGAAGTCCGCTCGCGGAATGAAGGCGTTCGATAAAGTCGATCAATTCGCTCACCGTTCCGAATTCGGAATGCGCGTTAGGCGAAACACAATCTTGTCCGGCCGGAACTCCTCGAATCGCCGCGATTTGTTTCGTAACTTTTTTCCCGGGGAGAATTCCTCCTTTGCCCGGTTTTGCGCCTTGCGAAAGTTTGATTTCGATCATTCTTATTTGGGGGTTTTCGTGAATCTTTTGTCCGAAAAGATCCAAGGAAAATTTTCCGTTCGCGTCTCTCGCGCCGAAGTAACCGGTTCCGATCTGCCAGACGATATCGCCGCCTAACTGGTGATAGGGGCTGATCCCGCCTTCTCCCGTGTTCTGATAACAATGCGCCATCATCGCGCCCTTGTTCAAAGCGGAGACTGCGTTCTTCCCGAGTGAGCCGTACGACATCGCGGAGATGTTCACTACGGAAGGAGGACGAAACGGTTTTTTGCGATTGTGAAATTCTCCGATGACTTTGAGACAGGGGATCATGGAAGAATCGTTTTTTAAATGTTTTACCTTGGATTCGGGAAACGGAAACGCGCTGTGTTTGATGATCGGATAACCGGCTTCGTATAAAAGTTCGGTCGTTCCGAATCCGAAGTTGTTGTTTTGTTTTTTTGCGGTCGCATAAACCCAGGAACGTTCCGCGCGATTGAACGGCATTTCTTCTTTGTCGTTCGCGACCCAGTATTGCCTTAGCTCCGGTCCGATCGTTTCAAAGAGATATCGGATTCTTCCCACAAGAGGAAAGTTATGTTTGATTGCATGCCTTCTTTGAACGATGTCGTGAACGAGAGCGATGAGTGTGTATGTTCCCATCGCGTAAAAAAAAGAAGACCAAGGATTTTCCGAAATGAACTGCAAGATCGTAGAATAGCCTGGAATTTGCATCCGGCAATTCTGCACCTTTTGAAAAGGTTAAGCAAGAAATATTTTTACTAAACGGAGGAATCTTCCTTGTGTTTGTAAACGAATTCTTTGGAGAATTCTCCCCGTTTGTTCATCTTGGCTCCGATAAAATGAGATCCGTCTTGTAATACGAAGCTGTTGCTTTTCACCCAATCCCCCGTGTTGATGATTCTTAAATGAGGAATACAAAGAAAATCGTGTGTGTGACCCGAAATCAAAAGTCGATCTCCTTGGTGCGTGATTCTAGATAGACGTTCGTAATACCGCAGAATCTCTTCGGTCGTAGTAGGGTCCTGTCTGTTCAGGTGTTTTTGATAGAACGCTTCCGAATAACGGAAAAGGTTGGGAATCAGTACGGCAATCGCATGCAAAAAACGTAATAGAAAAATCGACCCGATCCAGGTGAACCGGTTGTATTGTCCCTGATGGCCGTGCACCGCAATCAGGGTTTCGTTTTCGGTTTTTTCGCAGACTTGCCAATCCCGTTCCTTTAGATACTTTTCTATCTTGGGTGGAAGGCTCATCAGATACGAAGTCGAGTCGTGATTTCCTACGATGTAGATTTTGTCGCCGCCACGGACCGATAAAGAGTCGAGTCTGTCGAAGAGTTTGTTGAATTTCTTTTTACTGCGGCGGAGTTTGCGAGATGCGCTGAAAAACCAATTCTCGATGATGTCGCCCACGAGGTAGATCGTTTGAAAGCGGACGTTCTTTTTTTCGAGATGATCCAGGAACTGAAAGAGTTCTTTGTGTTTGTGGGATTTTATTTTTTTATTGAGAAGGTAGTGAACGTCCGAAAGAAAAATTCCTTCATAAACTTTGTCCCTTTCAAATTTCATCGGAAAGTCGTTTCAAAATCAATTTGACGAAAAACGACGTTTTCGTCAAACGATTCCGATGCGATTCTTTCGTATAAAAAATAAAATTCGATGACAAATACCGCGCCGTTTCCGCGTTTCTTTTTTAAAGAATCTTAAACCGTTCCAACGCTTCTCGTTCGAGTTTTTCTCTGTGATCGGGATGAGCGATCTCGATTAAGGCTTTTGCCCTTTGTCGTAAATTCTTCCCGTATAAATTCGCGATTCCGTATTCGGTCACGATGTAGTGAACGTGCGCGCGTGTTGTGACCACGTTGGCGCCGGGTTTCAACATCGGAACGATTCTGGATTCTCCCTTGGAAGTGGAAGAGGGTAAGGCGATGATGGGTTTGCCTCGTTCCGAAAGGGAGGCGCCTCGGATAAAATCCATCTGACCTCCGACTCCGGAATATTGTCTTGTTCCGATCGTGTCCGCACAAACTTGTCCGGTCAGATCCACTTCCACCGCGGAATTGATCGCCGTGACTTTCGGATTTTTTCTTATCACGTGGGGATCGTTGATATAACCGATATCGAGCATCGCAACTTCCGGATTGTCGTCGATAAAGTCGTAGAGTTTGCGGGTTCCCATCACGAAGCCGGAAACGATTTTTCCGGGATGTTTCTTTTTATGAATTCCGGTGATGATTCCTTTTTGAACGAGTTCCATCACTCCGTCCGAAAACATCTCCGTATGAATTCCCAAATCTTTGTGAGAAGTCAGGCACGTTAGGACCGCATTGGGGATCGCTCCGATTCCCATTTGCAACGTCGCTCCGTCTTCCACAAGAGAGGCCACGTTTTTTCCGATCGAGAGTTCAACTTCGGACGGCGTTTCGGAAACGTGTTCGTACAACGTTTGATGTCCTTCCACCAAAGAATGAATTCTGTCGACGTGGATGATTCCGTCTCCGTGTGTGCGGGGCATGTTTTCGTTGACTTGCGCGATCACTATCTTTGCGGTTTCCACGGCGGCCTTGCTAATGTCCACGGAAACTCCGAGAGAACAATAGCCGTGTTTATCGGGAGGGGAAACCTGTACCAAGGCGACGTCCAAAGGAAGAATTCCGTTGCGGAACAACAAAGGGCATTCGCTTAAGAAAATCGGAATATAATCGGCCCGTCCTTCCTCCACGGCCTTGCGCATATTGGCAGCGACGAACAAAGCGTTCGTAAAGAATTTTCCCTCCATTCCCGGTTTCGCATAAGGAGCGTCTCCTTCGGTATGAAGGTGAATCATTTCCACGTTAGACAACTCGCCGGCTCGGGCGGTCAACGCTTCGATCAAAAGAGTCGGAACGGCCGCCACGCTGTGAACGAAAACCCTTTGACCCGCTTTGACGGAGGAAAGGGCCGAATTTGCGGAAATAAATTTAACTTTCATACGGTGGATTTCCTTTTTTGTGAGGATTCTTTTGCGGGAATTCCAGTCGTTCAATCCATTTTTCCCGTTTTTCTATCTACAGGAAACTGACATTTCTCATGCTATCCAATATCTATGTCTTCCCACCCTTCTCGCAACATTCATGTAAAATCCGAACCGATGCTGATCTTCGTATTAGCGGCCGTTCAATTCACTCACATTCTCGACTTCGTAATCATGATGCCTCTCGGAAGCTACTTTCAAGAAGCGTTTCATATCAATCCGAGAGAATTCTCCTTTCTGATTTCTGCATATACATACAGCGCGTTCGCGGCGGGAATCGTAGGCGCTCTTTTTATCGATCGTTTCAACCGAAAGTCCGCCGCAATTTTCTTATATACCGGTTTTATCGTAGGCACCGCGTTCTGTGCCGTTGCCGATTCGTACATTCTTCTTTTATTGGCGAGAATCATTTCCGGAGCGTTCGGAGGAATTCTGAGTTCCGTCATCTTTGCGATCGTAGGAGACGTGATCGCGATGGAAAGAAGGGGAAGGGCGACCGGCGCGATCATGGGAGCGTTTTCCGTTTCTTCCGTGATCGGGATTCCGTTGGGTTTGAAAGTCGCCGAATTTTACGGATGGAACATGTCCTTTGCGGGAATCGTTTTATTGAGTCTTCCGATTCTGGTTCTGATGTATTATCATCTTCCGAGCATTCCTCCGTTTCAATCCGCGGGAGACAATCCGATTCAAAACTTCATCCGGATTCTCACATACAAACGATACATGGCTTCGTATATGCTTATCATGTTCGTGATCCTCGGCGGTTTTACCGTCATTCCGTTTATCGCGCCTTATATGGAACGGAACGTGGGAATTCCCAAAGAGAATATCTCTTGGATTTATTTCTTCGGCGGGCTTGTGACCTTTTTTTCTTCGAGACTGGTCGGGATCGCTTCCGACAAGATCGGAAAACACAAGGTATTCTATATTCTGGTTCCGTTATCCTTTATTCCGATTTTTATCATGACCAATCTAGGTAAGGCCGATCTCGTAACGGTGGTGACGTTGACGACCGCCTTTATGGTGATCGTATCGGGAAGATGGATTCCCGCCTTGGCTTTGATCACATCCACGACCGAGCCGAAGGACCGGGGACGTTTTATGACGGTGATCTCCGCGTTGCAAAACCTGGCTTCGGGACTCGGGGCTACGATCGGGGGGAGCATTTTGGTTGCGGCGACTCCGACCGCTCCGTATCAAAACTACGAGGTGGCCGGTTTTCTTGCAATGGGGTTTAACGTGATCGCGATGATATTGATTTCCAGAGTGAAGGCAGTTTCGTAAATCATTTGTTGATTCTTTGTTGCGCGCCGCCGAAGGCGGCGCGAATCGCGGCTTTTGCCGAATGTCGTCGATGAAAGCGCGGTGTCCGCTCGATGCTCCTTTCAGGAAAGAAAATTCTCAAAAAAATCGCTCTGTTCTTGACATTTTAATGAGACAGAATATTCTGCGGCCACACGAAAAGGAGGTGGTCTAGTGAATGATAGTTGTTGTAAACAATTGACCGGTGAGGTGGCTGAGCAATAGCCCGGGTTTCACTTGCAATACAGCCGTAGTCGGGACATTGCAATCCAATCAGACCGCTGACCTTTCTGAGTTTCGAGAACTGGTCATTCTCGAGCTTCCGATCTCGACAGATGGATGTCGACGAAACGATGCAGTCGCTCAGGAGGTTTCCCTCTTTCGAAAAAATCTGTCCCTTTGAGTTTCACTCGACAAACCGAAAATTCTTCACATTTTTTAAACCCTTTGAGATTCAGGTAGAATGAAACGTGCCCTTATTTTATCCGGAGGCGGAGCCAGAGGCGCTTACCAAGCGGGCGTTCTCCGTTATTTGGAAGAAATCCAATTCAAACCGGATATCATCTGCGGAACTTCCGTAGGAGCGATTACCGCTACCGCGATGGGTTGCGGGATGAACGCGATGGAAATCACGAAGTTGTGGAAGTCCATCGAAGCGAAGAAGGTGATGCGTTATTCGATTTGGAACGATCTTGTCGACATCTTCGTCAAAAGCTATTCTCCTTTAACCGATACGACTCCTCTCAAAAATCTTTTGTATTCTCATCTCGACTTCCGCAAGTTGCGGAAGAATCCCGTGGAAGTCATTATCACGGCGGTCAACATTCTCACCGCGGAACTCGTATTTTTTAGAAACAAGGAAATCGACATCGAACATGTGATGGCTTCTTCGGCGATTCCGATGTTCTTCCCTTGGCAATACGTCGACGGAAAACCTCACTGGGACGGGGGAGTTATGGCAAACACCCCGATCCTTCCGGCGGTCGAACGGGGCGCGACGGATATCGTCGTAGTCCTTCTTTCACCCGTCGGGGGAATCGACATGGGTTTGCCGAAAACGAGACGGGAAGGTTTGGAACGCGTATTCGAGCTTTCGCTCATCGGTTCGTATCAAACCGTGATGTCAAACTTGAACTTCGAGAAAAAAAAGAGAAAGAGAAAGAAGTCCAGACTTTCCTCCCTTCTCTCCATCCCCAGCGCCGATCGGCCCGAGTTGAAAATTCGTACGATCGGACCGAGAACCTCGCTCGGATTCGGAAGTATTTTGAACTTCTCGCAGGTGCAGGCGGATTATCTGATCAGCCGCGGCTACGAGGACGCGAGAATTCAATTCGGAGAATATTAGAATATTATGGAAGAATTATTCGTTAAGAACGGACATTTCACCGGAAAAGACGGAGCGATCTATCAGTTGAGAGGAGTGAATCTTTCCGGTTCGGCAAAACTTCCCTCCAAACCGGACGGAACCACACACTTCGATCAGACCTTAACCTTCTTCAATCATAGAAACGTTTCGTTCGTGGGAAGACCTCTCGAAGAGGATCAGGCTGCGGAACACTTCGATCGTCTCCGCAAATGGGGATTCAATTTTTTGCGGTTTCTCATAACGTGGGAAGGAATCGAACACAAGGGTCCCGGAAAATACGACACGGAATACGTCGATTACGTGGAGAGAATGGTCGCACTCGCGGCTCAAAAAGGATTGTATCTGTTTATCGATCCGCATCAGGACGTATGGTCCCGATTTACCGGAGGAGACGGAGCGCCCGGCTGGACCTTGGAGGAACTGGGAATGGATATTTCCAAGATCCGCGATTCGGAAACCGCGATCGTACATCATCATCACGGAAGAAATTACCGAAGAATGTCGTGGCCTCTCAACTATCAGAAATACGCGTGCGCCACGATGTTCACTTTGTTTTTCGGAGGAAGGGAATTCGCACCCGATACGAAGATCGGCGGCAAAAACGCGCAGGACTTTTTACAGGATCATTACATCGAATCCGTACTCAAAATCGTACGTAAACTCAAGAAGTATAAAAACGTAGTCGGCTTCGACTCGTTAAACGAACCGTCTCCCGGTTGGATCGGTAAAAAGAATCTCGGAGAATTCGACGGATTCGGATTCGGTAAGGTGATCAAAACCTCTCCGTTTAAGGAAATGTATCTTTCCGAAGGACGCGCGGTTTCGGCGGAACAAGCGTATATGCTCGGTTTTTGGAGTTTGCCTTGGGGGAAGGTTCGGTTGAACAACGGCGGAATTCCTCTTTGGAAGCGCGGGCATCAGTGTATCTGGAGAAATCACGGTGTTTGGGACTACGATCCGAACGGAGCGCCTATGATGCTTCGTCCCGAATATTTTTACAAAAAGAACGGGAGAAAATACGAATTCTATTCCGACTTCATGCAGCCGTTCATCAGGAAGTTCAAGGAACGAGTGCAGAAGGTGGAAAGTCGGTTTCATATCTTTATCGAAAGCGACCCGTCCCGACTCGAACTCGAATGGAAGGAAACTCCGAAAAAGAATCACGGTTCGATCGTGAACGCAACGCATTGGTACGATATTTCCGTGCTGATGCTCAAACGGTATTATCCCTGGTTCGGGGTTCATGTATTTAAGCAAAAACCTATATTCGGAAAAGAAAATATAGACAAGGCCTACGAAGAGACGATCCGTATGATCCGCGAAATGTCCGAACGACACATGGGTAACTGTCCGACCGTGATCGGGGAAACCGGAATTCCGATGGATTTGAATCAGCGCGCGGCCTATCTCAAAAAAGACTACGGAGTTTTGGAAAAAGCGCTGGATCGGGTCATGAAGGCCGTGGAAAAAAATTTCGTGCATCTTGCGTTGTGGAATTATACGCCCGATCATACGCATAGTTTGGGCGATCGTTGGAACGAAGAGGATCTTTCGATTTACTCGATGGACACTCCGACTGCTTACGATGAAGACGGAGGAAGGGCGGTACGGGCTTTCAGTCGTCCGTATCCGATTCGAACGAAAGGATTGCCGATCGCATTGACCTTCGATATGGAACGATCCTTGTTCAAATATTCGTTTCGGCAGGAAGGGGAATTGTTTCCGGAAACCGAAATCTTTATCCCCGAGATTCATTATAAAACCGGGTTTGAGGTATTGGTTAATGCGGGTACGTATCAATATGATTCCCGCGCCAAAATATTAAAATTTAAGGGAGAAAAAGGAATTCAACATTATGGAATAACTATTCTCCCGTCTAAAAAATCACTTTTCAGGGAACAAGATCGGGTTAAAGTGGTTCCCAATACTCAAAAGAGGAAGATTAGATGAAAAAAGTTCTCATGATTTCCCTAAGCGCTCTTGCAGTTCTTTCATTAACTGTAATGTGCGGCGGACCAAAACATTCAGCGGAAGAGTGTGCTCCTATCGTTGAAGAAATGTTAACCAATCTGACTGCTGGACAAAAAGCGGATGATACTGCAAATATCGCGACTATGAAAGCGACTTTGGTTCCCGTATTACAAAAAGAATGTATGTCCGGAAAATTCGACCTCACTTGTCTTAAGTCTGCAAAAAGTATTCCTGCAATCCAGGCTTGTAAGAAATAAGATTTTTCCTACTTCTCACCTCGCTTGTCCGATTCCGGTCGGCGGGGTGCTGAACTCCTATAACGATCGGCTTAAATTCTTTTCGGTTTAATTTCTCCGCCGCACCTCCGTCGGTTTGGGCGCTCCTGCTCGAGTTCGCCTTCCAACAAAACTTTTCTTAAAAATCGCAGGCCCGGCTTGTTCCGCGCTGCGGCTATCGCCTTCGGTCGTCTCGAACGAGCCGACTGCTTCGCACGCTCCACATCCTTAGCGCTAGATTACCGACGAACTTACCGTTGTAAAAGTAAACCGTGGTTGATACGGTTTACTTTTGTTTCCCGTGATTCGATTCGGAGAGATTCGGATTTTATTCATCCATCAGAAAAAAACCTTCTTCGTCGGAATAACAACCGTGTTCCCGATACGGTCCCGAAGGATAAAAGTGAATCTTCTGCGCGTATCTTCTCCCGATCTTTAGGCAACTCATACAAATATCCCAACGAATCGCCCAATCACATTCTTCCTTTCGAAATGATGGAAAGACGCGGAGGAGCGGTTTTGTTTCGGCTTGTTCTCGTTGTTGCTGTTTTTCCTGGGAAAAAAGAGACGAGTGAGTTCCTGTCCCGGTCCCGTGGAACAATCCGAAGACCAAAACGATTTCCCCCCAAACGAAAATCGATAAAAGAAACGTTCGAATTTGTAGAATCATTTTGGTTTGGTTGGAATCCCGCCGCCGAAATTTTCCAAGTCGAATTCGACGAAGGAGCGCCTAAGATTTTTATCGAAAAAAAGGGGCGATTTTGGAAGTAGAAAATGCGGTTTTTCTTGTTAATGCGGGCTCGGCTTTCGTTTGAAAGAACCGTGTTTTGATATGGGAAATATCATCTTGGCTGAAACCCAAAAAGTTCGAAAACGTTGGATCGTCGACGGTGAATCAAGCGTGGAAACGTTTTTGATTCCCGAACGCTACTGGACTGGATTGAATGAGAAAGATCGGAAGAATTTGCCGAAACGGATTCCGACGCTGATCCGTAGATATGCAAAGTATATCGTAGCGATGCCGCGTTTGAATTCTAAACCGGGAAAGACGATGTATCAGAAAGATCAAGGTCCTTTGATCCGAATGAATATTAGAATGGGAACTGGAATCGTTTCCATTCTCGCTTCGTTTGCGGCCTCTCACGGAGTGTCCCGCTGTTTTTTAGTGAATTATCTGCTTTGGTTGGAAGAGATCGGAGTCGGGAATTCTATTGTGGAAACGGTTTCTGTGGGAACTCCCACCTTTCACGATGTCTACAGGAATATTCTGACCCTCGATTTCAACTCCAACACGGTTACTCGCGAATTTCAATTCGAACCGAACCCAATTTACGCACAGGATTTGGACTATCGGAATTATTTTTCTCGAAAAATCTTCGAAGATAACTAATTCCAATCAAACGCGAATACGCACACACTGAATTCTTAAATATGGAGAATGAGGGAGGATGTTTTTTTGCGGTTTACGCATGTCCACATGACGATTCCGAAAAGAAATCATTGCAATTCGCTGTAAATCATACAAAGATAACACTGTATCGCACGAACCCCATACGAATACAAAGGAATAATTCGGCTTTATGAAAGACGAACATATATTAGTACATAGTAAAATTATAAAATATCTTCAATGGTTTTTCCGAACCGATAAACTCGATCCATCGAACGATTTTACATCGGAAAACAAACAAGAACCTATCCGCCGAACCCGCGGTCGAAATCCATTGTCAATGTCTACAACGGCTACGATCGTTTTGATTCTTCTCGTTTGGATCGGTTCGGGTTTTATCGGCCGCGCGAGCCTGTTCGCCTTCGATCATAAACACGGTTCTTTTAACGCCGAACTCAAAAAGTATGTCAAAGAAGGTTCCGTCGATTATACATCTTGGAAAAATAACCGAGCCGCTCTGGATTCTTACCTGCAAACGTTGAGTTCCGTTTCCGAAGCCGAATATTCTTCCTTTAGCCAAACGGAAAAACTGAGTTTTCTGATCAACGCATACAACGCGTTTACGATCCGGCTGATCTTGGATCATTATCCTCTGAAAAGCATCAAGGAACTCGGAGGAATTTTGACGGGACCGTGGAAGCTGGAATTCTTCTCTTTGTTAGGATCTAAAAAAAATTTGGATTGGATCGAACATCAAAAACTGAGAAGGGAGTTTCAAGAACCGAGAATTCATTTCGCGATCAACTGCGCATCCAAAGGATGTCCACCCCTTCTCGAAGAAGCGTTTCAACCTTCTAAGCTGGAAAGCCAGCTTTCAAGCGCGGCAAAACGATTTCTTTCCAACCCAAACTACAACCGATACAATGCGACAAAAAACGTTCTGTATCTTTCGAAGATCTTTCAGTGGTTCCAGGAAGATTTCACGCGGAAATCCGGAAATCTCGTGAACTTCTTCAATTCCAACTCGGGACTTTCTCCGGTTCCGGTCAATTCGGAAGTCGAATACTTGGATTACGACTGGAATTTGAATCAAAAGAAATAATCTTCGAGAACCTCCAAAAAAAACCGTCGATCTGAAAAAAAACCGAAATCGCTCTGTTAACTCAGGATAGAAGGCAGGAGCGGCAGAGGAATTTACTTGAAATCGGGTTCTCACTCTTCAACTTAGTTCCAATGACCTCCCGGAAAGATTTTATGGATGCTCTCTATCGAGAGTACAGCGGAAAGATCTTTGATTTCCTCTATAAATACAGCTCCGGGAATCCTGAAGTCGCGATGGACCTCATGCAGGACACATTCCTGAATTTTTTCAGGAAGTATGCGGACACGGATATAGATCGGGAACAGGCGGTCCGTTTGCTTTACACGATCGCCAGAAATCGGTCCATCAATCACTCTCGGAAATTTTCCACCGTAAAGGAAAGTGGAAATCCGGAAATGCAGGACTTTCAGGAACAAAAGCTTTCTTTCGTCAGAAAGGCCGAACTCAAGGATTTGGAAGAGCGTCTTCTCGACTGTTTGGATGAGTTAGAAGAGGACGAGAAGTATGCTTTGATTCTTCGGTTTATGGAAGATTACAATCTGACGACCATTGCGGAAATTATGAATATATCGGTTTCGACCGCTTCGCGTTTGATCGTAAAGGCGACTGCGAAGGTGACGGAAATCGCGGAAAAGAAAAATTTGAAACCCTGATTAAGAGTATCGATAAAAATGGAAGAATCGGGAATGGAAAGGGAAGAGAAGATTAAAGAAATTCTGCTCGATGGGAAGCGGAACGATTTGAGTCCTTCTGTGGAATGGCTGGCCAAAGGCTTAAGCAATTCCTGGGTTGAATATTCGCCCCAAGAAGGAGACTTCGAGTCCCTCTATGCCCGCGCACTTTCCGAAAAATCCGACGATTCTACCTTAAATCGTTCGAATGCAAGGCACGGAATCGCGGCGACCCGCAAAAACAACGTTTTATCCTTTTCCGATTTTGCAAAGAATAAGCTCGTAATCGGGCTTTCCGCCGCGGCGATCTTTTTGTTCGCCGTTACATTAGGATATTATTCTATTCTAAAAGATAAATCCCCCGTCGGTTCCGAAAAAGGCGGCGTCGAAATTTCTCAGGTGGAAGGGGACGCGTATTTAACATCTTCCGATCCGAAGGATAAAATTCTCCTCAAGCCCGGCGTGCGAATCCAAGAAGGCCAAAGGGTCGTTACCGCTCCGGGTGCGATTCTGAATCTGAAAGTTTCCGATGGAATCGCGGTGAGAATTCTTCCCGACTCGGAAGTTTCGTTCCGTTTGATCGATCTTTCCACACATTATAAGATAGGAATCGATCTGGAAAAAGGCGAACTGCTCGCACACATTCATAAGAATCTTAAAAAAGAAGAATTCATCGTTCGTTCCGAGAACGTAAGCGCCGAAGTCCGGGGAACCAGCTTCAGCTTTCAAAACGTTCCGGGAGAAGGGACTCGGGTTCGGGTTCTCGAAGGACGCGTTGCGATCAGCGCTCGAGAAGAATCCAAAAATACAGCCCCGGAAGGGGAACAGGTTCTTGAACCGAATCAGGGAATTTTCGTAAATCAAAAGGGCTTTGTCCGTAGCCGTTTGAACGACGCGGAAAAGGACCGTCTCGGAACGGAGTTCGAAAAACTTCCGATCGATGCGATTCCTCGCGATAAAAACCGGGCGTATGCGAGTAAACAAGAACTCTTAACGGAGTTTCAAAGAATGGAACGTATCGTTCTGGTCGATGGGAAATCGATCGAAGGTGTGATCGTCGATATGGACGAGAACTCGATGTATGTTCAAACTCTGGAAAGAGAAATCACGATCGAGAGAGCGTCGATCTCCGAAGTGATTCAACTCCACTAAAATCAAATTCTCTTTGACAGTCGGCCGGTAAATCGGGAAATTTAGTCCCGAGGACCTTGCATGACACAGAACGACCCCGGTAAAAAAAGAATTTTTAGCAACTACATCATCGACCGGGACTTTCAACTCAAGTTTTTATTGAATTATTCTCTGCTGATCGTTTTCGGCTTACTCTTAACCGTGGGATTTCTCTATTGGCTGAACTACACGAAGTTCGATAAGGGAGTCGTTTTCCGTTTAAGAAACGATCCGGTCAAGGTCTATCAAAAGGGATTCGAAGATCAGAACGGAGTGGAAAAGGAAAAGTTCGTGGAACGCGAAATCTTTCTGCCGGATTACGATCACAGACTGGACATGTTTACGATTCAGGTGAACGGAATTCTTCTTTTATCCGGTTTGTTTCTCGGAATGACCGCGATCTTTACGGTGATCTATTCTCACAAGATGGCCGGACCGGTTTACAATATCAAAAATCATCTCAAAAAAATGGCGGCTGGGGAAGAGCCCGTTAAGAAGATTAAGATCCGCAAAGGCGACGAGTTTCAGGAACTCGCCGATCTTCTCAATCAAGTCATCGAAAGAAGAATCAACAACGGCAACGGCTGAATTTTCTTCCGATCTCTCTTACGTCCGATCGTCTTCCGATTATGGCGTCGACGTAAGACGGCCGGGATTGAAAAAGAAATTCGATCTTTGCGAGAGCCGATCTTCAAACCGGGAAATTTATTGTGGATTTTTTCGGGAACCCGTGTAATTTTTTCCGGTATGATTCGTAAGGTTTTATTTTTTCTTTCCATCGTTTTCCTTGTTCCCCAAGTCCTATCGGCCGACGAAGAGGTTGCGATCGCTTTATTCGTTACGGGAAAAGTTCAGTATTCTCAAAGCGGTAAAACGGAAACGCTGAAGAAGAACACGGTTCTTACCAAAACCGCGAAGGTGGAAACCGGAGACGGAAAGGCCGATCTTCAGTTGGGTGCGAACGCGGTGATCCGTTTGGCGCCGTTTACGAAAATCGAAATCGCGGAACTCTTGTCCGATAACTCCAAAAACACGGCCAAGGTGACTTTGGTTTCCGGGAAACTTTTCGCCAACGTTCAAAAATCGAATAAGAAGGAAGATCTTCAGGTTAGTTCGACTTCTTATACGGCCGGCGTTCGCGGAACTCAGTTCGTGATCAGCGAAGAAAAGAAAAAGGCTCCCCGCAACGACGATTCGGATATACCCGACGGAGTTTTCGTGAATGAAGGAGAGGTCGCCGTCAATTCTTCCTCCGGCGGAGAATTGGATCTTAAAACGGGGGAACAAGCTTCTTGGAACGGAAAAGAACTTCTGCTCGAACCCTTAAAGGAATTCATGAAGGAAAAGATGAAGATCATCCAAAACTTCAAAGCGATCAAGGCCGAGAATTATCAGATGCTCAAGGATCAAAAGTTGAAAAATAAGGAGCTTCTGGAGAACTTTCCAAAATCATAATATTCAATTTGCCTTAAGGATTGGCCGAGATGAAGACTTTTACGACTTCGGCCAATTCTTCCCCTTTGTCCTCCTGCAAAAAATGTCCTCCGTTGGCGATCGTGACGTGTTTTTGTCCTTTCGCACCGGGGATCAACCTTCTAAAAAAGATATCGCCCCCCTTTGTGATCGGATCTTTGTCGCTGAACGCGGTGAGAAACGGTTTCTTCCAAGTTTTTAAAATCTCCCAAGCCTTTCGATTCGCTGCGGATGCGGGATCGTCCGGTGTGATCGGAACCAATGCGGGAAACTTTCGCGCAGCCGCCTTGTAGGTTTCGTCGGGATAGGGCGCGTCGTAGGCGGCTACGATTTCTTTCGTGAGTTCGGAAGTGCAACCGTTCTTTACGATCGTTCCGATTGCCAGTCGTTTCACGTTCTGCGAAAAGTGTCTCCACTTTAAGAAGTCTTCTTTGGGCGGAATATCGCCTGTGGGTAAAAACGTGTTGGCCGCGACGATTCTGGAAAAGCGGTCCTGATTTTCAGCCGCGAGTCGAAGTCCCAAAAGTCCGCCCCAATCTTGACAGAACAGAGTGATCCTTTTCAGATCCAGTTTTTCCATAAATTCCTTCAACCAATCCATGTGCGTTTGATAGGTGAAAAATTGCGGATCGTCCGGCTTATCGGATTTTCCGAAACCGACTAGGTCGGGCGCGATCACTCGGTACCCCGCGGCTGCGAGCGGAGGAATCATCTTTCGGTAGAGATAAGACCAGGACGGTTCTCCGTGAAGGAGAAGAACGGTTTCGCCTTCGGCGTTTCCTTCTTCTACGTAGTGCATTCTCAGATTTTGCACTTCCACATAGTTGGGTTTGAAGTCGTACCCGGGCAGATTTTCAAAAGCGGAGTCCGGCGTTCTTAGGATTTGCATAGGGACAGTAGGATCTTATAAGCTTTCAATCGGGGAAGCATTTTTCTCGGAGCGGAACTTTTTGAGTCAGCGAAAAATGTCCGTGTTGGCCTTTTGCGAATACCCGATGACAGGGATAAGACTGAACCGCTTCCGACTTTGGATCGAGGGAAATTCTTGTGGTCGCCGCCGATTTTCGGTCACTCCGGATTTTTAGGGAGAGAATGTAGGAACTCATACAAGCATTGTTTCGATGTTCGAGAAATCCGTTTCGTGAAGGATGTATTGAGTATAATGTGTAACCCATGTCTCCGGTTTAGAGTGTTACCGATGTGCCGGAACACACAACCCAGCTCTTTTGTAATGCGACATAATGTACATTATCGGAAGTTACCTGTTGCATCCATAAGAATCTACTCCAAACTGTTCACGATGATGGATACGGCTATGATCCGGGGCCTCGTCAAAGACCCAGCAATTGATAAACGAAGTTCACGTCCAAAGATTGCCGAACGTGTCCCGCTAAACGGTCCAGGGATTTTTCAAGATTGTACGAAACTTGGATTTCACCCAAGGGTTGTTTGCCGTTGCGGGTTCGGATCCGATCCAAATAATTTCTCCGAAATTCGTCGCGATCAAAAACCCCGTGAATGTATGTTCCCCAGATTCTTCCCGTAGAATCGCTGTGACCGAGAGCTTCCTTGTCTTCGTTTAAAAAGATCGTTTCGTTTTGTCCGATCGACTCCGTTCTCCCATGATGGATTTCGTAACCCTCCACTTCGCAGCCGCTCGGATTGTGAATCGCCTTGACTTGCTTGAGCGATTTATCTTTTTCGAATACGGTTTCCAGATCCAAAAGGCCGAGGCCTTTTGCGTTTCCCCGATCCGTTTCGATCCGATATGGATCCAAGACGTTTCTTCCGAGCATTTGATAACCGCCGCAGATGCCAACGATCTCCGTCCTTCCGTTTTTCGACAAGGTTAGGATCGATTCCGCTAAACCGACATTGCGTATATGATCCAGATCGGTGACTACATTTTTGCTTCCGGGAAGAATCAGCACGTCCGGTTCTCCCAGATCCTTTCGACTTTTCACGATGCGAACGCGTACGTCCGGCTCCATCCGGAGCGCGTCGATATCCGTATGATTGGAAATCCTCGGTGTGTCGATTACGGCGACATCGATTCTATTTCCTAAGGGCGATGTGTCGTCTAACGTTCCCGATTTGAATTCAAGGGAATCTTCTTCGGGGAGTTCCAGATTTTGAAGGTGAGAAACGATTCCGAGGACGCGTTTGCCCGTGTGTTCTTCCAGATATTCCGTTCCCGTTTTGAGCAATTCTTTGATTCCTCGAAATCGGTTGATGATAAAACCGGCCACGAGTTTTCGTTCCCATTCGGAGAGAGTCTCCATCGTTCCTAGGATCGATCCGAAAATTCCTCCGTGATCGATGTTTCCGATGAGAAAGACGTTGGCCTTTGCATACTCCGCCATTCTCATGTTTACGATGTCGTTTTTTTTCAGGTTCACTTCGGATGCGCTGCCGGCGCCTTCTATTAGGATCGCGTCATATTCGGACGAAAGGGAATCGTACGCTTTTTTCACCTCTTCAAACGCGAAGGATTTGTATTTCGAATAGTCTCTGAAATCCATGGCGGCGATCGGTTTACCGTTGATGATTACTTGTGAATCCTTTTCGCTCGAAGGTTTGAGAAGAATGGGATTCATCCGAATGTCCGGAAGAATTTTTGCGGCCTGTGCTTGCAACGCTTGTGCCCGTCCGATTTCCCCTCCTTCACGGGTAACGAAAGAATTTAAGGCCATGTTCTGCGATTTAAACGGAGCGACTTTGATTCCTTCTTGGACGAGAATTCGGCAGAATGCTGCGGTCATGACGCTTTTCCCGACGTTAGACGCCGTTCCTTGAAACATGATGGCCGGAGTTTTACGCGGGATTCTGCGAGGATGTTTTTTACCGTGGAATAACTCGTGGAGAGCGTTTAAAATCGTTTCGTTTTCTTCGGGAGTTCGGACCGCAATGCGAACGAAATATTCCGAGAGTCCGGTAAAATTACCGCAATCTCGGATAGCGATCTTATACTTCGATAGAAGAAAGTTTGTAAGAGTCGCAGCCGTTCCGTATTTCCTTATTTTTACCAGAACAAAATTCGTTTCGCTTGGGAATACATGCAGAAAATCGAATTTACTGAGCTCCGCAACGAAGTTCCCTTTCCATTCGGAAACCTTGTTCCTTGTCGTCTTAAAAAAATCCGAATCGTCGATCGCTTTTTCGTAAACGGCCGCGGCGAGCGCGTTGACATTCCAACTGGGGAGTCTTTTTTTGAGTTGAGAACAAATTTCTGCCGAAGCGTTGCAGAAACCGATCCGCAGTCCCGGAATCGCGAGAATTTTCGTCAAAGACCGGATCAAGATCATATTTTCGGTTCGTTCGTTTTGAAACGAATCCTCTTCGGAAACGAATTCGATAAACGATTCGTCGATCACAAAAAAACTGTCGGAGAATGTCCGCACGAGCGTTTGAATTTCTTTTTTATCTAAAGCGAGTCCGGTGGGATTGTTCGGATGTCCCAAAAAAATCAACGCCCTCCGGTCCGGATTTGATCGTAGAACCTGTTCGATCGCATCGACTCGAAGACGGAACGAATCTTCCTCGAGGAGGCGCAGTTCCGTGCAGGGAAGATTGGCGAGCTGAATCGCTTCCCGATAACCGCCGTAACAGGGTTCAATCAGAATCGCATAATCGGCGTTTACCGCAAATGGAATCTGATGGATAAGTTCCTCCGCTCCGTTTCCGAAGACGATCTGCTCGGGAAATATTCCATACTTTGCATATATTTTTTCCTTTAAAGACGCGTAATCGGGATCGGGATAAGAGACAAGATCGCTGATCTTCGAGTTCAAAAACGGACGTAACCATTCCGGAAACCCGAGCGGATTGATATTTGCGGAAAAGTCCAGGATTTGATCGGGCGTGCACCCTGCTCTGCGTGCAAACTCCCAAAGATTCCCGCCGTGTTTTGTATGTTCCACCATATCGGCTTTTTATCCTATTTGTCTGCCATTCCGATTCCGAACTGCAAGCGGAAGCCCGCTGACCATAAGTAGCCGAGCTCTCGCTTTGTGCAACGGTTTGATTGCAAGTTCCCAAAAGATGCCTGTAAATTAGGGTAGAATTCTCCGAGAAGCATTAACGCATGTTACTGATAAATTGACTTTTTTAAGTTACGGATCGCCTTACTTCCGAGGACGAAAGGTATCAAATGAACTGTAATTCCACCGGCATTCGGATCGATTCTTTTGGAAAGAAGATTTTTTTCGATCGATCTAAGAATCTTTTCGAGTTGAAACGCTTTTCTCTTTGATCTAAGATAAAATCGATTCGAAGTTTTGGAATTTGTTTGCAGAATTCTCCGGGGTACGGCGCGGGTTCGATAGGATCGAAAAATCAAGTTTAATGAACTTAAACCTCGCTCTCTACGATCGCTCGGTAGGTTCTTATACTGAAATCGTTTCTAAGAATCCTGCTTGACCCTGAAAAAAAGAAACTTATACAGTTCGCATGTTTTTTTTAGCGCAAGCCCGCCCCATTCTTGTCTGGCCGGAATTTTCCTGGATCCCGGTCATCAACGGAACTATCTTCGTGGCTCTCCTGTTGCTTGCGGGATATTATCTAGAACGACGTTTTCGAAATTCGATCAAACATCGCGCCGCGTTGCGCGCTAGAATTCTCAAAAGACTTCCGCTGACATACATGAACGGAAGAGACGTGATTCAAATCCACTCCTTTGTGGATCATGCGTCCGTCTCCGTTCTTCAAAAGATCTCGGATTCTCACTCTTGGTTTCAGGAAGTGTTTCTTCCGGAACTTGCTTCGTTTCTCGCACATCAGGGAGAACTCCCCGCTTGGAGAGACGCGCTCATCGTCAAAAGGTTGCAACATCTTATTCACGATCTCGGGCCTCATCCGAGAAAATTGATTCCCGTCGTATTCTTGACCGATGGGGACGAAGCTTTTCCCGGACTTTTGTATTCTGGGCCTCCCGGTGCGGACTCCGTTCAGAAATCTCTTCACACGAAGGTTTTTACGAAGAAGTTGTATCATTCGTTTCCCGTATCGACCGGCGATAAGATTCACGTATTGTTTTCCGGCGAGGACAAGGAATGGATCCGTTTCGACGCGAAGATTCTCAGTTTAAACGGAAACGATATGGGGATTCAAGTCGAAACTCCCCCTGAAAAAGACGCGGAAAAGACGAGGGCTTGGGGTGGAATTCAAATGGGCGGCGTCAGCGTCCAGGAAGATGTCGCGCTTCCGGAGGAATTTCAAGGAAGTCTAACGCAGATTTTGAACTACGCGGCGATGGGGAACTCGGCAACGTCCGAGATTCAACGCAGGGTGCAAGCCTTTAAGGAACATCCCGGTCTTGTCCGCAAGGAACACAAACCCGAAGAAATTCAAACCTTCATTCAACTTTACTCCGCTTGTTATGCGAGATACAGATCGGACATCGGTCCGGTTCCGAAAGCGGTGCTTCTGTTTTTATATTTCTTTTATCTAGACGAGAATCTTCTTTCGGCGGGAAGAATCGTCCAGCTCTACGGAACTCTACAGAAGATCCGAGATTATACTCAGGATGCAAATCCCTCCAATCATAAGATCGCCGTATATTTTTTACCGGAATGGCTCGGACTCATTCTTTCGGGAAAAAAAATTCCTTCGCGAAATCACCTGGCTCAATCGTACGAACAAGTGCGTGCGACGATGTTGCGTAAAACCGGAACGGACGAATTTGCGGGCGACAGCGGAATCGAAGATCTTCTTCATCTTTTGGATTGGGAACTAAGCAATTTATTGTTCAACGGTCTGATCGGAGTATCCGCCAATCCGAACCTCGCGTATCCGATTCTTTCCGAAGATCAGATGTACGGCGAGACGGACGCGTTCTTAATGACTCCGGAAAAACTGAACGCGGTCGTGGATCACGTTCATAAAATCGATAAACATCTTTTTTACAGACAAATCTCTTTCGAACCCGAGCAGACTCCCGGCAAACCCGAACTTGCTATGAAGGAAATCTGTCCCGATTGTATCATTCTTCCCGTATTCGGAAGCAGAGGCGTCCTTTGGCAGGAAATCACTTCGGGACTTTCGTCGAGAGGACGTCTCGTATTTCCGCAGATTTTAAACGAGAACATGACTCTTGCGATCACGAGAACCCTCGGAGAATTTCGCTGGGAAATCGAACGGACCGTCCGCGGTAGAAAGTGGAAGGATTCTTCCCCTCCTTCGCTGACTTCGGAATATTATTTGTATCTGGAGAATTACCGCAAGTCTCCGGCTTTGACGCCCGACGCAAAAAAAAGCATCGATCAACAACTGGTGAAATATAAGAAAAATCTAAAGGATATGTTCGCTAGCGATTATTCGTATTGGATACTGTTCGAATCCTCGGGCAAACTCAGACTCAACCGCGTTTCGAGGGACATACTCAATCGTTACGTTCCGTTTTCTCCGCAGCTTCGTGCCGAGCTGCAGAAAAATCCGATTCTCAAGGAGTCCATGGATTCTTTCGAGGCGAGAAAACGAAGGCTCGTTTCCGGAATCAAAAAAAGATACAATCCTTATTTTCAGGCGGGAAACGTCCCCGTCGAAGTTCTGGAAACCATCAAGTTTTTCGAGGACATGTAAGAATATTATAATAATCTTTCGAATGGAGAAGTGCGCCAATCCTTCGTTACGAAAAACTTGGAATGGCAGGCCGGGCAGGCGTAGTTTCCGGAAACCTGTATCTTCAGCAGATGAAAACAGTTTGGACAATTTACCAGGACGGGGGAATTCTCCGTAAACGCCTCTCCGCCTGCGTCTTCCGCGGTTAGATGCGCTTTTGCGGATTCCCGATCTCCGAAGACGGGAATTTCGTTTTCTTGTTGGGAAGAAATTTCGATTCCGCCGGGAACGGAGCAGATCGCGAACCGCGTTTGCGGAAAACGCTCCGGAAGTCGGTTTAATATGGAAGCTCCCTCTAACGTTGCCGTTTGAAGTCCCGATGCGTCCAAAAGAATTTTGCGAGGAGCTTCCGTGAGATCTTCCAATTTGGAAAGCAACGCTTCTCCTAACTTAAAGTCCAGATCTCCTTGGAGGTTGATAATAATTTCTTTCAAGGTGTCCCGATATTAGAACCGATTTATTCTCCTATTGGAGTGGGGCAAGAAAAGAATTTCTGCAACACATTTTTCGATTCGCCCAAAAATCGGCCGCATCCATTTCAAAAAGATTGGACTTTTAGGAACAAGCGGATTTTATTTCCTACATGCTCGGTCATTGGAATCGGAGAATGTGGATCTTTCCTTTGGATCTTTTATTCATGGGGATCTCCTACTTTTTGGCGCATTGGATCCGTTTCGAATCGTTCGTTTTTCTCGCTCAACCGGAAAGATTTCTCACCTCTTTACTCATTGTCATCAGCGTTCGAGCCGCGGTTTTTATTCTTTCGGACATTTACAGATCGATTTGGGCCTATGCTTCCATTCACGACCTCGTGGAAATCATCAAGGTCACACTTCTTTCTTCCCTGATTTCGACCACGGCGCTTTTATTCTACAACCGATTCGAACAGCTCTCAAGAATGGTTCCGGTTCTCGATACGCTTCTTCTTTTGAGCTTTCTTTGTATCCGCAGTTTTTCCTGGAGAGTGTTCCGGGATCAGTACATTCTCAAAAAGGCAAAGGAAGAAGGACTTCCTACGCTCATTCTCGGTGCGGGAAAAGTCGGAGCTACGCTTCTTTCCGAAATCCGTAGGCACAACGAACTAAAACTCAATCCGGTCGGATTCTTGGACGACAACGTCCAAAAGATCGGCGCGCATATCCAAGGCGTTCCGATTCTCGCAAAGATCGACCAAGCAGAACAGATGATTCATCAGTTCGGAGTCAAACAGGTGATTATCGCGATCACCAATCCGGACGGAAAACTGATCAGCCGTTTGATCCGTTCTTTCGAAAGCACGGACGTGAAGTTCAAGATTCTTCCTTCTTTGGGATCTTTGTTTTTTGATTCTCCCAAACTGAATCAACTCCGGGAAGTTCAGGTGGAAGACCTTTTGGGTCGTCCGGTCGTAGACTTGGAAATCGAATCCATTCGTTCTTATCTCAAAGGCAAATCGATTCTCGTGACCGGGGCGGGAGGTTCGATCGGAAGCGAACTTTGCAGACAAGTCGCTGTATTCGAACCTTCGAGAATTCTCCTGTTGGATTCCGCCGAAACGCCGTTATACGAAATCGAATACGAACTGAGGAAAAAACTGCAAGGTCAGAATGTGGAACTCGTTCCGATCGTCGCGGACATCAAAAATCTTTCCAGAGTCAGTTCGATCTTTGAAAAACATTCTCCGCAGGTCGTATTTCATTCCGCCGCTTACAAACACGTTCCCATGATGGAAGTCAATCCGACCGAAGCTGTGATGAACAACATACTCGGTACGAAAAACATCGCGGACATTTCAAGACTTTCCGGCGTGGAACGTTTCGTTCTTATTTCCACCGATAAGGCCGTCAATCCGGTCAACATCATGGGCGCATCCAAACGTGCCGCCGAATTGTATCTACAACATGTTTCGAGAGAAACCAGAACCAAGTTCATCACGGTTCGATTCGGGAACGTTCTCGGTTCGAACGGTTCGGTGATTCCTCGTTTTAGAGAACAGATCGCAAACGGTGGACCGGTCACGGTAACACACCCGGATGTAATTCGTTACTTCATGACGATTCCCGAAGCGACGCAGCTTGTGTTGCAGGCCGGAAGTATGGGAGAACGCGGAGAAATTTTTATCTTAGAAATGGGCGAGCCCGTCAAAATTTTGAATCTCGCCGAAGAAATGATTCGTCTTTGCGGACTCAGACCGCACGTGGATATTCCGATCCAATTCACGGGACTCAGACCCGGAGAAAAACTGTTCGAAGAGCTTCTTTTGGATTTAGAAGGGATCAAAAAGACGCACCATCCGAAAATCAAGATCGCCGCTCCTCTGGAAAATCAGGAGACGACCACGTTCCTAGCGCGTTTCAACGAACTTCTGAACGCGGGCCGCACCAATAAAGACAAGGATATCTTCCTCGCCTTCAAGGCGCTCGTTCCGGAATACAAAATCCACGGGGATTATTTGAACGAGGCTAACGCGGGAATCGCAGATCAGAATTTAAAGAATGGATAAACAAAATCTAAAAGAAGAAATCCTTACGCTCCGAAAGTTCAAACGTTCTTTGTTCGATCTTTACTGGGATCAGTTCGGAACCTTCTATCTGCAAGCGGTGCCCCATCGCCAACTGGTTATCGGCAAACGCGGGTTAGTCGGCGACGAAAAAGAATCCGGGATCGTTCTCGTATTCGGACCAAAAGGCGGCGTTCGTCGTTTGGATCTTCAGGAAGAATGGATCTACGCGGAACTTCAATTCGGATACGTCTGGGAAGAAGTATTCATTCCCTGGGATTGTGTCCTACGCTATTTTGATAAAACTCAGGCAACATTGACGAATTTAAAAGTTTTTACGACGGAGCCGGAGATCCTGCAAGATTTCCGTTCGGGCGAGAAGACGGTTACAATAGAGAAAAAAGAGGATGAGACGAAGGATGATAAGTCCAACGTGATTCAAGTGGATTTTGGGAGTAAATCGAAACAATGAGCCAAAATAAATTAAAATGGTTTGTACTGGGGGATTTGGACGGCTTTTTCGGTCTGATGATCGACAATCTGATTCAGATTCTCGTTCTTTCTTTTTTGCTGACCACGTTATGTGGTGTTCCGGGCGACTTCGTTTATAAGGTCATTCTTCCGGGAACAGCAATTTCTCTTCTGCTCGGGAATCTCTTTTATTCCTGGCAGGCGCACCGTCTCGCCGAAAAGGAGAATCGAACCGACGTCACCGCCCTTCCCTACGGAATCAACACCGTATCTCTCTTCGCCTTCGTGTTCTTTATTATACTTCCCGTATATAAGAAAACCGGCGATTATAAACTGGCTTGGCAGGTCGGACTCGTTGCGAGTTTTCTTTCCGGTTTGATCGAGATGTCCGGTTCTTTTGTCGCGGAAAAAATCCGCAAGGTGACTCCTCGCGCCGCGCTTCTTTCTTCCCTTGCGGGAATCGCGATCACCTTTATTTCCATGGATTTTCTGGTAAAAACCTTTCAAAATCCTCTGATCGCGTTTCTTCCGTTCGGGGTGATTCTTCTGCAATACTTCGCTAGAGTCGTGTTTCCGTTCCGTCTTCCGGGCGGACTCGTTTCCGTAATCTTAGGAACCATTCTTGCCTGGTCGCAAGGCGCTTGGGGAAATCCGATGATGGACGGGGCGCTGCTCAAAGGTTCCACGAGTCAGATCGGTCTTTATCTTCCGGTTCTTTCCGTTAGCGATTTGTTTGCCGCGTTTCAACATGCGGATATCCGCGAATATCTTTCCGTTTTGATTCCGATGGGGATCTTTAACGTGATCGGTTCGCTGCAAAACATTGAATCCGCAGAAGCCTCGGGAGATTCCTTCAACACCAGAGATTCTCTGATGGCGAACGGAGTGGGAACCGTCGTCGGATCTTTTTTCGGATCTCCGTTCCCGACTACGATCTATATCGGTCATCCCGGCTGGAAGGCGTTAGGCGCTAGAGCGGGTTATTCCACTCTCAACGGAGTGTTTATGACGATCGTAGCGCTTTTCGGTCTTCTCGCATTCATCCAAGCCTTGATTCCGGTCGAAGCCGGAATGGCGATCGTACTTTGGATCGGAATCGTGATCGGTTCGCAAGCGTTTGAAGCGACTCCGAGCAGACACGCCCCTGCGGTTGTGATCGGAATTCTTCCCGCTCTTGCGGGTTGGGGAGTTCTTCTCGTTCAATCCACGTTCAACTACGCGGACCGATCGATTGCGGGAATTCTGGAGAACGCGGGCGTAAAAGAAACCGCTCATCTTTGGATGTCCGATGTTCCTTTAGGGTTGCCGTTTCTTCCCTATCCTCTCGGAGGACTTTTGAGTCTGTCGCAGGGATTTTTGATTTCTTCGATGATCTGGGCTTCGATTGCAGTGTTCGTCATCGATCGGGATTTCAAAAAAGCTCTCATCACTTGTTTGATCGCGGCCTTTCTCGCGGCGACCGGCTTCATTCACGGATTCTCGTTGCGAGGAAACGACATTCTCAATCAATTCGATGTCGGTTTAAATTCTTTCGTAACCGCGTATGTGTTGCTGGGGATTTTATTCCTAATCGCTTCTTTTTTTCGTAAAGAACCGCGAAAGGTTTAAATTCACCGAGGTTAGCGACTCGCTGAGTTTGGGAGAGTTTCAAAAAAAGTGGTTTTGTCGCGTTAAAAACTCAACAGAACGCTCCCTGAGTTGCGATCCGTAGAGAGCGACTCGCTGAGTTTGGGAGAGTTTAAAAAAAGTGGTTTTGTCGCGTTAAAAACTCAACAGAACGCTCCCTGAGTTGCGATCCGTAGAGAGCGACTCGCTGAGTTTAGGGAGAGTTTAAAAAAAGTGGTTTTGTCGCGTTAAAAACTCAACAGAACGCTCCCTATGAGTCGCGTTCTGGGTCTAACTTCCAAATAGAATCCGATAGGATTTCGAACGCAGTGCTTATTTTTAGTTTAAGAAATTCAATCTCGCTCTCTATGAATCGCGAGATAAGGAGAAACCAAAATGTGGTTTAAACGAATTGGGTTGTTTTTACTGACCAATATCCTCGTGGTCGTTACGATTTCGATCGTTACGAGCGTACTGGGAATCGGTCCGTATCTGGATGCAAACGGAATCAATCTGAGTTCATTGCTCGTGTTCTGTTTCCTCTGGGGAATGGGCGGCGCATTCGTATCGCTGTTGCTTTCTAAGTTTATGGCGAAGATGATGATGGGCGTTAAGATCATCGACCCAAGATCCGCCTCCGGAGCCGAAAGAGAATTGTATTCCAAAGTGGAACGACTTGCAAGGACCGCAAATCTTCCGATGCCCGAAGTGGGAATTTATCATTCTCCGGAAGTGAACGCGTTCGCGACCGGACCGTCCAAGTCCAGCTCTCTCGTCGCGGTTTCCAGCGGACTACTGCAAGCGATGGATAGCTCCGAAGTAGAAGGAGTTCTCGCGCACGAATTGGCGCATGTAGCGAACGGGGACATGGTGACCATGACACTGGTACAAGGCGTTGTTAACGCTTTCGTAATGTTCTTTTCGAGAATCATCAGCTACGCGCTCAGCACGATGGTCAAAGACGAACTGCAATACACGGTACGTCTCGTGGCGAACATCGTACTCAGTATTCTGTTCAGCATTCTCGGATCTATCGTGGTCGCGTATTTCTCCAGAACGAGAGAATACCGTGCGGACGCGGGCGGAGCGAAACTTGCCGGACGTCAGAATATGATCGCGGCTTTAGAAAAACTAAGACGCACATTCAACGCACCCGAAGACGAACGAGGCGGAGAAGCTCTTGCCACGATGAAAATTTCGGGACACAGCAAATGGATGGCCTTGTTTTCCACTCACCCGCCTTTAGAAGCGAGAATTGCCGCGCTGAAGAATTCCGGTTATTAAGAACCGATTCTTCCTCGAACGAAATAAAGCCCGGTTTTGCCGGGCTTTTCCGTATTCCGAACAAAAAAGAATTGTTTGAAATGTCTCCGGTTTTTTGAATAGAACCCGTAAATTAAAAACCTGGGACGTAAAACCTAGATGTCTATTGTTAAATCCAAAATCAGAACAATCCCCGATTATCCAAAACCGGGAATCTTGTTTCGCGATATTACATCACTCTTACTCGATCCGGAAGGACTCGCTCTGACCATCGGAACTTTCGTAAACCGCTACCAAGGCAAGGGAATCACAAAAGTTGCAGGAATCGAAGCCAGAGGATTTCTCACGGGAGCTCCACTCGCGTTTCAGCTCGGAGTCGGTTTTATCCCCATCCGTAAAAAAGGAAAACTTCCCTCCGAAACCGTAGCGGAAGAATACGACTTAGAATACGGAAAAGATGTGATCGAAATTCACAGAGACGCGGTCGAACCGGGAGATAAAATTCTTCTGATGGACGATTTGATCGCAACCGGCGGAACCATGATGGCCGCCGTCAAATTACTCAGAAAACTCGGAGCCGAAGTCTACGAAGCGGGGGTCATCATCGACCTTCCCGACTTAGGCGGCGGTAAAAAACTTCAGGAAGAATTGAAGGTGCCGGTTTTCGCGATCTGCGAGTTCGAAGGACATTAGAAAATTCTAAATTAGAAGTTTCTTATTGGGAGGGCCCATTGACGGCTAATCTATTCGGTTTTTTTAGGATTTGGTTTCGAAGAAATTCGAATGTTTCGCTCCGGGCCTTCTCCGTCGTTTTGTTTCTCGTCTTTCAAACCGGCGTTTACGCCGGTGAAAATGCGCTTCCTTTCGACGAACTCCGCAAAGGAGTCGTTCAAATCCGCGTTTATTCCCAAGCGGTCAATCCGTTTTCTCCTTGGACGACCGATACGGTGCGAGCCAGTTCGGGCACCGGTTTTTTAATCGGAAATAAAAGAATTCTTACCAACGCGCACGTCGTCTCGAACGCGAAGTTCGTGCAAGTGCAGAGATACAATCAAACCGAATGGTACGGCGTGAAGATTCTTCATCTCGCTCACGACTGCGATCTCGCGGTTTTGGAAGCGGACAGTCCCGACTTCTACAAGGATTCGAGAGATCTTTCTCTCGGAGAAATTCCCGAACTCAATTCTCCCTTGATTGTGGTTGGTTATCCGATCGGAGGGAACAAGGTTTCCGTTACGCGCGGGATCGTTTCAAGAAAGGATCAATCCGTATATTCTCATTCCGCGGTGGACAGTCATTTGGTTTTGCAAGTGGACGCCGCGATCAATCCGGGTAATTCCGGCGGACCCGCGATTCAGGACGATAAGGTTGTGGGAGTCGCGTTTCAGGTCGCGACCAAAGGGGAGAATATCGGATATCTTATTCCTACGAACGTCATCCGTCACTTCCTCACGGATATTGAAGACGGAAAATACGACGGTTACGTCGAGCTCGGAGTCAGAACTCTCAATTCGTTTAACATTTCTTTGCGAAAAGCGAAAAAGATTCCGGATTCATTGGAAGGCGTTTTCGTCACGCGCGTGTTAAAGAACGGTTCCGCGGAAAAACATCTGAAAGAAGGCGATTTTCTCGTGGAGATCGACGGACATCCGATCGGAAAAAACGGAACCGTGATGCAGGACAAGGATGCACGAGTCGACTTTGTCGAGATCGTGGATAACAAACACGCGGGGGATAAAATTTCGTTTAAACTCTATCGCGACGGAAAGGAAATGTCCGTTTCGTTTCCGGCGCTTCGTATGCTCGATTTCGATTTTATGCGGAATCAATACGACAAGTCGTACGATTATGAGATGATCGGCGGACTTCTCTTTCAAGAAATGTCGCGCGATCTCATTACGAGTTGGAGCCGCGGAGGAAACACTTCCGGCGGAAGCCAGCTATTATACAGATTTTTTTACTTTATCGAAGACGGCCTCAATCGAAGTAAAAAGACGGACGTCGTTTTATACCGTAAACTTTCGCATCCTGTGAACTCCTCTTTGGATTACTTCGTCAATCTCGTGTTGGAATCGGTCAACGGAACCCCCGTCGGAGAATTGAACGATCTCAAACGAATCTTGAAAGAATCCAAAGAAAAATATCTGCGTCTCAAATTTTTGGACGTTCAGGTCCCTTTGATCTTGAATCGGGAAGAAGCTGAAAGAGCGGATGAAAGAATCCGTAAGACTTACGGTCTGGAGTAAATACGAACATGACTCAACTCAGAACTTTGTTTTTTCCCCTCGTTCTATTCGGCTTTGTTTCGATTTCATTTTCAATCTTTGCGGAAGTTTCTCCAAAGGGAGAATCGAATCCGCTTCTTATTAAAAAAAATCACTCTAAAGCGAAACATTCCAAAAATGCAACCGCACAAAACGGGGCGGCGAACGGTTCCGCAAAGGAATCTCAAAAAGAGGAAAAGAAGGAATCCTCTTCCAAATCCTCGAAATCCACCCAGGAATCGTATTACAAAAGCATTGTGCAGATCAAGGTGACCTATCAGGAACCGGAATACCATCAACCTTGGAAAAAGAAAAATCCGAGAGTGAGGCGCGGGGTCGGAGTCGTAACCGAAGGCAATCGTATTCTGATTCCCTATTCTCTTTTGCCGGACGCGACTCTCATCGAGGTCAAAAAGTATTCTTCGTATTCTGAGATGAAGGCGATCGTATTCAGACAAGATCCGGAATCGAATCTGGCCTTGTTGCGTGTGGAAAAACAGAATTTCTTTGACGATTTGGTCCCTTTGGGTTTTTCTCCCGTGGTCGTATTTCCGAAACAGGTCAACGTTTATCAGTTGGACAATTCCGGTTCCATCCAAGCGACCGGGGCCGCGCTTTTGAGTATGGACATGGATCAAATGCCTCTCGGACAAGTGGAACTTCCCGTTGTGGATTTGAGTTCGAACGAAGGTTTGAACGGATTCGGGGAAGTCGTGATCGAAAACGGAAAAGTCACGGGACTTCTCTATGATTTTACGTCCGGAAAAAATTCAGGAAGAATCATTCCCTCTTTTATCATTCAAAAATTCATCCATACTCCGGGAACCGACGTGTTCGGTTACAAGGGATTTCGTTTTAGACCGATCACCGACGGAGCCGTAAAAAAATATTACGGAATGGAAGAATCGGATTCGGGGATTCTTGTCGCGGACGTGATTCCGGGTTCTTCCGCGAGCGGAGTTTTAAAACTAGAAGACGTCATTCTCGAATTCGGCGGAAAGAACGTGGATTCAAAAGGATATATCGATCATCCTCTTTATGGGAAACAAGTTCTTTCCTTTTTGGCGCATTCGGGAGATTCTTTCGGTTATTCTCTCGGGAAAGAGATTCCGATGCTTGTTCTCCGCGATAAAAAGAAAATTCAACTCAGCATGAAGCTGAAGCCGTTCCCGTATTCCGCGGTTCGAATTCCGTATAAGAGCATTCCGAATTCCAACGATTATGCGGTGGAAGGAGGTTTCGTGTTCTTGGAACTTTCCGAGGCTCTTTTGGAAGAATGGGGAAAGGATTGGAGATCGCGCGTGGATCGTAAGCTTCTTTATCTTTACGACTATTCTAAGTTTCACGAAAAGGAAGGAGACAAGGGAAGAATCGTTCTTCTTTCTCAAGTGTTGCCCGACGAATCGAACGACGGATTTCACGATTTCAGTTTTAAGATCGTGGAGAAGATCGACGATCAAGACGTGAAGTCCGTTGCCGATCTGAAGCGGAATATCCGCGAGGGAAAATCGAATTACGCGGTCATTTCGTTGGACGACGGAAACCAGATCGCGTTGGATCGAACGAAACTCGGTGAAATCAACGAAAGAATTTATAAAAGTTATAAGATTCGCTTTTCAGGAAATTGAAAGACGCTGAACCCGATTCAATAGCAACTCGTTTTGATTCGGTTTTTGGTCGTCGGGCCGAATGATCGGGGTCGGTTGTCGATTGCAAATATAAAGGAACGGATTTCCAATTTCTTTCTCACTTCCAAAGTTCAAAAGGAAGCGGAGTGGAAACAAAGGCGAGCTTAAACAAAAATAAAAAGAAAATGCTTCCGGTTACGAGCCAATAAGCGGTATCCGAAATCGTTTCGTCTTCGATTTTCCACAAAATCAAAAACGCGATCGAAACCGTAAACATTCTCGAAACGTTTTCGTACGAAGACCAATACAGCACGTAACCCGCGGAGAAAACCGAAACGATCACAAAGAAAAAGGAAATTCTAAGTGCGATCGCCTTCTTCCAACTCCCCGTCACAAGTACGGACAATCCAGCGAGAAACAAAAAAAAGATCGGAACTCTCGAGAACTTCTTAGCGAAAAGGATCAATCCCGTTTCAAAGTCCGGAACTTGCAAAAAAGAGAATATACTCGGTTCGTTGATTTCCTTCCAATAACCGAAAAAGCCGTCCAACGGAGCGAAAAAATCCGCGAATCGCGCGGGCGACCAATGCGGAAATTGAATTTTTAAAAACACGCCCCAACAAAACGGTAAAAGCAGGGTCGCGGCGATCGCGATCGAATGTTTCCACTTGCGATCGAACAAGGATTGAATTCCTAAAGGAAACAAAAGAAAGAATGCCTGTTCTTTGGTGACGATCGAAAGACCGCCGAAAAAAGCGAACCACATCCACTTCTCTTTTTTATAAAACCAATATGTGATCACCAAAAGTCCCGTTAGAACGGCATCGCTGACTAAGAGCGCATAACTTCCCAAGAGGAACGGAGAGAATAAATAGAAGCTTGCATAGATCCCGAATTTTTCTCGGCATAAGTCGCGCAGCAAATGCCAAGAGACAAGAATTGCGGCCAGATTGAGGAAATACATTCCGAAAACGGTTCCCCAGGGGCCGAACCATCCGAAGATCGAAACGAACAACGGATATCCGATTCGGGGCGCTCGAATATTTTCCTCGAATCCTTTCGGCCATTCCAAATGGAATTCGCTTAACATTCTGGAATAATAGTAAAAGATTTGTCCGTCGTATCCGGCGCCGAGATCGCCTGGCCGACCTAAAAATATTACCGCCCCTTTCGGAGTCGTTTCCGGGTTTTGAACCGCGAATTGCATTCCGAAGTTGATCTGCGAACTCGGGTTCCAATCGTATTTTCTCCAGATCATAAGGGAGGCAAGCGCGTATAACGCGAAAAATAAGGGAAGAATTACGAACGGGTTTTCAAGCCAAGAACGAACTTTGCCGAAAAAGGAATTCGTCCTTTCCGTCCGCATATCATTTTCTTTCCGGAGAAGAATTTAAAAAATCCTGAATCGCCTGCCGATAAAGGGAAGAACTGCGTTTTGCCGCGTTGAAAGTCAGGTGATGCGGGTCCAAAAACGATTTCTTGTCAGGGATCGCGTCCTTGAGATCGTAAAAACCGAAGATTTCGTTTTTATGGGAATCCAGAAATCCGAGATAACCGGAATACCACTTTCCATTTTTATAATATTTGCTTTCGATCGGATTCTCGGGAGAATTGATTACGATCAGCTTCTGCCCTTTCGCCTTAAACTTCTCGATCGTCTTTTCCAGGAACCGAATTTCGGACCAAATAAAATACGGGGAATTTCCTAGGATTTCCTTGTTTCGTTGGATTTTCTTGAGACGATTGAGAGCGCCTTCGTTTTCGGGATTAAAATAAAGACGTCTTTCATAGTCTTTGAAATAGTCTTCATCGGACATGTTCCCCACCCTGTCATCGTCCAATCCGTGAATTCGATCGTAGGAAATATCGGAACGGACTTCCCTTCTGCAGAAATTCTGCGTGAGGCGGATTCCATACGTTGCAGGAATTCCGAAAATTCGCGCATCGACTTCGTCTGAACTGGTCGTCGGGGATACGGTGAATCGTAAGTTTGCGAATTTCGTTTTTACACCCGGCTCGTCTTCGAATTCAATATCCAGAGACTTCCAACCCGGTTTATCGTATGTCTCTTCGAGTAAGGCCGGGTATTTCATCGGCGCTCCGCTCGGAGTGATCTCTTCGATGGAAACTCGTATGCCCGGTTTTTGAACGAAAATTTCTTCCGATAACTTCCCGTCTTTGAGTTCGCATTCGATCGTGAATTGGGGAGGAGTCCAGCCTCTTAGAAAAATCCCTTCTTTCGGCATCGCGCCGGTGTAATAGTGATAGGAACGCATGGTTCTCGTATGATGTTCCATGTATTCCGTCCAAGGATCGTATAAGAAACTTCTAAAACGATTGAGGAGAATCGCGGCCTTGGTCAACTGCGCGAAAAATTCTCCCTTCGTGTATTCTTTCCAATGGTCGGCGAGGAATTCTCCGGGAAAAATGAATCGATTCTGATGACGGATTTTGTAATCCTTCATCCGAGCCTGTTCGTCGAAACTCGCCGAAGAACTTTCCGTTTTTTGAATATAATCTAATTGTAAATCGGCCGGGTTTAGAACGTAAACGACAAGTTCCGGTTTTTTTGCCAGGATGTCGTCCGAGTAATAATAAAAGTCAGTGGGAGACAACGCAGGATGGGAATAGAATTCCGCTCTGAAGGTTTCGGCGTCTTTTGCCCCGGAAGATCGAAGTTCTTCCGTGATTTGTTTCGGATAAGAAGAATACAAGGCGACGCTGCTTCCTGTCACAAGAATCCCTTTCTCCTTTGGATCGAAGCGGATGTTCCTGCGTTTGTGAAGAAAGTTATACCACGGAGATGTATCCCATTCGAGTTCGTTCGGAAATTCAAAGAGTGCGAAGGGAAAGAGGATTCTATCGATGAAAATAAATCCCAGGATAAGAAGGAGAGAGATCCAAATTGTTTTGAGTTTTACTTTAGATTCGGAATTCATTTTGCCTTGGAATTACAGTCGGAGCAGGTTCCATAGAGAATGATCTCATGGGTGTCCACGGTAAATCCTTTCGGACTTTTGTCCAGAGGAAACGGACAGATTTCAATATCGAACACTCGATCGCATTGTTTGCAGTGAAAGTGATGATGATGGTGAAGATGGCTCGCTTCAAAGCGCGAGGATTCTCCCGGCAAATGGATCTCGTTGATCGCTCCGGTTTCCATCAAATGATTGACCGCTCTGTAAACGGTCGCGATTCCTAAGTTGTCCAGATTTTTGCGGGATAGTTCGTAGATCTCTTTGATCGAAAGCGGACCTTTAGCGGTTTCGAGAACCTTGAGGATTTCCCCCTTTTGTTTCGTGTTTCTGAGGGCGATTTTTTTCTCTTCTACTTTCATGGGAACGACAAGTTTGCGATCCTCTTAATTCTCGGCGGCCGACCTTTGCCCTGTCAATCGCAAATAACCCAGTGGGACTTTGTGGGAACTCATACAAAACCTCTCTTTCAAGGGAGAATTCTTCCGTTGCAGTGGGAATGCAGGAGTTCCCACAAAATTTTACGGTTCGATTTGGAAATTCGAAGGAGTTCCCACCGAGTTTCCGCATTCAATTTGAGAATCCGCAGGAGTTCCCACAAAATTTTTCAGTAAAACAACCTTTCTTCTTCAAAAATAAGTTTGATTCTCAGTATCAACTTCTGAGAATTGTCACAGTATTGTCAGGAGAACCGTAATGAATTTAGCAACACTACTTCGGGAAGGAACATCCGAAGAACACAAAGCCGCAGAAAGTTCCGCCTTCATTCGCTGTTTTATGAAAGGGGTTTTGGAAAAAGGAACTTACGCGCGCCATCTGGAAGCATTTTACTTCGTTTATGAAGCGATGGAAGAAGAACTCGAACGTCACGCAGACAACGTCGTACTCAAATCGATTCGTTATCCGGAATTGTATCGCAAGAACGCACTTTTAGAGGATCTTCAGTTTTTTTACGGATCTTGGAAGGCGGCGGATCACAAACCGACTGCTGCGACACAAATTTACGTGGATAAGATCCGTAAAATTTCAGCGACACAACCCGAACTCTTAGCGGCACATTCTTATGTTCGTTACTTAGGGGATCTTTCCGGCGGACAAATTCTGAAGAAGGTCGCTGCAAGAGCGTTGGCGCTTCCGGAAGGAAAAGGAATTTCTTTCTACGAGTTTCCGGCGATCACCGATATGAACGCGTTTAAAGGAAATTACCGCACCGCTCTGGATTCGCTTCCTGTAAGCGATGACGTAAAGCAGCAGATCCTAACGGAATCTAAGCAGGTATTCCTCTTGAACCAAGGAATTTTCTCCGAGCTGGAACAGGATCTGATTTCTGCGATCGGTAAGGAAGCGTATGACGCAGTTCTTGCAAAAGGCTGATCGAAAAAAATCCCCTTATTTTTTACCGGTGGCAGTCTTTCTGGCGATGCTTCCGGTAACGATGATTGTTCCCGTATTTAAGGAAATCGTAAAGGACCGTTTTCAATCGGGTAATGGAGAAGTCGCCTGGTTCCTGAGCATTGCGATGCTCGGGTCCTTTTTCTTTTCTCCCGTTGCGGGATTTCTTTCGGATTATTTCGGAACCCGCAGAAAAATCATCGTTCTTTTCTGCGGCTTGGACGCGTTGTTGTTGGGACTACTTCCGTATGCGGACAATCTCGCCACCCTTCTACTGCTTCGTTTTTTGGAAGGAGGCGCGCACGTATTCGTGATCGGACTTCTTCTCGCTTCCGTCGCCGACGTGGAGCACGGCGAATCCAAACTCAAATTCGGAAACGGCACCTTGATGGGTTTGTCCGGTATGCTTCTTTCCTTGGGAGGGGCCGTCGGTGTTTCACTCGGCTTTCTCGGTAAACACGATCCCACTCTTCCGTTTCGGATGGGTTCGGGGATCTTACTCTTTCTCGCGTTGGTCGTTTATCAATTTGTCCCCGAAGAAAAGTTCAATCGAAGCAAAAAACATTCTTGGAAAGAATCCGGTATCGTCTTTTTATCCCATCCACTTCTTTTATTCCCCTTGGCGTTTCAGTTTCTGGATCGCTTCACTTCGGGTTATTTTATGAGTTCTCTCAATCTTCGTCTTCGCGAAGAATTTTCCCTCAATCCTTCCGAGACGGGAAGAATGTTGTCCTTGGTTTTTTTACCGATGGCCTTGTTGTCGTATCCCGCGATCCGTCTTTCCAAACGAACCGGTAAATACTTTCCGGTCGCGATCGGTTCTTTGATCTACGGAATTTCATTGACTCTTTCCGGAATGTTTCAATCCGTTTTGTGGATCGGCGTTTCATTGTTGTTCTGCGGATTGGGTGCGGGTTTAATGTTTGCGACATCGTTGCGTTTGGCTTCTTCTCTTTGTACGCGTGAGAACAACGGCCTTGTCATGGCGGGTTTGACCGGTTTCGGTTCTCTCGGTTTCTTTTTGGGTCCGATTTCTTCCGTGGGTTTGGATCGTATTACCGCTGCGGTGAATCCTGCTTGGAATTCTTCTTTGACCGCGGTTGTGTTCGGACTCGCTCAGATCGTGATCGTTCTTGTCAGCGTTCCATTTTACAAAACCTTAAATAAGAAATAACTTTAGAATCTTATAAAGTTATTTAAGCGTCATCGATTCGAAAGCGACGAATGGTAAAATCCGTTTTCAATCGACGCGTGTGAAAGGTTCGTTAAGAGCTACGCCGCCCTCCGAAACCGTGCCGTTTTTTAAAATTGAGCCGAAAATCCGCCGTAGTAGAAGCGAGGCCGCGTCGGGTTGTAGGCGAGTTCGTATTGATTCAATACGTTGTCCACACCGACAAACAAAGCGAAACGTTTTTCAAAGAATTTCTGTTCCATGCGGATGTTGATGATGGTGAACGGTTTCCCGTACGTGACCGGAGGATTTTCGTTCAGCTTGACTTCGGTCGGAATGTAATCCTGTCCCGCTGCGGATAAGTTGTTCGTAGAACTGTAGAACGGACGTTTGTCGAGATGTTTTCCTCTCAGGTTGAATTGAAAACCGCTCGGTGTATTGTAGATGAAGTTCGCCGAAGCCTGATGAAGCGCTCTTCCTTCCAGAGGACGGTCGGTCGTTAAGTCTCTCGTGTCAGTGTGGTTGTATCCCAATTCCAACGTGAAATGTTTTAAGAACCGGTATTGAACTCCGAATTCTCCGCCTCTCGTATATGCCTTTGCGATATTCTGCAATTCGAATTCGGCGAATTCTTTTCCCTTGTTGGAATCGAACTTGTATTGAATCAAGTTGATGATGTCGTTTCGATACAAGCTGAAAGAGAATGTAAGAAAACTGAACGGCGTGTATTCCAAATCGGAGTTGATCGTGATCGATCGCTCGGGTTTTAAGTTCGGATTTCCTTCCACTACGTAGCCCACGGCCGGGTTTTCGAAACGAAGATACAATTCCTGAAAGCTCGGAGGACGAAAACCCCGTCCGTAACTCGCTCTCCATACCAAGTTCTGGAGAATGTCATAACGCATCGCGAACTTCGGAGTCGTTTGGTTTCCGAATTGGGAATCGTCGTCGTACCGAACTCCGGGGATCACTCGGATTCTGGGAGAACGGGAGATCGTCCATTCGTCTTGAAAGAAGGCCGCCTTTCTCGTTCTATATACATAACGATTTTGTAATCGATCCGATTCCAATTCGTTCGCGAAGGATTCGGCTCCCATCGTGATAAAATGTCGGTCGGAAGCTTCCATATCCAATTGAACGGTTCCCTGAGAAGTGAGTTCGGCGTTCAACTGTTTTACGTCCAGCTCGTCGGAACCTCGTTGGTTATTGTAGTATTTGTTCTCCCATTTGGATATATTTCCGCGGAAGGAGATCAGATTCTTTCTTCCGAATCCGTATTCCAAAGAACCTGTCGCTAAAAAGTCGTGCGTCTTGTTGTTTCGATCAAAGACGGCCTTGGACTGAGTTACGTCGACTCCGTTCTGATCCCTGTGTTGGTAGAGAATTCTCGTTTTACCCTTGAACTTTCCGTCCGGGTTAAAGGTAAGATTCATCCCCGCGTTTAAGTCTTGGTATGCGTTTCCGGTCGTCGCCTGCGAATCAGGAACCAATCGATATCCAGGATTTTTATTATAACCTGCGGATACTGCGCCGCTCACCATCTCGTTGCGGAATCCCATGTTGGCCGTGGTATTGAATTCTCCCTCGGTATTGAAGTTTTTCCGACTTCCGTTTCCGTATGTCGTCCGCATTTCGTAACTGAGCTTTTTATCCGCTTCCCTCGTAATGAGGTTGATGACTCCTCCGATCGCGTCAGCTCCGTATAACGCCGATGAGGCGCCCTTTACGATTTCGATTCTTTCCAGGTTTTGCACCTTGAATCGGCTGAGATCCACCGCGTTGTTGAGACGTCCGGAAATTCTTTCCCCGTCTATGAGAATAAGAACGTATTGAGAATCAAGTCCGAGCATTCGAACTCTTGATCCTCCGAAAAACGGAACCACGTCGATTCCGAGTTGCGTTTCCAAAACTTCGGCGGCGTTTCTCGCACCGCTTGCTTCGATTTTTTTACGGGAGATGACCTCGGTCGCAACCGTGGAATCTTTCAGTCTCCGTTCTCCGCGCGAACCGGTGACCACGATTTGCGAATCTTCGGGAGGTTGTCCGTTCTGGCCGTTTTGTCCCGTTTGACCGTTTCCGTTTTTAGGTTCGGTCGAGATCGTGTTTTCCTTCGCAGTATTCGTGTTCGGCGATTCTTTTTCGGAAACTTTATTGTCCTGTTTCGTCTTCTCATCTTGCGCTTCGATGGGAAAACAAAAAAGAATCAGAAACAATATCTGAATCGTTTTACGTTGAAAAATTCGGCGCATGGGAACGGTCATGAGAGGTTAGTAAGAGATCTGTTTCCACTTGATCGTAGGATATGCCGAAGTTCCTTCGGAGCTATAATAACCCGTCACTTGGAGCAGATAGTACTCGTTGCCCGTGTGAGAACGAACCACGAACAGTTTATTATTCGGTTGCAAAAAGGCTAAAGTATAGTTGAACCATTTGTTGAGAACGTCGCTTCCTACATATCTGGTTTCAACCCCTCCTGCAGCCACTTCGATTACGTTCGTATCGGGAGAAAACGCCGCGTTCGGGCAACCGAGAGCCGTGGATGTACTCGCAGCCGCGGCGTTAAAATCGGTAAGAACCGGATTGGTCAAACAAGCCGCGCCTTGGGCCGAAGAATTGGTCAATCCTCCGTTGGTTTGCAGTTTGAATCTCTGAAAGCCGATGTCCCAACCGGTCGAAACGTCCGGTACGTTGGCTTGTGCTTTATTAGAAAAACTGAATTTGATCCACACGTCATACGAAACCGCTCTGACCTTGGTCGTGAACGATCCGTCTCCGTTCGGTTCGGTGGAAAGAATTTTGGAACTGTTCGCTTCTTCGATTTGTTTTTGGATCGCGAGAATCGATTGTCGAAATGCGAGTTCTCCTTCGTCGATCGCGGGATGTTGTCTTGCGCACGAAATAAGAAGCGTGAAAATCCCGAACCCAAGCAGGGCTTGTTTCCATATCGGACTGAAGTTCGGGATCAAATACATTTTCAGTTGGCTACTATCTTATTGAATTTGGAACGTAGTCGTCGGTGGTTCCGCCGTTCTGCTCGCGAGATAGAATACGAAGTAATAGTCTCCGCCCTTAGTCGCGTTCAAAGTATACGTAAACGGGCCGTTTCCGGAGTAAGTTCCTTCACTGCCGCCGGTGTACGTGGATCTTGCGGTATCCAAAGAAGGATCCAACAACGGGCAAGAAGACGCCGTGTAAACCAGAGGAGCATTTGTATTACTGGAAGTCCCTTCGTCGAAGTCGGCAACGTTACGCCCTGTAAAAACGACTTTCGTTCCGTTTACTGCACCCGTAACTTTTACGGCCGCGATGGAATGATTCACAAAGGGAACTTTTCCGTAAACTAAAGTTTGAACGGATGTAGTTGCGGTCATTGCAGGAAGTCCTGCTACTCTACCGCCGACATTGGCGGAACAGTTGTAGCCGTTTGCCGCAAGTCCTAATAAAAGAAGATTCAATGTATCATCGTCCTTCTCCTCTTTTTTGCACTGTAAGAGCGCTCCGAGGATGAGACTAAAAATTACTGCCGTTTTAGCATACTTCTGGATGGTTCTCATAATGACTCCTTCTGTCTTTGAGAGTCATTCTGAAAATGTGAAGATGAGAGTCAAACTCAAAATCAGGCAAAAATGAGCAAAGACTCAAAACTTTAGAAACGGAATGGAGGCACGTTATTTGCAATTTGTCCCAAAATTGAATCTACTTGGATCGAAAGCCAAACGGCAAGATTCTTATCCTTCTGCCATAGGTTTTAAAAAGAATTTGGTTTCTCTTTCTTTCCATTTGGGTTTTCATCGTTGTATGATGCGATCGGATCGAAACGAAACTCGATGGAAACAAAACCGATACGCGCGCGTAGTCGGTTGCTTCTTTACGCTTTCTACATTGTTTTTCTTTCTTTCTTGTTCGCTTTTAGAAAAAGAACCGGTTTCGGGGGGAATCCCCGTCTATTCCAAAGAAGGAAAGATTCTTCGTTATTACCCGTATCAAATCCGATGGATCGGCTTTGGCGAGAACGAACTTCCCGACACGGCCAGTCTCGTCGATTTTCGGAACTTGGTTTCGCTCGAAATTCTTCATCCCGAATTTGAGAATCTGGAAGAACTCAGTTCCTTAAAGACGATCGGATTTTTGAACGTCAACGGAACCAAGGTGAAGAATCTGAGTGCGTTGAACAAGCTTCCCGCGCTCCACAGTTTGTATCTGAACGAAACTTCCGTGGACGAAAAAGATCTGAAACGTTATGCGTCCGTCGGAACTCTGACCAAACTCGGTTTGTATAAAACGAAGATCAAGGACCTATCGTTTATCGGTGCGGAATGTAAGCTGAGACAACTCGATATTCGGGAAACGGAAGTGGCTTCCTTGGAACCGATTTCGATCTGTAAAGATCTTTTGGAACTTCGAATCGGACATACGAAAATTCGGGAAATCCGCCACGTTTACGAAATGAAGGATTTGCGTTATCTCGAGTGGAGCGGTTTAAAACTTTCCAAAGAAGAATTGGATTGGATTCGCGAACAGCTTCCCTATCTCAAGCTCGTCCCTATGCACATAAATCCTTTATAATATTCGATATTTTTAATACGTAAGGGGCCCCGATTCTCCCGGGTTCGAATAAAGAAGAATGTCCCCTTTTTCGACGGGAACACCTTCCGCGGTCACCTGCCCCGTGGTCTCGATCGTTTCGAGGGCGCGGACCGGATATCGTTTTCCGTTCTCTTTTTCTAAAACGATGGACGCGTTTTTTCTCACTCGGGAAAGTCGGAGTCCCCAGACTTCTAAGATCGTTCCGCCGCTTTCCAAAACGAGCGCGCTGATTCGAGACGGATCGGAAGACGCGGATTTTCTATAAACTCCGATCGGAGTTCCCGGAATAAAATCGGGCGCGATGGATATCCGGTTGGATTGGTTCGATTCGATTTCGAAGGAAAGGTGATCGCAGTCGTACGCGCGGAACAGGGCCCATCGGTTTCCCGATTCACGATTGGTAAATACGCGGCAGGATTCGGGAATCAATCGAAAACCTCTGCTTGTCGCTTTTGCAATTCCTTCGATTCTAGTTTCTTCCCGGTTTTTGCTCAACGTTACGCTTAACTGAGTGAAGATGAATTTTCCCTTTTTTGCGGTCGTATCGAGAAACAACTGTCTTACAAAATAACCTTCTTCTAATTTTTGAATCGGAGAATAGTATTCCCCGGAAAGAACGGGGAGAGAGGGTTTTGACGCGGACTCGTTTTCGAGCCTTTCATTTCCTAAGGAACAGAATTGAATCGTAAAAACGGCAATCGCGAAAAACGAAAGAATTCTCCGCGTTTTCAGGTTGAACTTAGGAAATATTTTATCCAATGTTGATTGCTCCGGATGGAAGGCGCCAAGATGCTGACAAGTTACGGGGGCAAGAGAGAATCTCAATCAAGTTTCTTTCGTCTAAGATCTTTCATGAGAATGAATTTCGGAAAAAAACTTGCGCTTACGTTCTGGATTCTTCTCTGGATCAGCTTTTCGAACGCCTGCTCGTTAGAAAGTGTTTTCCCTTCCTTCTTTCCCTCCGACAAACCGAAGCTCGGAACGCAATACGTGCAAACCTTGATCCTAACCGCGATCGGTTGTTCTGGTCCGGGCAAGTTCTGGGTGCGCGACATTACCAAAAATTCCTCCTATTGTCTGCAGGCTAATCTCGTGGGAGAAGGAAGTTCGGTCGCGGTTTACGCCGAATACGGACAAGAACACGTTTTGGATTACGCAAACATCGTTCGCGAATTCGATCAGAGAATTTTTCCGAAAGTGACCGCCGCGTTCGGTGTTCCTTCCGATATGGATCAAAGCGGAAAGGTTCATATTTTGTTTTTGGATATTCGCGACGGAGCAAAACCGGGCGGTTCTTTCGTGGCCGGTTTTTTTGATCCTTTCGATTTTTTTGCGGACGACGCCCGATCGAGCGTACGTTCCAACACAAAAGAAATTTTATATATCGATTCGGTTCAATTGAAGGAACTCGCGGAGAAGGACGTCGCGTCCGGTAAATCGGATACTCTTTTGTCGACGATTGCACACGAGTTTCAACACTTGATCCGTTTCCAATTCGAACTTCCCGATTATCAATCGCAGAAGGCGCGGGACGAAACCTGGTTGAACGAAGGGACGAGCGAGGTCGCCAGCGATATCGCGGGTTATTCTCCGCAGACGAATCGGATTCAGTGTTATCGAGGAAATATTTCCGGAGTTTGCGCACGGGGTGTGAACGGTTCCACCTTGTTCGGTTCTGCCAATTTTTCTTCGATCGTAGATTATGCGTTCGCGTACGCGTTTATGAAATATCTGTACACCGTTTCCGGTTCGAACGTCCAGGAAAGAAATTCTTTCTTTAAGAAGACCGTTGCCGGACCCTCTGTGCGAGCTAAGGACGCACAGAGTCTTGCTGAAATTTTTCTGACTTCTCCGGCGGTGACCGCTCTTTCACCCGCGCAGAAAAACGATTTGGGTGTTTCCGGAGAAGCCGCCTTTGTCCGTTTGTTTGCCGCGTTTTTATGGTTGTCCACGGGAGAAACTTCCCTTTCGGAAGCTCAGTTGGGAGTGGACTCCGCAGGCGCGTCCAACTTCAAGTCGGCCATGGAATCGGTGTTAGGCGCTCTTCCCTTCCCCGCCACGAGCGACGGAAACGAACTGCGTAGATTGTATGAAACGCAGCCCCTTCCGTTCATCATTCCTCTGAGCAACTTGAAGCCGGGACAGTTTCATTTTATCGATCAAACACGAAGCAACACCGGAACACAACCGGCAGTCGTTCTGCTGAAGAAAACGGTTCCTAGTTTGAAGATTTTACAGGTGAACGCCGACCCGTATCGTTTGGGTCAGGCATCTCAATCGGTGGTCAGAACGGAAGACGAAGGCGAACCGCTTCTTTTACCGGAAACCGGCGGCCCGGAAGCGGTCTGTCCGTTGGATTATTTTCATTCTATTGAAAGAACTCGAAACGATTGATATTGGATTTTATCTCGGTTCAAAAATCGCGATTTTATTCCATTCCGGGAATCATTCCGCGGAACTCCGCCATTCTTTCTTCGGCGGCGGCTTGCGCGAGTTCGAGGGAACGGGTCACCGCTTGTTTGATGCTCTTTTGTAAAAGTTTCTTGTCGTTTTTTGCGAGAAGTTCGTCTTCGATCAGAATGTCTTTGATGTTCAGTTTTCCGTCGGAGATACAAGTTACGAGGTCGTTTTTGGATTTCGCTTCGAACGAGAGGGCCATGAGATCTTTTTCGAGCTTCTTCATTCTCACTCGCATCTGATTCATCTGCTTCATTGATTCTAACTTGTTTCCGAACATTCTTTGATTCCTTTTGATTTTCTGAAGCGGCTGCGATCGTTTCGAACCGGTTGCGTCGATGGGCGATTGATTTCCGTATTGCGACGAGACGGGCGAAGCCGCAGATGCCCTTCCCGATCAAATTCTTAAACCGAAAAAAACGGGCAACCAGAAAAGAAGTTAGAAGGAAAGCTCCATTCCTAAAGAAGTGAAGTATTCCGTATAATATTGGGAAAACGCAGGAAGACGGAACGGACCGACGTCCGTATAAATCACACCTTTGGAAAGATTGTTTCGGAAGTTCATGAAAAAGATCGCGTTTTGAAAGCCGGTCTTTCCGCGGAAACTCGCGGAGAAGGACCGGAGCGGTTCGTCGACTTGCGTGTTGACTCCCGTGTTTCTTTGCGAAAGAAGATTGTAATAGTTGTTTCCGAAAAAGAGAGAATATCTTCCGGCCGGATCCAAAAGCATCGTAAATCCGAGCGTAGTCGCGTCGGATTCCGGAGTGATATAAAGGCCGTTGTTGCGCGTGGTCGGGTCCGCGGAATAACTGTATCGCACGTTCAGGATGATTTTCGTAAAATCGATGAACATCGAAAAACGCGCGGCTTCCGGACTGTAAAGACCCTTGTCCTTTTCTTTGTTCAAAACGGAAGTCTGAAACGAAAGACGTTGGATCGGTTGGATGTTCGCCTGCCATTCGATCACTCTTCCTCCGCTGTTCCCCATGGCCTGATTTCTCAAAACCGGATTGTTTCCGATGTTCGGATCGATGTTCATCGCCTGCACGTTGGAAGAATGAGGAGAATACGAAAGTCGGTTCGCGGTTAAGCTCGAGTTCCCGAACGAACTTCCGGAAACGATCTTGGTGCTGACGTATTCGTTCGGTTTAAAAGCGAAACCCGCCATCGAATAACCCTGATCTTTTTGATCGGCGGTGTAGGGAAGGGAATTCCCCGTTTTTAAGATCGCCTCCACGCCGGGAAGTACGGTATAACTGAGTTCAAAGTTGTCTAACGTAGCTTGGTTGACTCCGGTGCGATCCGCCGGGCCGAACGGATCGGATTTTCTGCCGCGCAGAGAAGGAGACAATTCTCCGAACGGATTCAAAGGACGAACGGAAGAAGTCATCTGAACTTTTCCTTGTTTACCGCCGAGAAAACGCGCGCCCGTCCAGTTCGTGTTCTGATCGTTAAAGAGAGAATCGGGTTGGTTCCAACCCAGGTTGTTTCGGGAAGGAAACGGATTCCAACCGTTGCCGACTCCGGTAAAGCTCGAACCCTTTGCATCCATCAAACCTCGATCGGTTTCCCATCCCTCAAGTATGGAAGTTTTTTTCGAACCGGAGATTTTGAAGACTTGAATGTCTTTTTGTTCCTCGTGTTTTCCTTTCCAAGTAGGATGTGATTTGGAAGGATCGCTTTTTTCTTCCAGAGGAACGGATTCGATTTCGGGAAAATTTTCGGGGGTTTTGACTTGGCCGACGGAAATGAGAAGTCCGAGTCCGATAGCGGACAAACCGCTAACGAGCAAGGAGGATTGAATATTGATCGCCCCGATGAGTCTCATGTTCTAATTTTAATATCGGTAATCAGAGTCGAAGGACCAGACGCAAACATAAGTCTGGTTTTAGACGAAGATTTTATGGAGAATCGTTCAGATAGCAAACTTTTCTCCGACCAAAAGACAGGTTTGGAAATTTCTCCGTTGAGAAACATTCCTTTGCAAAGACAGAGCTACAATGATTCAAAAAAACGAGTTCTGATTTCCTTTCTTCCAATATAGAAGACGCGATACGCAGGGAAAGAAATTTTTTCTAAGATTCTGTCTCATCCTGGACGAGTTTTGGTTTCTATAATTCGTGCTCTTCTTCTTTTTTCCGGTCGATTCGTTCCTCTATTAAATGGAACAGACTTCCCTGCGGATATTTTCCGTTTTTGCCGAATTTTCCCGCCGGAATTCCAAAAACTTCCGGAATCAATTCTTCGACGTGAGAACAGGTGAAAATCTGTAATTTTCCCTTATCCATCGCTTTGCGGATATGCGAAGGGAGATTCAAGTCTCTCAGATTCGAGGTAGGAATATAAACCCGGTATTTATCCTTTGTGTTACCGACGATTTGAATCACTTCATACCAAGCGGCGATCTTCGTGTTCACGGAACCGACGGGAAGAATTTCACCATATTGGGAAAGCGCTCCGGTGACCGCGATATTGCAGGGAATTTCCAAACCGGAAAGTGCGGAAAGAATTGCGAGAAGTTCTGCGCAGCTCGCGGAATCTCCGTCGATCGGTGAATAGTTTTGCTCGAACAGAATCGAAGCGTCCAATCCGAAGGATTGGATATGAGAGAACATTCCTTTAATATAAGATTGTAATATAAAGACTCCCTTATCGTGCAAGTCGCCGGAAAGATTCACTTCCCGTTCGATGTTGATAAAGTTACCGGACCCGAGCGCGACCCGCGCGGAAACCTGATTCACTTGTCCGAAATCGGATAAGGAAGAATGAAGTAAGATCACCGAAAGACCGTTGATTCTTCCGGTTTTTTTCCCTTTCAGCTGGATCGTCGTCAAACCTTCGCGTACGCTTTCCAGATATCTTCTCTTATGAACCGCGATCCTTTTTTCGATCGTTTCGATTGCGGATTCCACGTCGATTCTCGTGAGAGTTTTCTTTTCCTTTTTGTACAGAACGAGAAGTTCTCCCACGAAGGTTTTGAGTTCCGCGAAGGAAAGGGAAAGTCTGGTTTTGCTGTCGTTCCAGCGAAGTGCGATTTCGAGTAACGTGTCCACCGCGGAAGAATCAAAACTCGGATAACCCGGTTTTTCCCAGGAATGAATCAGACCTCCGAACAACTGAAGATTCTTTTTTGTCTTCATGACGGCTTCGTACGGAAGGTGAATCTTAAACGAAAAACTATCGTAAAAGTCGGGATCGACTCCGGAAATAAAGTCCACTTCCCCCTCTTCTCCCGCGAGAATGAGCCGAAAACGCGTATTGACCGAGGGATGAAAACGGTTCATTTCCTTGGAACCGGTCATTTCCGGCAAGGTGAGAAAGTCGATTCTCCCCGTTTGCAAGACTTCCTTTACGAGAAAGTAGAGATTGGAATCTTCCGTGAGCGCGCGCATCGGAAGAAGCAGATAACCTCCGTCCGCTTCGGCCATTTTTCCGGGACGATACTCCGTGTTTCCGGGAAATCCGGCGAGCGTCAAAAAGCCCGGATGCGGATCGCAGATCACTTTGATATTCTTTTTTAAACCGGAGATGTATTCCTGAAGCAACGTGAGATTGGATTCGAGTCCCGGACCCGTGAGCAAAAGATTGGAAAAGATTCCCGGATTTTCCAAAGCCTTCGGCAAAGAACTGAGTTCCTCCCTGTGAAACGCTAAAAAATCGGGGAGCCCGTTTTTCGGTTTTTGTTTTCCCGCGTGAAGTCGGATTGCCGCTTGGTTGGAAGTTATTTTTTTGATCACTAATTACGATTCTCTCTCATGTTCTTACTACGATCAATCAATAAGTAAATCAGTATGAATTCTTTGTAGCTTCTTAGACGAATTCAAAGGGGAAAATTTAATCCTTTGAAAAAATCGATTCTTGGGCGCTTTCACAAAAGAAACTTGTTTCTTCTTTAAAACTCGAACGACATCTTTTCAAACGCCTGGACCGAAAATCAATGTTGTTTGGTCCGTTTTAAGTTCGATTCCGGTCGGATTTTTTTCTTCCCAAAATCAACATCGCGTCGCCGTACGAATAAAATCGAAAATTTTCTCGAATCGCTTTTTGATAGGCGTCCAAGATCAATTTTTTTCCGGCAAAGGCGGAAACGAGCAGTAATAAACTGGAACCGGGCAAATGAAAATTCGTGATCAGTCCTTCACAGCTTTGCAGGTTGTCATCCGGTCGAATGAAAAGTTCGGTCGCTCCCGGTCCCGCTCGGAACGTTTTTGTGTCCGGTTGGTATGCGGATTCGAGCGCGCGTAAAGTCGTTGTTCCGATCGAAAGAATTCTTCTTCCTTCTTGTTTTGCCGCGTTTAATTGCTCCGCAATCGTTTCTTCCAGGAAGAATTCTTCCCGATGCAGTTTTTGATTTTGAAAATTCTCTTCGGTGAGAGGTTGAAACGTTCCGTATCCCACTTTGAGTTCGAGAGTGCAAAGCCGGATTTTTTTCCGCCGAAGCGTTTCGAAAAGTTCTTCCGAAAAGTGCAAACCTGCGGTGGGAGCGGCGACCGAGCCGGGCGTTTTTGCAAAGAGAGTTTGATAACGGATTTCATCCTGCACGTCCGCATTTCTTTTAAGATACGGAGGAATCGGAATTTCTCCGATCGTTTCAAAATCTTCTTCCGTAAGTCCGCGCTGCGGTTTTAAAAAAACAAATTCCTCCTCTTTTTTTGCGACCGTAAATCCGAGTTTTTGCGTGCGGTTGTCCTTGAGTTCTTCTCCGAGTTTGAGTTTTTTAGAATTGCGGATTTTGCATTTCCAGAGTTGTTCTTTTTCTTCCAAGAACATCGCTTCGTGAATTCGCAACAGGGTTTTGAGATAGACTCTTCGTTTGCTTACCTTCGTGTGATTGGCGACAAGTATGTCCCCTTCTCTCAAATACGAAACGATGTTCTTAAACGAAGGTTCAGTTTTGATTTCTCCCGAGTATACGTCGAGAATCATGAGTTTGCTTTCGTCCCGATAAGCCGCCGGATAACGCGCAATCCGCTCCTCGGGTAAGTCGAACTCGAATTCTTTGAGGTCTTCAAACAACATGGTTTGCAGTGGATCCGCGAGCGGTCCGCAGGAGAATCCTTTTTTAGTTGGCTTTTCCAGTGCCGTTGAAAAGTGTTTCAGAATGCAATTGAGAGATCGAAAAACCTGGATTCTTGCGGGAACGGTTTTATTCTTCTCCCTTCTTTTTCTAAACGGAATTTCCAAATCGGGGAATCGATCGGATTTCCGGGATTATTATAACGCATCCGTTCGTTTTACCCAAGGAAACAATTTATACAACCTCGAACAGATCGACGAGATTCTTGCGAAACTTCAATCGGGTGAAATCAAAATCGAAGAGGCGTTCACTCCGAAGGTGTTTCTACAACTCAAGGATATGATGGAAGGTCTGGGCTCGTACATCTATCCTCCGACATTCGCATTTCTTCTCATACCGATTTCTTTTTTTTCGTACGAGATTGCTTCCGCGGTTTTTATGACGCTCAACTTCGCGGCGCTTTTGGGCTCCTTGTATATTCTTTCGATTCGTTTAAACAGAAAGTGGAATCTGATTTTTTTCGTCGTTTTATGTTTGTTGAATCTTCGTTTTCTGGAGAATCATCAGAACAACAATCAAGTCGGTTTTCTGTTGATCTTTCTGATTCTCGCGTCCGTACATACGAGCAAGGATTGGTTGTCGGGACTTTTACTTTCTCTTGCGATCGTGATCAAGCTGACTCCGGGAGCGTTCGTTCTTTTCTTTTTGATGCAAAGAAGATACGCTGCCGTCGTTTACACGTTTGTCTTTGCGCTTTTCTGGATCTTTCTACCCTGCGTCTACGCTCCTTCGTTTACGATCGAGATGACGTTGACTTGGAAGCAGTTGATCTTGGACAATTATCTGAAGTCCCCTTTGTTCCGCGCTTGGAAGAACAATCAGAGTTTGAACGCGACACTCGCGAAGTATTTTCTGAACTACGCGGACGTTTTGAATCAATCGCAACTCGGATACCCGATCCGGGAACTCAGCGAAACCGCGGTAAAAGGAATTTATTCTATTCTTTCCTTATTGATCGTGATTCCGTTTTTTGTCCGCGTTTTTATGAAGCGAAAAGCGGAATTTACTTTGGGATGTCTGTTCGTATTTTCGGTGATCTTCAGCGGAATTTCGTGGGTGCACGCGTTCGTTTTTCTTTTGGTCCCTTCCGCTCTGCTTTTGGATCGGACTTGGACGTTTGCGGAGAATGTGATTTTACCGGCTTGGAACAAATCGTCCGATTCGTTTTGGAAAAAGACGGTCGACTCCGCTGTTATTCTATTCAAAAAGGATAAAGTAATCTTTGCGTTTCTGGCGAGTTCCGTCCTGATTCTTCTGTGCAACCGTTCCCTGATCGGAGGCGGAACGGAAGAAAAGTTGATGATGGCTTCCTATCTTTTGTATTTCGCGATCTTTCAATACGTTCTTCTTTTGGTTGCGGCGAAGTCGGAAACCGCGGCGAAGAATTAAACTTAGGCACGACCGAAAAACCATGTCGCCGATTCGAACCAACGAACTCAAATACAAACCTAGGGTCGGAGTCGACGTCCGCCCTCTCGCGTACGGAATCACGGGAAATTCGAGATATCTTGCGGAAGTATTGCGAAGATTGATCACGAGCGAATCCCCTCTCGAATACTATCTCTATTCGAACAAACCGATTCATACGGTATTTTACGATATTCTTTCGAACGTGAATTCCCGTTTTTTTATGACCGGAAAACTTCCGGGCGTCGCTTGGCTCAACTGGACGATTCCGAAGCGGATCAGAAAAGATCGGCTCGATCTTTTCTGGGGAACGTTGCAGCTTCTTCCTCTTTCTTGCGGGAACGCGTTGACCGCGGTGAACTATCACGATCTCAATTTTCGTTCCGCGCCGGAAACGATGACGACCGCCAACTTCTGGCAGCATAGAATTCTTTCTCCGAAGACGTTGAACCGGGCCGATCTTGTGTTCTGTCTTTCCGAAAATACGAGACAAGACATCTTGAAGTTCCGCGCGGACTTGGATCCTAAGTTGAAGGTCGTTTATCCCGGAGTGGAATCCTTTCCTTCGGTTCGAGAACCTTTGCGCGAGCTTCCCGGAAATTTCTTATTTACAATCGGAACTTTGGAACCGCGTAAGAATCTCGGAACTCTCATCGAAGCGTATCGAAAATTAAAACGGCAAAATGTCTCGTATCCTTTTCCATTGGTGATCGCCGGACGTTTGGGTTGGAAGTCGGAAGGTCTGACGCAACTTCTCAAAGAAGGAACCTTGGAATCGGAAGGAATCTTTTTCGTGGAGAATCCGGCCGATGAAGTGTTGGCTTGGCTCTATCAAAAATGTTCCGCCTTTCTTTTCCCTTCGATCCACGAAGGCTTCGGTCTACCTTTATTGGAAGCGCTGCGGGAGGGAAAGATTTGCGTCGCTTCGGACATCCCCGTCTTTCATGAAATTTTGGACCGAGGAACGGATCTTTTTGCGGAACCGTTGAACGTGGATTCTTGGGTTTCGGCGCTTGCGGAATTACAAAGAAAAAAATTGCAAAGACCGTCGGTTTGGGACGCTTCTCAGTGGACTTGGGACAAAACCGCGAAAAAGATCGAAGAAGGTCTGATCGATCTTTGGAAACACAGAAAGGAACTGCATCATTAACCTATGAAACAAACAGAAAAGAAACTCTATGGCGGATGGGAATCCTTAAACGCCGACGAGATCGCTTCCGGCGCCGCGATCCGTTTACGGATCAATCCGATCCCTCCGATTCTCGTGACTTTGATCGTTTTTGCGGTGTTATACGGTTGTTTTCTTGCGGGAGAATTGTCCGCGTCGTATCTGCAAAAGTTCACGGATTTTCTCCTGATTCCCAAGGTGCTGAATCTGCCGATTCTACAGGACGAACGATTGTATCTCGCGGTCGGTTATCTGACCTTCGGTTATATCGGTCTTGCGTTTGTGATCGATTGGGTTCGTTTTATCGGCAGGACCTGTTTCACGTTCGTTTCACTCAAAGGCGAAACCTTGTTTCTCGAAACCGGAGGGCTTTTCGGTAAGAACGTATTTCAGTGGAACCTAAAACAGAACGGAATTCAGCTCGTTCATAAAACTGGATTCTTGCGGAAACTTTTGGGTTTGGAAAGAATCGTCATCGTAACGCCCGATCTTCGCTCGGAGGGAATCGCTTCTGAAAACGGATTGCATTCTCCGTTTTTTTTCCGAGGACCGAATGTCAATCTGATTTACGGTTTGTTTCAATATTAGAATTTTAGAATATTTCTGTTTGTGAAGATCCGTTTTAATTTGAAAGTTTTGAGATTGTGCGGGTTCTAAGATTTTATTTTCGGCCGTTTCGATCTTGTTGCCCGGCTTGGATTTCGTTTTACCGTTTTGTTTTTTTGGAGTTATGTTTTGAATTTCAGATTGCCCCGAATAACTCGCTTGCAGTACGTAGAGAACGTTGCTGCAAGTTTTTTCCGAACGGAAAGTTTGTCGGAACAACTGAAGAATCCGGCTTGACAAAAGAAAATCAGATCGCGGATCGCAAGTGAATTTGTTCAAAAGAGAAAAGATGCCAAACGGCAAACAAACAAAGTCCAAATGAGATCACAGTTTCTTCAAAATAGAATCTTTTTCGGATTTCTGATCCTTTTGATCTTTGCCGTTTTTTTATTCGATCTTCGTTTTCTTTCCAGACATTACGATTGGGACGCGATCGTTTACGCCTATAATATCAATTCGGATCTTACCTGGAGAATTTTCTACAATCCGCATCATCTCGGTTTTGAAAGCACGGGATATTTGTATTTGAAACTTTGGAGAGAAATTTTCGGAAAAGATTCGGTGATGTTCGGTCTTCGTCTCCGCATTCTGGTTTCCGCTCTTTTGTTTTTGTTCTTTTTTATCTGGATGTATCGAAAACTTTATTCGGACACGTTAGGCGCCATTGTGTTGGGTCTGGCGGTACATGTTTCGCAGGGTTTTTGGTTTTACGCCCAACACAACGATACGCCGCTCATTCATTCCTGTTTGACCGCGCTGCTCTATTTGTTTTGCGTTTACTTCGCAAGAAACGGCCATTCCCCCGTTACGCTCGCGGCCCTTTTTTCGATCCAGCTTTTCGGCGTCTACTTCCACCAATCCGATATTCTCTTTTTGCCCTTGGTTCCGATCTCTATCCTATTTTCTCAAACCTGGAAGGGAAAAGAATTCCGGTTTTCTTGGAAGCTTCGGTTTATCTTTGCGTATTGTTTTCTTCTCGTGGGAATTCTTACTCTATCGTATCTCTACGTGGGATTTATTTTATTAAACCGAAATCTCAGCGCGCCCTTGGACAGCGAACGAAACTTTGCGAACTGGCTTTTTTTGTATGCGACAAAGGACAAATGGGGAAATTCTCCGGAAGCAAAAAACTACGTGATGAATTTTTATCGCGGGATCGGAGACGCGTTTTTGAATTTTGAAGGCGTCAAAAACGGCCTTCGGATCAGACCGCAGTCTTGGGAACAAAGAGAAGCCCTTCCCTACAATCTCAATCTTCTGTTTTGGGTTTCGATCGTTTCGTTGTTTTTATTGAACTTGCGAAACGTATGGAAACGATTCCGCATCGAAGTCGTTTTACTTTCGTTTTGGCTCGTTCCTTCGATCGTTTTTTATACTTGGTGGGAAGGTTATTTTTTCGAGTTCTGGGTGGGGACTTCGATCGGTTTGATTTTGCTCGCCGGTCTGACGTTGAAGTCTTTGGAGTGGAGAACGTTTGCATTCGGAACAAGAGCGTTTTATCATTCGCTTCTTTTCGCTTGGTGTTTGCTTTTGTTTCTTGTGAATTTTTCTTTTTCCACGTTTCCTCGTTCCGCGAAAAAATCCGTTAGTTATATCGAAGGAATCGAATTCAAACTGGATGCGATTCTTCCCGAAAAAGTATATCCGCCCCAATCCGAAAAAATAGGGATTTTTGCCACAGATTCCAAATCTCCAAAGCCCTAAATTGAAGTTGTAAGGATATTCTAGTTTGAAAAACTGCTCTTCAGGTCTTTAAAAACAGCCTATAAGTCGAAACATGCTCTTCAACTCGCTTCACTTTTTATTTTTTTTCCCGATCGTACTCATCCTCAATCATTTGCTCAAGGGTAAGATCCAAAGAATCTTTCTTTTGGGTGCGAGCTTTTACTTTTACATGTCTTGGAGAAAAGAATTCATCGTTCTTTTGCTCTATTCGATCGTCATCGACTTTTACGCTTCGTTAAAAATCGAAGCGGCGGCTCCCGGTTCGAAAAAAAGAAAGCTCTGGCTCGTTTTATCTCTCGTTACGAACCTCGGACTTCTCGCATATTTCAAATACACCAACTTCTTGTTAGGCGTCGTGAACGATCTGACTCCGGTTGCAGGTTTTAAATTCGCGTATTATGATATTATTCTTCCGGTGGGAATTTCGTTTTATACGTTTCAATCTTTGAGTTATACGATCGACGTTTACCGCGGTCAGATCGAAGCGAGAAAATCCTTTTTGGATTTCGCATTGTATGTTTCCTTTTTTCCTCAATTGGTCGCGGGTCCGATCGTTCGCGCGCAAACCTTCTTTCGCGACTTGGAAGTTCCCCTTCCGGTCACCAAGGAAGACATTCAAATCGCGTTTTGTCAGATTCTGATCGGTTTTACGAGAAAGATCGTGTTTGCGGACAATCTCGCCAAGGTCGTGGATTCCACCTTTGCGAATTATGCGACTCTGAATCCGATCGAGATTTGGACCGGGGCGCTCGCGTTCGGTTGGCAGATCTACTTCGACTTTGCGGGTTACACCGATATCGCGATCGGCGTCGCCCGTTTGTTCGGTTATAAGTTCGATCCGAACTTCAATTTTCCTATGGTGGCGAGAAACATCACGGATCATTGGTCCCGTTGGCATATTTCCTTTTCTACCTGGATTCGGGATTATATCTTCATTCCTCTCGGCGGTTCTAGGGGAACGAACCTTCTGATCTACAGAAATATTTTCATCACTTGGTTCTTTGCCGGAGTTTGGCACGGGGCGGCGTACCACTATATCGGCTGGGGACTTTGGCAAGGTATTATGATTCTTGCAAATAGGGAATATGCGAAAACGAAACTCGCGGTCTTTCTCAACGAAAAAGGCGGGATCGTATACGATATCTGGGCGCGCGTTTTTACGATGTTTTGCCTAACGTTCGGATTTATCATGTTCCGCGCCGAAACGATGGAAAAGGCGATCCCGATGATGAAGTCTCTTCTATTTATCGGCCCCGACGGTTTTGTCGGAGTCAAGGGATATGGAAACTACATGTACGGGATTCTGCTTCTGGTTTGTTTTGTGGCTTCTTATCTATTCAATAAAAATAATATAGAAAAAGTCGTTCAGAGCCGTTGGAAGTTCGTTTTATTCTTTTTGGCGAACGTATTCATGCTTTTGATTTTCGGAATCACGGAAAGTCAGAGCTTCCTCTACTTTGCGTTTTAGGATTAACTTCTTTTATGAAAGAATATCTTGCATTTATCAAAGATTCTAAGTTCTGGATTCCGGTTCTGATTCTTGTCTTTTTAGAAACAGGAATGCAATTCGGCTGCTATAGACCTTTCTTAAAAAAGAATTCCTACGCTGCCAACGTATCCAGAATCACGAATCACGTTTTAGAAAAACGGAATACGTTCGATCCGGATGTTCTCGTTGTCGGGACATCGGTTGCCTATCAGGGTTTGTCCATTCCGATCTTAAATAAAGAACTTGCTCCTCTTGGAAAAAAGATTCAATCCATCGCGATTCCGGGAACGGAATTGATCGTTCAGGATCTCGCCGTTCTGAAAACCCTTCCGCATTTTAAAAAAGTAAAAACCGTCGTTCACGTATTCGAGATCACAACTCCTTGGGTCGGTCAAAAAATTCTTAACTTGCATACGCTGGCGATGATCTCCGAGTTCGATCGTTCGGAAGTATATCCGAGAATTTATAGTTTCGGCTACGACGTAAATGTGGACGATCTCGCTTATATCACTCTGAAGTCGATCGCTTACAGAAGGGACATTCAAGATCTGATTTTGAGTCCTTCCAAGAGAATCAAGGACATTGGCAAACGTTTCAAACTGGAGAATTCCGATCCTTGGGATTACGAGAATTCTTACAAAGAAAAGATCAGCATGTATCCGATCAAGGACGTGCCCGATTGCGTCGCAAAAACCGATCCTGCAAACGGCCAGCCGATCCCCGAAGGTTCGGATCGTTTTCACAAAAAGGCGATCTTTGATACTTGTATCATCTCGAGCAATCCGTTGTCGAACGCGGTAGAGGACGACGTAACGAGACAATACTTCGATCGGCTTAAGATTCTGCACGACGAGATCCGTAGAATCGGCAGGGAAAACGGACAAGACATTCGGATTATCGGAGTCGTCGCGCCGTACAGTCAATTGATCCAGCAGTGGAGACTTCCGGAACGCAACGAAGTGTGGAAGCGGGAACTTGCAAGAATCCATCCGGAAAACCCTGTGCCTTTGCTCGATTATCAGGATCTTTTGGACGGGCCGGAAAACGGGGATTATTATTACGATCTGATCCATCTGAACTCGATCGGAATGCAGAAACTTACCGACGCGTTTGTAAAAGATCTGAAAGGAATTTTGGAGAAGGATAAGAAATGATTTTTACATCCACTCTCTTTCTTCTTTTCTTTCTCTGTGTTTACGTTTTTTATTGGGCTTACGACGGAAGAAAATACAGAGAATGGGTGATCGTAGTCGCTTCCGTGGTTTTTTACGCGACCTGGAACGTTCCGTTTCTGTTTCATTTATTAGCGATTCTTTATATTAACTATCTTGCAATATCCAGTTTGTTTAAGAAAAAAAATCCCGGAGTTTTAAGGGCCGTCATTCTGCTCGATCTGATCAATTTAGGGGTTTTTAAATACTTCTACTTTTTTACGGATAACTTTTATGCTTGGACCGGTTGGGGATTTTTGGATCAAAAGACCTTCGGGTTTCAGATCATTCTTCCCTTAGCGATCAGCTTTTATACGTTTCAGATCATCGCGTTCGTGGTCGACGTCTACCGCGGAAAGATTACAGAAAACTGCGGTTTTTTCCGATTTACTTTGTTCATTCTATTCTTTCCCCAATTGGTCGCAGGTCCGATCATGAGGCATCAGGATTTTTTTCCGATTCTGGATAAGGTAAGAATCAAACCTTCGTACATCTACGCCGGTTTGTATCTTTTGGGACTGGGGATCGCGAAGAAGATTCTTGTTGCGGATAACATCTCCTCCTTGGTCGATCCGGTGTTTCGCAATCCTTCCGAATACGACGGTTATTCTTTGTTTCTCGCGGTGCAGGGATTCACTTGGCAGGTTTATTGCGACTTTAGCGGTTATACGGACATCGCGCGAGGTTGCGCGTTTCTGATGGGATTCAACATTCCGGTCAACTTTCGTGCGCCGTTTTTCAGTCAGAGCATACAAGACCTTTGGAGAAGGTGGCACGTTACGCTTGCGACTTGGCTTCGGGATTACATCTACATTCCTCTCGGAGGTTCTAGGACTTCCGAGCCTAGAATTTATCTCAATCTCATCACCACATTCACGTTAGGCGGTTTTTGGCACGGCGCGAGTTGGACGTATGTTATTTGGGGTTTTTGGCACGGACTTTGCCTTGTGATCGATCGGTTGATGGATCGTTTGGGAATTCCGAAACTACCCGAAAAGGGATTTCTCTGGTTTGCGATTCGCGCCTCGTTCGTATATTCGATTTTCGTAATCGGTGCGATCTTTTTTCGATCTCAGAGTTTGGCCGATAGCTGGCATATTCTTTGTCACGGCCTTGTTTGGGTTTCGGAACCTGCCAAACAGGTTTTAAAGACGAATCTCGTAGCGCCGTTTTTGATCGGCGGCTTTCTGCTTCATACTCTCGAGTATTTTGAAAAGGCTCCGCGATTCTATTTCAAACATCAGAAAATCGTAATTTCCGTTTTTCTAATTTTGCTGGTTCTGCTGCTTTCCAATTACGCCGGAAAGGGTCAGGACTTCATCTACTTTCAATTTTAAGGAGGAATCATGAACGACCGAAAACAAACCGACTTGATTCCTTTATTCCGCAAAAAACTCCTTTGGGTTCCTCTAACATTTTTTATTTTCGCGTTTTCCTTGGATCGACTTTTGTCTTCCGAATGGATTCGCCCGTACACCGAAGCGGGGGCCGAATATTACTTTTACGAAATGAAAGACCGCGTCCTTACCGCTTTGGTAAAGGAAAAGTCGGCCGCAGCATCGGACCAAAAAACGATGCTCTTTTTCGGAACGTCCCACATGGGAGAATTCTCCCTGGATACGATCCGAAAAAAAAGAAAGGATTTGATCGTTTACAATTTTTCCGCGCCGTCGGCTCCGTTTTCGTATCACAACTACAATCTTGAAAAGATTCTTTCCGCGGGGATTAAACCCGATTACGCGATTTTGGAATTTTATCCCGATTCGATGACGGACTTCTGCAATCGTTATCCGCTGCGTTATTCGTATGATCTTCCGTATTTTTTAAGACACGCGGACGAGTTTTCGACAAACGATTGGGATACGTTTTTGCGATCCAGGGTTTTTAGGACGACGGTGTTCCCTCCCCGTTTTAAGGAAGCGATGCAAAGAATCAAGGACCCAAGTTCCAAGGAAATGATGCTCGCGATTCGGAACGTGCTCATGACGGAATCGGATAAGTTCAACGGAGGGATTCCGAACGTTCTTCTTACGAACACTCCTCCCGAAAAACTCGAAGAGGAATCCGCGAAGTATTACAACGACATCTATCGTTATATTACGATCTCTCCGGTTCAAAAAAACTTTCTCTTTCAATTCTTGAAGACCGCGGAAAAAAACGGAATCAAGGTCGTATTGTGGTCCCCTCTTCTTTACAGCGGACTTGAAACCAGAGTGAAGTCGGCGGAATTTTATCCCGCTTGGGAGGCGATTCGCAGAGAAGTATTAGAATTTAAGAATGTATTCCCTCTGGATATGAACGACTTCCGCGCGCAGGTTACTTGTCAGAAATACATCGATCCGCATCATTTGAGCGGGGGATGTTATCCCGAGCCGACGGAGATTTTGGTGGATCGATTGGATGCACAAAGATGAACGAGTCCGATCTTTCCCTGAATCAGGCGCAGACAATAGTGGACGAATGGATCAAAAACTTCGGGGTTCGATATTTTTCGGAACTCACCAATCTCGCGATCCTAATGGAAGAAGTGGGAGAATTCTCCAGGCTCGTGGCAAGAACGTACGGAGATCAATCCTTTAAAAAGGGGGAAGATCCGAACGGTATCTCGAAAGAAATGGGCGACATTCTCTTCGTTTTAATCTGTCTCGCCAATCAGATGGGAATTTCCCTCGAGGACGCGTTGCGCGCCACTTTGAAAAAGAACACCGAAAGGGACAAGGATCGTCACAAGGAAAATCCCAAACTACAGTCCTGATTATTCCTTTTTGACCGCTAAATGCAATTCTTTTAAATTAGAATTCTTTAAACTGTTTAGAACGAAAACGAATCTTCCGTAACCGACGGCCTCATCCCCGTAGATCCAAACGACTTCGTTTTGAAATTCTCCCTTGGATACGATTCGTTTCCAATCCTCTTCTTCGAGAGTTGCAACGCCGTATTTGAGTTTCCCGTCTTTTAACAAGAATACTTCTTTTTTGGTTCCGTCCGCACCCGACTTCGTTTCCGCCTTCGGAAGAGCGACCGGCAAAGAATGAACTTCCTTTTGAAAGCTCATCGCGACCATCGCAAAGATCAAAAGAATAAAAACCACGTCCAACATGCTCGTCATGTCGAGCGGAGAATCCTCTCCTTCCAGAAGGCTTCTTCGTTTTGCGTTCGGTTTTTTCATTCGCTGTTTCGAATCGAATTCGAGACGCCGTTGTCCACGGCGGATTTGAGTTCGATCTCCGTTTTATGGAGAATGGTTTTGAGATATTGAAACCCTAATACGGAAGGAATTGCGACACAAAGTCCTTCGATCGTCGTGTTGAGCGCAAGTCGGATTCCTTCGGAAAAAATTTCAAGGCTGACGGTTCCCGCGTTTTTCATCTCTTCGAACGCGACAGAAATCCCGATCACGGTTCCGAGAAGACCGAGCATGGTCGCGATCCCCGCTAAGTTGCGGATCCATGCGATCATCGATTCTGGAACGAAAAATTCCCGCGTAAAAAATTCGTCCGGATCTTCGAGGATCAAGTTTAAGTCCGCGTTTTGACGGTCTTTGTTTCCGTCCTGATCGTTGTCTTGTAAACGGAATAAAAGTTTTCGTTTGAGAATGGGAAGAAAGGTTCTAACTCGAATCAATAGTCCGAGATTGATAAAGCTTACGATCAGGATGAGAATCGATACCCATCCTCCTTTTGCAAACAACGTCTCCACGAATAGAACCTCCGAAGATAAGAGCAGATTATCCGTTCACGTTCGTTTGTCATTCTAATCTTGAGCGCGACTGAAATGGGATTCGGGAATCGTTCGTTGAAACGGAGTCCGCGTAAAACAGGGATCCACGATCTATTTCAAGATTCGACCGAATCAATACAATTTACTCAATTATTCACTATGAATAAAAAGTGTCCTTGCCAGAGCGAAACATTTTGAAATCCTTTCAAATAGCCTATGTCCGAATTTCAAATGCCTCAAGTCGATCGGAAGGCCGGTTTTGTTCGGGAGAATTTCAACAAGATCGCCGAAAAATACGATCGGTTCAACGACTGGAACAGCTTTCTTCTCCATCGAGTTTGGAAAAATCGTCTGGTGAACGAGATCGAAAAAAATCTTCCCGGCCACCTTCACGTTATGGATCTCTGTTGCGGAACCGGGGATATCAGCGTTCGATTGGAAAATTCTCCCTCCGTCGATCACGTGACTTGTGTGGATTTTTCGGAGAACATGCTCGAAATCGCAAAGACCCGTTTGCAGAAACAAAGCGAACAAGGCCGCGTTCGTTTCGAAGTCGGTGACGCGACACAGCTCAAGAATTTCAAGAACGCTCGGTTCGATGCGGTTTCGATCGGATTCGGTCTGCGGAACGTGGATCATCTCCCGAAAGCGATCGGTGAAATTCTCCGCGTGTTAAAACCGGGCGGTTTGTTCCTCAACTTAGATGTAGGAAAGGTAAAAAATCCCTTGATTCGATGGGCGGCCGACTTCTACTTCTTCCGAATCGTTCCGATTATGGGTTATATTCTTTGGGGTGGAAAAAACGAGATGTTCGATTATCTGCCTGTTTCTTCCCTTTCTTACCCCGATCAGGAAACTCTCAAATCCATTCTGGAAAAAGCCGGGTTTCAGGAAGTGCGTTACCGCAATTTCGTATTCGGGAACGCGGTCCTTCATATCGCGCGCAAGCCATATTAAAAAGACATAAATTAGCGAAGAATGACTTTTTCGATCGGAAAAGTCATTGGTGAAATCGGAAAAATCCCCTATAATTTCAAACCCGAATAGTATTTAATATGTAGTACTCTTCGTCTTTTATTCTAACTAAAAAAAGGATATAGGGATCATGAAGAAGATTCTGTTTATACTGCTCGCGGTAAGCATTGCAGTCGGTTGTAACGGCAAAAAAAAAGGCGCGCTTTGGCCGTTTTTATCTTTGCTCAATCAGGATACCAGTAGTTCTACTCCTGCAAACGGACAATCGGGCGTCGCCACCGAAACCGCGTCCGCTTCCAACGGTGGAACGGTTGTCATTGTGGACAATACCACGGGAAATAATACGGTAGTTTATCCTACCAACGCGACAAATACTCCACCGTCCCCCGTTTCTTCGGGGAATAGTTCCGACAGCGGTTCTTCCGCATCCGGTGGTTCCTCATCCGGAACCGGCTCATCCTCCGGCGATAGCGATGCGGTAAGCGGTGGAAGTTCCGGCAGCGGAGATTCCTCTGCTTCTTCCGGAAGCGGTTCTACTTCGGGAAGTTCGGGAGATTCCGGTACTTCCACATCAGGCGGTTCTTCTAATTCCGGTGACAACGTCGCTTCCGGCGGATCTTCTTCCAACGACGGAAGTTCTTCTTCCAATTCGGGAAGCGGCTCCAACGGTTCTTCTCAACCGGGAACCGATCCGAATGCGGGCAACGGCTCTTCTTCCGGCGGTTCCTCCGCTCCGGACGTAACCGGTGTGATTACCGTGAACGACCAAGTAGGAACTCCTCCGTTTACATACAACACGGTCCAGACCATTCCTTTGAATCTGATCGTAACCGATAAACAATCCAAGCCAGTATCGGGCGCGACCGTAATCGTTTCCGACAACATGGGAAATATCCTGTTCCAAGGAATTTCCGACAGCGCTGGAAAAGTTTCCGGAACGATCACAGTGGAGACTTCCGTAGGTCAGATCACTCTCGAGATCACTGCAAACGGAGAATCCATTTCCAACATCATCAATCTCATCAACGTCATCGGTATCAACCGAGAGATCAAATACGAAGTTCTTCTTCCGGTTGTAAACGCACCGCCTGCCGATACGGACAAGGACGGAATTCCCGATTCTTTGGACGCGTATCCTCAAGACCCGACTCGCGCTTCCATGATCCGCACGCCTGCGGAAGGTGTGAGTACCGTTGCGTTTGAAGACTTGTATCCGAGTGCGGGAGACGCGGACTTAAACGACTACGTGATCCAAATGCACAACGAAGTAGACTTGAACGCAGCGGGCGACGTGATTCGACTCAGAGGAACGTATCAGCACGTTGCAAGAGGAGCCGGATACAAACACACGTTCTTTATCAAACTCGTCGCAGGCACGGGCGCAAAATTTACCAGAAAAGTGGTGCGTGAAGACGGAAAAGAAGTCACCGCTTCCAGCACGAAAGCAGTATCTGCAGCGGACTTAACGGCCGGACTTCAGATTCACGAAGAATCGAACAAGACCACTTCCAATCCGAACGTGAATCCGGGAGGCGTATTTAAACCGGGTCATATCGCAACGATTGAAATCGAATTCGATTCTCCCGTGAAAAAAACCAAGCTCGGAAACTATCCGTACGATATTTTCATCAAGGTAACAAACACAGGAAAAGAGATCCACTTTCCGGGATTGTATAAGAATGCGGACGGAACGGACAAGTATTTGGATTCCAACCGCTTTCCTTGGGCGATCCTCGTTCCGGGAGTTTGGAAATATCCGTATGAAGGTTTGGACATCCGCAAGGAATCCCAATCCGGTTACAAGGAATTCAACCTTTGGGTGGCTTCCAACGGAACCTCTTACAAAGAGTGGTATAAACATATCACGAACGAAGCGAAGGTATTCCCGGTTCCGGACGATTCCGGTCTGATGGGATTCCTTTTGCTGTCCGTGAAAAGGAACGCGATTTTGGTCGCGGTTCTGCTGATGGCTGCGGGCGCCACAGCGGCGTATCTTTTGAAAAGAAGAACGCTTTCCAGGGCCTGATCGATCAAATGAAAGGGGGCATATTCCGATATTAAAGAGGAGTATGTTCCTTTTCTTAGGATTCGAAGAATTCTTCCTCACCCTTGTAAAATTCGGCACGGCGGTTTCCGCCGCCGGGTTTTATTGGTTTTTCTACCGCAATACCTACTATCATCCGAACCGAGTCAGTTTCGATTTATCCGCGATCTTTTCCGGAGTTCTAACGGTCGGACTTGCGATTTTCCCCGAGTTGTTCATTCAAACTCATTTGGATGAGAATTCCTATTTCGACCGGGCCTTTCAAGGTTCTTCCCTATTGGAAGAAGTTCCGAAGCTCGTCGTGATCCTTTGGTATTTTAAGGGATTGAAATCTTTGTATAATACTTCGGACGGGATTTATTTCGGACTTACGTTAGGCGCTTCTTTCGGGCTTGTGGAGAATCTTCTTTATGCCCCGATCTTAGAGTTCTGGCCTTTGTTCTTACGCGCGGTCACCTCCCTTCCGATCCATACGTTTACCGGGGGAATCTACGGGTACGCGGTGATGCAATACTATCATTCCCGTCCTTCTTCGTTTAATTTTCTGATTTTGTTTTACGCGTTCGCAGGCTGTTTTCTGCTCCACGGAACCTTCAATTACATTCTGCTCATAGACGGAAACTACGTGACCTTGTTACCGTTCATTCTCGCGGCCGGATTTTTGATTTTGGAATATCTTCTTACGGTTTCCCAGAACATGATTCCGATCGAAGTGCTTCAATCCATCGGTTTGTTTCGGGACGATTATACGGTGGTTTCCAAGTTTACCCGATACGATTCCTGGATGCGATCGAGTCAGAGCCAGATTTCGAAAGTTGTTCCGATTCCGTTTTTCCGAAATCTTTCCCGCGGGAAAATCGCGGTTTCGGTTTTTTTAATCGTAGTGCCGGCCGCATTATATTCGATTTATCGAATGTTTCCGGAAAGAATTCCCGTTTTACTCGGAGGAATTCGGACTTCGGAATTCATCGGTTTGTTTTTGATTTATCCGATTTGGCTTTGTGTGTTGACGTTGTTCCGAGGAATTCTCAATCCCAAATTTTTTCGGGAAAGAATACTGCGGATTCCTTTGTTTATCGCCGTATCCATCGTTCAGGAAGAACGGGAATATCATTCCTTGGCGTATTCTCTTTCAGGGAAGGGATTTTATTCGCCGATCGAAAAGACCTTGAAAATCGGAGATCGAGTTTACGTGACGTTCTACGTCGCAGGAAAAGAATTTCCGAATATACTTGCGATTCCGGTTTGGTTGAACGTGCGAGAGGACGATCCCGAGTTCGAACCCGGGGCCGTTTTTATCTTCGTAAAACCGCCTTGGAAATTATTGATCTGGAGATTTTCGGTTCGAGCAAAACAACAACTGCAAAACCTGATTCATCAGATCTCGCATCCGGGATCAGCGCACCCTGTTTAAACCGTCAAAGTCTTCCGCAAAAACTCCGAACTCTTCCGCGCCGGTTCCGAAAAAAGAACCGGAAAGAACTTCCGCTCTCAAATACTTGGCCCGATCCGGAACCGCGAGTCCGACCGCGCTCGCGCTTGAAAACAACGGAAGAGTTTTGGATTGAATCTCGATCCAATCCGGTCCGAGAAACGCCCAACGAACGTAAACCTTGTCTTCTTTGGAAAGTTTTTTGTCCGCGGGAACAAAGGCGCGCAGGTTGATCGGTGCTCGGCTTGCCAAAACCCAGGTTGCTCCGGAGGAAAACTCGTGGTAACGAATTCCGTTTTGAACGAGGTTGGCCCGCTTTGCCATCAACTGATAGGATTTCAATTCCGAATAACGGAACTCGGGACCGCGCAGATTCGGAGCGATTCCGACTAACGCGTAAAAAAGCACGAAAGTTCCCGCAAGGAGCGCGAAAAGGTTAAACCCTCCCCCGATCGCTCTGTGCAATTGCCTCGCCGGTTGATTGGAGGACGTGATGAGCCACAGAACGAAGAATGCGGCGACTCCGCCGGTTCCCGTCCAAGGCATAAACAGGAAAACGATCGGCAAAAGAAGAAGAACGATTTTCCAGTGATTGCGGAGCGCGATTTCCAAACCGACCCAAACGAAGAATACGACGGAAAAAAGAATCCCTCCGTCGTGGAACAAAAAGACGAAAGAGTTCAATCCGAGTTCTCGGATTCCTCCCGCGGGAACCGGGTTTGTGGACCTTGAATCGATCCAGTTCAATGCGAAACTTCCTGCTCCGTTTCCGATCCAAACGGATTGTTTGACCCAGTTCCAAGCGGATCTGGTTTGGATCCAACCTTCTCCCCAATAGAGTTCTAAAAATCGAATCAGACTACCCGCCGGTCCGCGGTAACCCTTGGCCCAAGCCTGATGGAATTCCTGCCAGGGCTCGTAGGCCCACGGAAAGGAACCCATCCAAACGATCAAGACAACGAACGCGATAAAAACGATCACACAAACGGGAACGTAAGACCATTTCCACCATCGGTTCCGGATTTTTGGAAAGTAAGAAATCGAATACGAGTATATGCAAAGAATGGAAAGTAGAATCCAAGAACCGGCGCTGAAGTGTGTTCCTAAAATCGCGTACGGGAGAATCAAACCCAGACTCAAAACGATCTTTGTGGGAATTCTCCAGCCTTTCGAATGAAGATAATGGAAGAAATACGCGATCAAAAGAGGAAACAACCAGCCCAAGGAACCGGTATCGACCAGAAAACCGGCGACCGCGTATTCGCCGTTCCACATCGGAGTAAACGGAATCACGGAATGTTTTGTCAAACCCTGAATTAAGAATAGTAGAATATTCAAAAATACTCCCGCAAAGAGACCTTGTCTCCAATACTTAACGGGAGAATCGCTTTCGTGAGAGGAGGCTTCTTCCGCTAAAAAGTAGAGGATCGCAAGCATCCAGGAACCGATAAAATCCAAGCTGAGTCCGAACGCGTATCTTGAACTGATTCCGGGAAGATAAACCGTATCCAGAATTCCGAAACCCTTGAACGGAGGAGCGTTGAAATAAACGAAAAAGCGCTCTAACAAAAGCAAGCCCAAGAAAAGAAGAATTCCCGTTTTCGGATTCTGATAAAACGGAAGAGCGGATTTATAAGGACGGTTGATGTAAAAAAAACGGAAGATCGGATCTTCTTCGTTTACCGTTTGGGAGTGAAACGTGGAAATATATTGTCTTAGAAAAATTCCGAAGATCGCACCGGTAAACAATCCGCTCAAAGAACTCCAAATCACCGTCGAATCGTAGAGAATTCCGGGTAACACGAGGGCTCCGGCCATCGTGAACATTCTTCCCGGCTTGCGATGATAGAGATTGGGAATGAATCCGAATAAAAATTGGATCATTCCGATCGCGACGACGCCCGCTCCTTCTGTCGCTCTTACAAAAAGAAAACCGCGGAACAAAAGATAAGAGGCAAAGGCGCAAAGAATGAGCCCGAAAAACGTGGGAGTTCGAAGGGGTCTGAGCTTATTGAATAATCCGGGCACGAATAAAGACGATTTTGTAAAAAGATTCAGATTTCAATCGAAAAATGCGTTTGAATCCGTCTTTCGAAAAATTGAACTTCTTCTTATAAGAAGGTGAACAATTCCTTAAGGAAGATAAAATGAGAGGTTGAAACTAAAAGATCGAATCGAAGAACGAACTCAGTCGTCCATCGAATCCATGTCGGATGGGATTTTGTAAGCGCCGGTAAGACTTCCAGCGTTGCTTTTGCGCGAGAATCCCTTTCCTTTCGAAAGCGTTTCCGCATATTCCACGGTGTAGCGAGTCCATGGGATCGCTTTCAGGCGTGCGATCGGAATTTTTTTACCGGTTCCTTCGCAGATTCCGTAGGTGCCGTCTTCGATTTTTTCTAAAGCAACATCAATTTCGCGGATCGTTTCGATTTCCGCTTCGGAAAGAACCGAACTTAAGGTCTCTTCGTTGATTTCCGAGGCGATATCGGCGATATCGCCCATTTCTTTCAGGCCGGACGGTCTGCTGTTGTCTTCCCAATGGGCATACTTTTCCAAGAGAGCGTTTTTTCTCTCGAGGAGGAGCTCTGAAATTTCTTGAAGAGCTTTTTTGTCGTATGCCGGTGCCGGTTTTTTTGCAGTCATCCTGTTACCTGGAAATCTTAGACCTTAGTTTCCTTGTATTCGGTGTGTTTTCTGCAAAATTTGCAGAACTTTTTAGTAACCAATTTTTCAGTTTTGGCTTTCTTGTTCTTAGTAAGAAGGTAGGTACTTCTTCCTTTCGAACAGCCTGGTTCCTGACAAACGAGCTTGATAATTTCTCTCATGGCGCTACTGTCTCGATTTCAATAAATTCCTCATCAGTAGACGGGATAACCCGCACTTTCAGTCCAATTTGTTTGAAAATTTGGAAAGAAAACCCCAAAAACGGCCGTACTGGAGGTTGTATTCTGCTAGAAAATGGGAGAGGGCTGAAAAATCAAGGAGGATTAGGGAAAATTCTCGAAAAAGAAAAGGTTTTTGGAATTTGGGGATATTTGAACGGCAATCGGAATATCGGATTCCATTACTTTGGGCCGCGGCTTTGACGGAAACCGTCCTTGTACGGGGGAGATCGCTTCATTGAAAATCCCCGTGAAAAATGAAATAAAATCTGGCCCAAACTTCGTCCATTTGAGTTATTACTAACTAGAACAGTTCGATTTCCTTTTCCCATTTTACCGTTTCAGAACAGATACAATCTTGGAAATTTTTTTCGTAGTACCGATCATGGCGGCAATCGCCAACGTAAGTTGTTTAATCGAAAACGTACGGAGGGACCATCCCTTTCATAAGTTGATGACCGCGTTTTATCTGGCGATCGGATTTCAAAATTTTAGCACTGCCGCCATGTGCCTTTCTATGAACGAAGAGACGTCCTTGGCTTGGTGGATTTTTCAATGTCATTCCTTCTTTTTACTTTCGCCCATACTTGTCGGGATGGCCAGTTTTTCCACAGGCAGGAAAATTCTAAATGTCTATACTTGGATCGTTTTGATCGCCGCAGTAGTCGTCGATTTTCTTTGTTCTTCGATGCCTCGCTTATTTATCGTCGAGTTTAGAATGTTATCCTTCGGTTTATCGCCGATGATCTCGCCGTTCGGCGCGGCTTTGGGGGCAGGAATTCATCTTCTTTCCCTTAGCGTCTGTATTTATCTTTTTGTTCGACCGGTTCAATGGAACGTATTCTTTGAGCGGAACTTTTTTGTCGGCGTCTTTCTCTTGTGGTGGTTCGCTCTCTTTGCGAATTTTTTTCCCATGCACGGTGTCAACTTGCCTCCGCTCCATCCCGTTGCGGACGCCGCGCTTTCCGTAACTCTTGCCGTTTATTTGAATCGGTACAATGCGGCAGGTTTCGGTTTCTGGCGTATCCTGGCTAACATTCTGATTTCGATCGCGGTGGGAGTCACGATAGGAATGTTGTTTTGGCCTGTCTTGAGGTCTATCGCCTATCGCGAGTTATACGTGACTGCAATTGCGGCTTTTTGCGCCTGTTCCTTTATTTCCTTTCTTTTGTTTCATTCTTTTAGAACGGATTCCATTCTTCCTAGGCAGGAATTCAATTTGGAGGGATTCGGACTTTCCAAACAAGAGATCCGAATTTGCGAATTGCTGGAGGCGGGACACAGCAGAACCTTTATTCAGCTGATCTTGAACGTTTCCAACGGAACGTTGAGAAATCATCTGAAGAACATTTATGCGAAGGTACTGCCCGAATCCAAATCCACCGCTAAAGATCAATTGCAGAGATTGACAATTCTTCTTTCCAAACGGAAGGAAGATCGAATTACGACTTAGTTTTAAAACGAAGCCTTTGCCGAATCGGTATGACAAAAAACGCAGTTCTTTTTCAGAGAGTCCGGTTTTGATTCACGCGCATTCTCGTTGAGTTGTATGATTCGGATCATTGCTTCGTTCATACAGACGGATTTTTTTGCGGAGCCGTCCATTATCGTTTTATACGCGGTCACGACCGCGGTTCCGTTTTCTTTCGCTTTCAAGTCGTCAGCGTTTGCGCTCAATCCGACGAACAAAAGCAAGGCCGCGATTCGATTCGTTTGAAACATTTGATTCTAACCATCTCTTTTTGAATCGATTGTAACTCCCGGAGGAACTTCGTTCAACGCCCAGCTGTCACGGTTTTAAATTTCGGTTCGTTACATTTGTCATGTTTTTTGGTTTATAGGATTTATAACGGAGGATGCGGGTTCTTTTTCGCGTGAGAAAATAATATTCTTTAGGAACGAAAAGAGAATGATCGATACGAAAAACGGAATGGAAGGAGGGAGGTCAATTGCAATCGGAGTAGCGAATACCGTTGTTTTTACTTGTAACTTCGACCGAAATTGTTTTTGTTTTAGACAATTCGTTTAAACTTGGGATCGTATTTTTTTCACAAACCCATCCCGCGGTATTTCCCTGTACATTCAGATTTCCGCATCCTCCCATAAACTCAAGATTTTGCCAGACGAAAACGTTCAAGTTTCGGAAGGGAATGTTTTGGGGACTTCCGTTCGGAACGTGTACGATTCCGATCTTAAAAGAATTCTCCGCTTGAAACCGATATGTCCATTCGAACTCGGGTTCGGAAACGTTCCCGTTCGTATTGACTCCGATCGATTCCGGTATATTGCCGAGGGTTAAGGTGAATTGAACGTGAGTTGCATTGTCCTGTATGTTTCCCGAAATCAAATCCAGATGCCCTATTCCATCCGTTGACACATTTAAAAAGCCGGCTTTGACATCCCCGCTCGAGTCGGAAAAACTCCAAGGATTTGCGTATTCTCTCGGAGGACAAGGCAGGCTTGCAGTCGTCAAAAATAAATAAGGAACGTAGTTTTCGGCGACGGGTTCTTCGATCTTGTTTGAAGAACAACCGAACGAAAAACAGACGAGAAAAAATCGAATTAGTATTTTAGAATACATTAGATGCTCCAAGGACAAATCGGATACCCGGAGCCGGTTTGATAGGAGCAGGTGATTCCTTTTTGGAAGGTCCCGTTTTTTATATTCTGCGTTAGGTTGATCAGTTCCGCACTGAAGTTTAAGTCGTTCATGCAGGTTGCGGTTGTTTGAGGTATCAACGCTAGTTCGGCTTCCAAGCCGTTGAGTTGGGACAGCTCGTTTCCGTTTAACAGACGTGAAAAACTCCCCGAAACAAAAGGACCGGATTCGAGTCCGAGTCCATTGCACGTTTTCTGATTGGTGAATTGAAACTGAGATTCGGTGTTGGCTCCGTCGAATCCGAACGCGTCTTTCCAGAGCATCGAAACCGGCGGTTGAAGGTTGGAATACTTTAAGAATAAGGGCGCAGTTCCCGCCGCGCAATTGGAGAAGTTGATACTGATGAACGTAAGATCGTCCCTTCTATTTTGAAGCGTTGTCTGTGTTTTGATATTATTGAAAAAATCGAGATTGCATCTTTCCTTTTCCAATTCGTAACAGGTCGTGATATTTCTTCCTGCGACTTGCGTATTGACTAGACATGCTTTCACATCCGGAACTTCCGGCTTGGGCACTACATGCAACTGTCTTTCGATCAAGGCGAGTTGGAGGCTGGGATTGGATGCGTTTTCCTGAATACAATGAGATAGGAAAGCCCCGATCATCCCGAGCGTAACGGGCACGAACTTACGAAACGTCACCAGCACTTTCCGGTAAAGAGACAAATCAAAAGAAGAATGTCGATCGGTTCCGGTTGGACTTCTACGGGTTGAGGGGTTTGCTCTTCCGGCAAAGGGGTGACCACCGTATCGTTTCCGGGAATGGATACGGCTCCGTTAAAGAGAGGCGGTCCGTTTCTCAACGAATTGTGCCAATCCAGTTGAGTCACTTTGGAGGCTAATGCCCCCGCCCAAACCGTGTATCCGATGTAGTTCAAATGTCCGACTTGATCCTGATACAGCCAGGGATTGGCGACCCAACACTGACCGAATTCAAAACAGTCTCTTTGCCGAATAAAAAGATGATACATGGGTAAAAAATGAACATTTCCGTATTTTGAGTTCACCTCCGCGGCGGTTTGTTCTAACGGCCCCTGTGAAAAGAACATTCCCAGGCTTGTGACCATACTGATGTTGTTTTTGATCGTATGCAGCCACAGCCAATACCATTCGTCCTGACTCGTGGGCGAGGTGCCCGAGTTTTTGATTTGTATATGCAGCATTTCTAATTCTACGATTCCGGTTTGGATTTGAACCGTCGCCAAGGCGTTGTTGTATGCCTGTTTGACTCCGATGATTGCTTGTACGAAATCTCCGTGTAATTCATTCATATCGATCGGAATATACAATAGTCCCAACCAACCGAACGGCAACACGGCGATCGCGGCTGCCTGGGCTTCTTCATACATTGCCTTTTTTTGTTCTTCGTGTAGTTTACTCATATTGTAGGTGAACATTCCGTCGGGATGGGTTGCGAGCGGCGTGAAGTAATTGTTCGTATTTCCGAGTGTCGGGCTGTAAGAGAGATTGGGAAAATTTCCCATTACCAAGACATTTTTGTTTCTTCTTGGATTTCGGAGTTGATACAAAATCGACTTGGTATTGAAGGAAACTCTGCCGACTACGGCGCTAAACTTCCAAGGCATGAAGGTGAGCATGATGGAGTTATGCCAGAAATCGTTTCCTCCGATTTCAAAGGCGACGTTGGGTGCGGTTTTGAAATTGAAACGTTGTTCCGGTTTGTTTGCACAATCTCGAATAAAATAATAAATATCGTTTGTTGTAAATCCTCCGTGCGCTAAGTTTTGTACATTCCAGGAAACACCAAAATTCATGAGAGTCAGATATTTATCCCAACCGAAATAGCCGTATGCGCCTTCGTCCACAAAATCTCCTAGGCTGTCCCCATACAATGTGAGAAATGTTTTGTCCGGCTCAAAGGATTCAGGATTAGAATCATCGAATTGAGTATTGCAGTTTGTTTGATTAACAAGATAATCATAGGAATGATTCAGATCCGGTAAAATATATCTAAAGTTATTTTTATCGGCGAAGAGAGATGAATTTAAAAAGAGAATAGATATCATTAAAATACAGTTTGTTTGAATATTCATTTTTGATTTCCTTATTGTGGAGGGTCTTGCGCTGTCGGTGTAGTGAAAGTAATATTGCCTGAGCCGCTCATTGCCGTTATTTTTGAGAAAAAACCTAATCTTCTTTGGGGTAATGGCGGAATTTTTAATCTTAAATCAAGAGTTTCTAATTGTCCGGAGAGTCCTGAATCATCATCAGCTTTGTATTCTTCAGGACTGTTTCCACAATATGGGCTTGCTAATTTCACGTTTTGTCCGGCGGATTCTTGGATTATGAAAGTAAAATACTCTGAAGCGCCACTAGCAACGTTCGGATTGCCACCAGCATTCAATCTTGCTCGATTATCAAAAATAAATGTATCCCCCGCCTGCATAAACCTTGTGTACGTTCCGGGTTCTAGGATCGGAATCTGATCTGTGGGAGGACAGAATTGATTGAAGTCAAGATTCGGAGCAATAAAGAAAAACCCATACGTAAGTAAGAAATTATTATCGATGCCTGCGGTTGTACCTCGATCGAAGTCTTCCTGTTTTAGATTATCACAGTGAGCGCTTAACATGCACGCGATGATTAAAATAAAGATTCGTTTCAACATAAGAATTCCGATCGAATAGGGCTGCCACAAAGGGAAAATTCTTTCGAAGAGAAAAGACTTCATAAATTTTTCACTCCGCGTTTGATCAATTCCAAGTTTACCTTCTGCCGGATCGCCACGGCCTTTTCTCTTGCCATGATCAGAAACGATGTAGGGATGCCGGTTGCCGGATCTCCGTAATCCATCATAAACCGAATCATAACCAAGCTCAACGTAAAGTTCTCCCGAACCTTGATGAGTTGAGGCACGGTCATACCCGGAAGATCGTTTGCAACCTTTCCGTAAAAAACATCCGCCGCTTGGCTTTCTTGCTGTAAGATTTGCTGTTCGGTTCCGTAGGTGGGAGTCGGAACCGATTGGCCTTTGAGTTCCGCCTCCACTTTGGCTTCCAGTTCGGAATCGGACAAAGGGCGATTGAATAAAACGTCTTTCGAAGCCATAGAAGATTCTTTTACGAACTTTTGATCCAATTGGCCGTTTTCGTTCATCATCCGAAAAGCTTCTTCGATCGAAGCGCGCTCGTTATCCGAAATTGCGGGCAATGTCGCCAACGGTGAATCCGGCGTCGGCGTAGGAATGCCCAGGTCGGAGGGAGAATACGGGGTCACATTCGACGCGAACAAAGGGGGAAGCTTGCCCGAGCCTGGTTTGATGCAGGCTGCGGTCGCGAAGGAGCAGACGATAAGAAATATAATAAAAATTGAATATTTTAGAGATTGAATGTTTCGGTTTTGATCCATGTCCGATCTTCCTTTAAAAGTGATGTGTAATGCCGAGTTGAATTGCGGGAATTCCGAAGGAGGAAGATCGCGTATCCGTTCCTTCTCCGATCGGTTTCAATTCCCGGTTTTGTATCTGTAAGTCTTTGTAGGTTTCGTTTTTTCCGAAACGAACGTATGCCTTGATCGTCGTGAACGTAAAAAAACCGACGGTAATCGCGGCCAGGGTTTGATATCTTGTATAAGAATTCTGGAATGTATGTTTTTCCTTATCGTTGAAACCCGAATAAGAGTTTTTTAAGGATTGATTTTGCTGATTCGTATCGACATAAGCCGCGGCGGTAAGAAGGACGAGCCCGACTTTGACCCAGAGGGTGTATGAATTCTCGAATTGTCCGTTCGGAGCGACGCTTTCGTTCGGAAAACCTTTCCATTGAGCGTCGGCCGATGCGTTCCAATAAAGAAGCGATTCCCACGCGCTGCGAAACGCGGAAGAATTCTTTATATTTTTATAATATTCTTCGGAGACAAAATCGACGATTTGTTCTTTCGGTATTTTTTTTCCGATCTTAGAATTTCGGATAAAATAATATTCTTGGAATTCCCCCACTTCTCCGGAAAACGCGGAGCCGTCCTTTAAAAGAAGGATTCCGGTGCGAAACGGGGAAGGATTTGCGTTCTCCGAAAAAGTGTCCGTGGCCGTACAGACGACAAGCAGAAAGAGGACGATCCGCGCGGTATTTTTTAAAACCATCGAACCGCCTCTGCGTCCACTTTGGTTTCTTTTTTGCGATTTCCGATTTTTTCCTGAAAGAGAATCCATCTCTTGCCTTCTGCCTTGCGGGTTGTGTAGGAAAAGAATCGGATTTTTTTGCCTTCGAGAAAATCGGGCGGATGCGGGAGAATTTCCGCGGTCGATACGCTTTCTCGAAAATCTTTCTTTTGTGGATTGCAATCCGCCGCTTCGGGGATCGGGGTCGCGACGTTCCTCGTTTGGCTTAGATTCTGATATACGAACAGAAGATTGCAGAAAACGGATAGGATCAGAATCGGTAGAAAAATTGCCTGATTTAATTTCATACGGGAGAGCTCGAGTAACGTTCTTTTGACATCTTCTGAGGAATGTATTCCCGAAGCAAAAAATTAAAGACATATTTGTATTAAAAGTTCGTTAGTTTGTTTTTTATATCAAAAATATGGCTTCTGTGAGTTTAAGATTAGGAGAGGATCCGGCCGGAGTTTCGATCTGCGTTGCTTCAGTTTGAGGAAAAGAATTCGTTTTGCGTTCGAAATTTGTGGGATCTCCCACGAAGTTGCGTTCAACAGAAGAAGACGATGATGATGATCTACTCAAAGTTTGGCGGCAAAACTCTCTGTCTTTCTCGAATCATTTGCAGGATCTCCTACGAAGTCGGGATCATTGGACGGAGAATTCGAAGAACGCAAGAAGCAACATAGAATGTTCCGGAAGAAACGCCGTATGAGTGTAAGCGCCTAAACAACCGCACCTTTTTCTAATCGTATAAATGTTGTAAACTGTCTTTGATGAAAAAAACGAAAATAGATTGGCCCAAAGAGTTTGATGACTTTTCAAAGAGTGGACTTTCCCAGCCTCAGTATTGTAAAGAAAGACACCTCAAATACACGACGTTTCGATATCATTGGGAGAGACGTTCTAAGCATTCAGAGAAGAACGACTTTGTAGAAATTCCTCCTTCCTCGACAAATTCTCAGTCATTGGTAGAAGCCGAATTTTTGACCCTAAAGATAGATACGTCGGGGAAGGCATCGCTCCAAGTAAACGTTCAGTTTAGTTTAGGACGATGGAGTTAAATCCCGGAAACAGAAAAGTGTATCTTCGACCTGGGGCGACGGATTTAAGGAAATCGATCAATACGCTCTCTGTAATCGTAGAAGGAAAGATGAAAAAAGATCCGTATTCGGCGAGCGTCTTTCTCTTCTGCAATCGCAAGAAAGATAAACTGAAGATGCTCTACTGGGATAAGAGCGGGTTTTGCCTTTGGCAGAAGAGACTGGAAGAGAGTAAATTCCCGTGGCCGAACTCAGAGGAGGAAGTGCATAAAATACCCGTTGAAAGGTTTCATTGGCTATTGAATGGGATCGATTTTTTCAAAGAGCACAAGAAACTAAAATACAAGAATGTCAGTTGAAAATGTTTGACTCAAGAAAAGAAAGTATTAAGACTGAATCCGAATGTCTTTGGATCTAAACTCTCTTCCTGATGATGTAGAAGAACTAAAAAGAATCATTATATTAGAGAATAATAAATATCAGGAAGAATTACGACTCCAAAAACAGAAAGAATCCGAACATTTGGATCAGATCGAGAGATTGAAGATCCAGCTTTTCGGGAGAAAGACTGAGAAATGGAGTCAGATCGAAAAAGATCAAGGATTTCTTTTTAACGAAATAGAAAGCTCCTTGCAAGAAGATTCTCCTGAACCCGAAGAAGAAAGTCTTTTTAGTCCTGTTAAAAGCCATACAAGAAAGAAGACGGGAAGAAAACCTTTCCCGGACTACTTTCCAAGAATCGAAATCCTACATGATATTCCTGAAATTGATAAAACCTGTTCTTGTGGTCACGAGCTTACTCGTATCGGAGAAGACAAGTCCGAGAAGTTAGATATTATCCCGGCTAAAATACAAGTCGAAGTTCATATTCGCCCTAAGTATGCGTGTAAGCATTGTGAAGGAACTTCTGATGAAACTCTACCTGTCGTAAGAATCGCGCCGGTTCCCCATCAGATCGCTGAGAAGAGTATGCTTTCTTCCGGATTCTTAGCTCACACGCTTACTCAAAAGTTTGCGGATGCTCTTCCGTTTTACAGACAAGCCGGGATTCTCCAGAGATCGGGAGTGGATATTTCAAGGAGCACCCTTTCCAATACCGCAATTCAAGTTTTTGAAAAACTTTCTCCGATGATCGAGGATGTGAGAAGGGAACTTTTCAAATCGAAGTATTTGCAGATCGATGAGACGATTCTTCAAGTGTTAAACGAAGAAGGAAAGTTGAATACATCCAAATCGTATATGTGGGTGATCCGAGGGTTCATCAGAGAAAAGCCCGTTGTTCTCTATCATTATGAGCCGAGTCGGAGCGCTAAGTTTTTAGAAGAATGGATCCAGGGATTTGAAGGAATCATCCAAACGGACGGTTTTGAATCTTACGATTCTTTGTTGAAAGTTAAATCTAAGATTCTTCACGCGGGATGTTGGAATCATGCGAGGAGGAGATTTTTCGAAATTCTAAAAATCGATTCTAAGAATGTGCAAGCAGAATGGATCGTAAAGAAAATCGGTAAGCTTTATACAATCGAGTCAAAAGCTAAGGTAGAAAGTTTAAGTTCTGAAGAACATCTGAAACTCAGGCAATCCGAATCTAAGCCTATCGTTGATGAGATTCGTTCTTGGATGAACAAACGGATCGTCGAAGTTGCTCCCAAATCTTCTATGGGAAAAGCGCTCTCTTATCTTTCTGGCCAGTGGGAAAAACTGCTTCTCTTTTTGGATCATCCGGAATTGCAATTAGATACGAATCTCGTTGAGAACGACATTCGTCCTTTTGTGATCGGTAGAAAAAACTGGCTCTTCTCCGGTTGTCCACAAGGGGCAACTGCGAGCGCGGGATTCTATTCGTTAATTCAAAATGCAAAGATCTCAGGTATCGATCCTTACGCTTATTTACGAGATCTTTTTAAGTCTTGGGAAACGATACCGAGAAGTCTTTCTTGCGAGGATCTGCCAAAAAACGGTGGGCTTGTGGTTCGTTAGGCGGTTACGTATGAGTTCCTACATAGTTTGAACTGTAAAGCTTTGGTGGAGATCGGATCCATTCCGGTTCACAACCCGCAAGGGACACGCAAGGCTTGGTCTAAAACGCGGCTTGAAAAATCCGCTTTATGAGAAGTAATTTCCTTTGCCGAGTTTCCGTTTCGATCTTTGCGTTTTAGACCGAGCGGGACTCCGCGAGCCTGAAGTGGCCCGACCGCCGTGGCGGGTGCGGCCTTATCCCTTCGGAGTTGATTTTCTCCAGAAGGCAGCGAGCAAACTTCCGATCAGCGAATGTACCAAACTGGAAATCGCGGCGGGTATTGCGACTAACGGGTCCGGGAAATTATTTCTGGAAAGAACGACTCCCAGTCCGGAGTTTTGCATCCCTACTTCGATGGAAATTGTTCTCGACGTTTTTTGTTTTCGGATGAAAAGCCAGGAAAGGATATAACCGAAAAAGAATCCGGAGGAATGCAGGCCGACTACCGCCGCGATCAATCTTACGGCCGACTGAAGAATCTTTTCTCTTCCCGCTCCCAAGATCGAAGATACGATCATCGTAATGAGTAGAACGGCGACGAGCGGAGAAACCGTTTGGATCCTTTTGGAAATTTGCGGGAGATAAAAGTTGAGCAGAACACCGAGCGCCACGGGTAAAATCACCACTTGAAACGTGTCCAAGAATAGTCCGCTCGCGGACGCTTCCACGCCTTTGCCGATGAGAAAGAGCGTTAAAAGCGGAGTCATAAAGACCGATAGAATCGTGGAAGACGCGGTCATCGAAACCGATAAAGCAAGATCCCCTTTCGCGAGATAAGTAATCACGTTAGACGCAACACCGCCTGGACAACAGGACACTACGATCAATCCCGTCGCGAGCGGGGCGGGCAAATCCAGAAGAATTCCGATTTCCCAGCCGGATAAAGGCATCACCGTATATTGCAATACGACCCCCGCAAGTACGGGGACCGGAGTTTGAAAAACGTCTCGAAAGTCCCGGGGTAAAAGAGTGATTCCCATTCCGAGCATCGTAAAGCCGAGCCCGTATGTGATCCAAGGCCCGGTAAACCAAGTGAACCATTGGGGAAAGAAAAAGGACAGAACCGATCCGGTTAAAACCCAGACCGGAAATAGCAGCGTGCCGATTTCTCCGATTTTCTGCAGTTTGTTTGTCTTCATCAAGGTTAAGGACTAAAAGAAGAGATTTTCTGTAGGAGTTCCGACAAGAATCATAGTTTCTACTCGCAAAAAGTTTGATTTTCTGATATAGAAAAATTTCTCGCGGTTTCCCGCCTCCTCACCCCTCCACCCAAGATAAGGGTGGGGCCGCTTTTTTACTGAAAAATTTTGTACTACCGACAAATTGATCCTCGGCAATCAACCCGGAAAACTTCCGAGAAGTTCCACAACCCGATCGAGCTGATCTTTTCGGTTATAGATATGCGGAGAAAAACGGACCTTGCCCAATCGAAGCGCGCACATCACTCCGTTCTTCTTGAGATAGGAAACGAGTTCGTCCATCGGAATTCCTTCCTTGTACCCGACTACGATCCCCGTTCTGTTGTCCGGAAAATGATCGAGTTCGATTTGAAATCCGACGCTCTTCATTCCTTCGGAGAGATAATCCGAAAGCTCGTAGATTCTTTCCATAACCGTATGAAATCCGATCTTTTGGAGCATTTCCAGAGTGGATTGAAAGTAAACCCAATCGATAAAATTGCCGCTGGAAATCTCGTAACGATCCGCTCCCGGTTTGAGTTCCGCCCGATACGGTAAATAGACTTCGTCGTTGACCACGGAACCGGTTCCTTTGAACGGAAACGAGAGTGTGTCGATGCGGTCTTGCTGGATGTACAACATTCCCAAGCCGAGCGGACCCAAGAGCCATTTCCAAGCGGGGAAGGCGATGTATTTCAACTTCATTTTTCGGACGTCGATGGGGACAAGTCCCACACCTTGCGCTCCGTCTAACACGAATTCGATGCCCTTCTCGTCCAGAAACGTTCCGATTTCCTCCAAAGGGAAAGGCATTCCCGTACACCAGTGAACCGCGGACAGAGAGACGATTTTGGTTTTAGGCCCGACGGAGGACTTAACGTTCTCTAAAAACTGATCGGGTGTGGAGCTCATCGGGATGAATCCGAGATTTACGCCCTTCTCCTTCCAATGTTCCCAAGGATAAATATTGCTCGGGTACTCGTTTTCCAACAGTAGAATCTCGTCTCCCGGTTTCAGTTGAAAGCCGAGCGAAAGAAAGTTCATTCCTTCGTTGGTGTTGTGGATGACGCACAGTTCTTCCACGTCGCAGTTGATGAGTCCCGCCACGATCTTTCGAATCGTATGTTTTACGGAAGCGTATTTGCGCACTTCGGTAAGTACTCCCTTGCGGGCGTACCCTTCCAAATATTCTCCGACCGTTTGGATCGTATTCACATTGCAGGGAGTCGTCCCGCAATTGTTCAACCAGATCATCTCCTGATTGACGGGATACAGATCTTGGATTTCTTTCCAATCGGTGATCGTGGTGGGCTGCATGAAATCGATTACCTTTTCTTCTTAGCCTTTGCCGCGGCTTTCTTTTTCGGAGCCGCTTTCTTGACCGTCTTCTTAGCGGTTTTTTTCGGTTTTGCCGCCGCTTTTTTCACCGCTGCCTTTTTCTTCGGCGCAGCCTTCTTCGCAACTGGTTTGGATTTGCTCGCGGCCTTTTTCGGTGCGGGAGCCGCTTTCTTAGCGGACGCCGTAGAAGCGACGGGTTTTACGGCCGGAGTCGATTTAGCTACGGGAGCGGGTTTTGCGGCAGGTGCAGGTTTAGAAGTCGGAGCTGCGGCCTTCGGTTTTTTCGGAACGGATGGAGCCTTGGAAGGTTTGGATTCCGCCTTCGCAACTTCTTCGGCTTGTTCGTCCCAAAAAAACGTTCCTTGTTGTCCCGAACCGGATTGATCCAATCCGTTCAATTCCGTTTCGAGAAGAGACTGATAGTTGTGATTGTAGTCCTTGAGTTTCGTGAAAAGAGATTTGATGTTCACGTCGTCGAATTTGTTCGCGAGTTTTTCATAGAAAGAAACGGAGTTCTCCGCTTCGCGGATCGCAAGTTCGAGCGCCTCGTGCGCGTCCTTCGTTCCAGGACCGGAAATGGTTCTCTCCACCTTGTTCATCAGTTTTTGAAGAGTCGTCTCGTGAAATTTGTGAATCGCGGTGAGTTGTTTCAGGTTCGGGAGTTCCGATCCTTCCGCTTGTTCGTACAACTCGGTGATGAACTTGATATGATCGTCCACTTCTTCCGCGAGTCTTTCGAAAAGTTCCTTTGTGTCTCCGGGAGGAAGTTTTTCATACGTGCTCATATAAAATTCGAAGTAATCTTTTTCGTGTTGGATCGCGGCCGCTACCGCTTCCAAAAATGTCGTTTCTTTTAAAGGTTTAATATTCATAATAAGATTCCTCCCGATTTCTTAGCTATCTTAGTTATGTTACGGACTGAATCAATAATTATTTAATTTTCTTCCACGGATTCATAGATGAGGAACTGCGCGGCGTAGTACGTCAGCATGATCCACGTTCCGATCATCGGAATCGGAAGCCCCGCGAACTTTCCCATCGCGATTAGACTGTCGGAAAGAATAAAAAGAGAGGAACCCGCAAACGATTTCCAATATTCCGGTCTTGGACATTCTCTGGCGATCGCTCTCCAACCCATCACACAAATGGCCGATACATACGCCGCAACCGGAACGTAAAGAGAACTTCCGATCCCGGGAAGAATCCAAGTGTAGAAAGAAATTCCGAACGCGAAGTACGGAATCAACCGAACAAGGTTTACCGGATTTCCAACGGAGAATCCGATCGAATATAAAATCTGCGCTACGAGAAACGATCCGAGTCCGAATACGAAGTAGTTTCCGGGAAGACCTAAAAACGTATCTCCGAACAAGGAAAAGATCAATCCTACGAAGACGTATTTTCCGGCGCGGTCTTTCCACTTGCCTTCAAAGAAAGAAAAGAAAATCAAAATGAGAATCGGTATGACTTTGGTCGCCAATTTGAGAGCGACTTCGCCCGGGAAAAAATAGGAAACGAGCAATTGAATCAAAGCGGTGATCGAAAATAAGAGTAAAATCATCTGAGCCTTCTTTCTGGGAATTGGGATTGTAATTTTGTACAGAGCTACGATTCTGTCACCCAAGAATCGGAAAACACAGAGGGATTATGGGATATTGGAGTTCGGGAGAATTCGTCTTAGTCGTTATCTTCACGGTGGTCTTGGGTCTTCTCGTTTATTTGGATCTCTTCGTATTAAACAAAAGAGCCCACAAAATTCCCCTCCGAGAATCCGTCTACTGGTCTCTCTTCTGGTTCAGTCTCGCGATTTCGTTCAGCATTTTGATCTACGTGATGGATCAGACTCCGAACGACCCGGACCGCGGGAAAACGAAATCCCTCGAATTCATCACCGGATATCTTTTGGAATATTCCCTTTCGGTGGATAACCTCTTCGTCTTTATCATGATCTTTCAGAAGTTTCGGATAACGCCTCAGTATCAGCCTCTGATTTTGAAATGGGGAATCATCGGCGCGCTGATTTTCCGCGCGATCATGATTTTTATCGGTGCCGGATTGATTTCTCAGTTCAACTGGATTCTCTACTTGTTCGGAATTCTTCTTCTTTATACCGCTGTGAAGATGTTTACCCATCAGGAAGACGAGGACTTTCATCCAGAATCTTCTCCCGTAATCAAGTTCGCGAAAAAGTTTCTTCCGATGAGTCAAGCGCATCACCCCGAAAAATTCGTCGTGATCGAACACGGAAAGTATGTTTTTACTTCTACCTTTATCACTCTGCTCATCGTTGAGTTCAGCGATATTATGTTCGCGCTCGATTCGATTCCCGCGATCTTTTCGATCACTACGGACGCGTTTATCGTTTATACTTCCAATATCTTCGCGATCCTCGGGCTGCGTTCCCTGTATTTTATGCTTTCGGGAGTGATGGAATTGTTCGTATTTTTAAAACGGGGCGTTAGCGTTCTTCTCGCATTCGTGGGAGTGAAGTTATTGCTTCCGCTTTTTTCACCGTATGTTTTCGGACACGAGATTCATATTCCGATATTGGTTTCTTTAGGGGTGATTGTGGGAACTCTTACGCTTTCGATTTTGGCATCGATTCCCCATTACCTCAAAACCAAAAATGAGAATTGAGGACGGGTTTTTGACTTTACACGCCAGTCTTGCAGGGTTCCCTAGAAAGAGAGCCTTGTAAAAGTCTCGATCAAAGAGAAAAAATCAAATGGCAGACCAGAAACTATTTACGGACTTCCCGCCTGTCACTCGGGAATCCTGGATTGCACTCATTCAAAAAGATCTCAAAGGCGCCGACTTTGAGAAGAAGTTAGTATGGGAAACCGCGGAAGGATTTAAGATCCAACCCGTTTATACCAAAGACGATATCGCCGACAAGCAGTGGCTGACTTCCAATCTTCCCGGAACCTTCCCGTATGCGAGATCGACCCGCAAGCTCGTGCAGGACTGGAGCATTCGTCAGGACTTCGATTCTCCGAGCGTTTCCGAAGCCAATCGATTGGCCAAAGAAGCCGCGAACAACGGAGTTACGGCGATCGGATTTATCATCGAAAACAAAACGACTCCACAACGCGGAATTCCGGTGAACTCCGCAAAGGATTTGGAAGCTCTCATCGACGGACTCCCTTTTGATCAGGTGACGCTTCACTTTATCGCGGAAGAACGTTCTCCCGAAATTTTCTCTTGGCTTCCGAAGGGCAAGGTTCTTGTGGGCGGACTCGGTTACGATCCGTTTCGGATTCTTCTCAAACACGGAAGATCGGGAAAACATTCCATTGCGGGCCTCAAAGAAATTTTGGAAACATTCGCGTCTTCTTGGCCGCATTACAGAGGTTTGTCGGTCACTTCTTCCACGTTCCGGGACGGCGGCTCCACGATTTCGGAAGAACTCGCGTTTACATTGGCGGCTGCGGCGGAATACGTGCAGCAACTCCTCGAAGCGGGAATGTCCGTGGATACGATCGCTTCCCAGTTGATGTTCGAATTTTCCATCGGCCCAGATTACTTTTTGGAAATCGCAAAGTTCCGCGCCGCGAGAATTCTCTGGGCCGAAATCATCCGAGAATTCGGGGCCAAGGAAGAATCTTCACAGCACGCATTTTTAAGCGCGCAGACATGCCGTTACAACTACAGCGCCTATGATCCGAACGTGAATATGCTTCGCGCCACGACCGAGGCGATGTCCGCGGCGATCGGCGGTTGCGAAGTGATCAGCGTTTCTCCATACGACAGCGTTTTGAAAACGAGCGATTCCTTCTCTCTGAGAATCGCACGTAACATTCAGCTTCTGATGAAACACGAGTCCCACGTGGACAAGGTGGTCGATCCGGCAGCAGGTTCGTATTATCTGGAATCGATCACCGATTCGATCACCAAAAAGGCTTGGGAAATTTTCTGCGAGATCGAATCCGCGGGCGGATTTCTCGAAGCCGCGAAAAAAGGAATGATTCAAAAAAAAATCTCCGAGTCCAGAAAGAAAAAGGAAGAGAACCTTGCGAATCGAAAAGAGATTCTACTCGGAACCAATCAATATCCGAACGGAGAAGATAGAATTTCCGTTTCCGAATTGAATCTGCGCGGTGCGTTAGGCGACATCGAAAGTGCGGCGGGCGAAATCGTCTGCGAAACGATCGCCGACTTTAGAGCCGGAGCCGGAATCGAAGAGATCCGTTTGAAAACGGAAGCCTATGCGAAGAAGTCCGGTAAAACTCCGACCGTTCTCCTTTTGCCGATGGGCGATCTCAAGATGAAAAAGGCGCGCGCGATCTTTTCCCAAAACTTTCTCGCTTGTGCGGGAACCAAGCTGATCGATCCGGGAAGTTATGCGACACCGGAAGAAGCGTCGCAAGGTTTGAAAGAAACGAACGCCGACATCGTGGTCTTCTGCACGAGCGACGAAGAAGTCGTGGGTTTTGTGGATTCTACCTTTGCGGTTTTGAAAAAACAAAACTCCAATTTGATCGGAATCGTAGCGGGAAATCCGACCGAACAGATCGATTCTCTGAAATCCAAAGGGATCGAATTTTTCATCCACGTCAAATCCCAACATTTAGAAACTTTGAAATCGATTCAGAAAAGGCTGGGCATCCAATGAAACGTCCGAGTTTTGATCGCCAACGTTATGCGCCACAGGGCAACGGAAAAATTTCCAAATCCGATTGGGAAAAATCCGCGCTCGGTGATTTAGGGTTTAGTTCCATCGAACAAACTCTGTGGAATACTCCCGAAAAAATCCCGGTCAAACCGGTTTATACCGCGGAAGACATCGCTAAGATGGAACACCTCGACTACGCCGCGGGAATTCCTCCGTATTTACGCGGACCGTATTCCACGATGTATGTCCAACAACCTTGGACGATCCGCCAATACGCTGGATTTTCCACCGCGGAAGAATCGAACGCATTCTATCGTAGAAACTTAGCCGCCGGACAAAAAGGTCTTTCGGTCGCGTTCGACCTCGCGACTCACAGAGGATACGATTCCGATCACGAACGTGTGGTCGGCGACGTCGGTAAGGCCGGGGTTGCGATCGATTCGATCCTCGATATGAAGATTCTCTTCGATCAGATTCCTTTGGATCAAATGTCCGTATCGATGACGATGAACGGGGCCGTGATTCCTATATTAGCGTTTTATATTGTAGCCGCGGAAGAACAAGGAGTCAGCGCGGACAAACTTTCCGGAACGATCCAAAACGACATTCTCAAAGAGTTCATGGTGCGGAACACCTACATTTATCCGCCCGCTCCTTCGATGAAGATCATTGCGGACATTTTCAAATATACGTCCGATTTCATGCCCAAGTTCAACTCGATTTCGATTTCGGGTTATCACATGCAGGAAGCCGGAGCTACAGCCGACATCGAACTCGCCTACACCCTCGCGGACGGTTTGGAATACCTTCGAACCGGAATCAAGGCGGGAATGGACGTGGATACGTTCGCTCCTCGATTGTCCTTTTTCTGGGCGATCGGTATGAATCACTTTATGGAAATCGCAAAGATGCGCGCCGGTCGTCTTCTCTGGGCGAAGCTCGTAAAACAATTCAATCCTAAGAATTTAAAGTCGCTCGCACTCCGAACTCACTGCCAGACATCGGGTTGGAGTTTGACCGAACAAGATCCGTTCAACAACGTTGCGCGCACTTGTATCGAAGCCTTGGCCGCGGCTTTGGGTCACACACAATCGCTTCACACAAACGCGCTCGACGAAGCGATCGCGCTTCCGACCGACTTCTCCGCGAGAATCGCAAGAAACACGCAGATCTTTTTGCAGGAAGAAACGAACATTCATCGTGTAGTCGATCCTTGGGGCGGCTCGTATTATGTGGAATCTTTGACGCATTCTCTCGCGCACCGCGCTTGGGAACTGATCGAAGAAGTCGAGAAGTTAGGCGGAATCGCAAAGGCCATCGAAACCGGAATTCCAAAGATGAGAATCGAGGAAGCCGCGGCCCGCAAACAGGCTAAGATCGATTCCGGAAGGGATGTGATCGTCGGAGTCAACCGATACAAGGCCGTCGAGGAAAAGCCGTTAGATATATTAGATATCGATAATACTGCCGTCCGCGAATCCCAGATCCGCAGATTGCAGGAGCTCAAAAAAAATCGAAACAACGCCGACGTGACCGCCGCGCTCGAAGCGATCACAAAATGCGCGGGAAGCGGAGAAGGAAATCTTCTCGCTCTCGCGGTGGACGCGGCCCGCAAACGCGCGACGCTCGGCGAAATTTCGTACGCTATGGAAAAAGTATTCGGAAGATACCAGGCGACGATTCGTTCGATTTCGGGAGTTTATTCCTCGGAAATCGAAGACGATCCGGATTTCAAACGCGCGAAAACGCTTTCGGATAAATTCGCAACGTTGGAAGGGCGTCGTCCGAGAATCATGGTCGCCAAGATGGGACAGGACGGACACGATCGAGGCGCGAAGGTGATTTCGACGAGTTTTGCGGATATGGGATTCGACGTCGATATAGGACCGCTCTTTCAAACTCCGGCGGAAGCCGCAAGGCAAGCGGTGGAAAACGACGTACACATCCTCGGAGTTTCGAGTTTGGCCGCGGGTCACAAAACGCTCGTGCCTCAGGTCATCGCGGAACTGAAAAAACTCGGAAGAGAAGACATCATGGTCATTGCCGGCGGAGTGATTCCACAGCAGGACTACGACGTTCTCTACAAGGCGGGAGTAACGGGCATCTTCGGACCGGGAACGAAAATTTCCAAGGCGGCCGCGGACATTCTGGAACTTCTCATCAAAGATTTAGAAACTTCTAAAGTAAACGCCTAAGGGAAGAATCGTCTTTGAGCTCCGGAGAACAAACCGGGATTCCTTCGAGCGGAGGAATTCGATCCACCGGAATTTCCCGAAAGCCGCTTCCTTCCGCGGAAGCATTCGTAAAAGGAATTCTCGCAGGAGATCGAGTGATGCTCAGCCGTGCGATTACGCTCGTCGAAAGCGCGCGAGCCGATCACAAAGAACTCGCGGAAAAAATCATAGACGCATGTCTTCCTCATTCCGGAAAATCGATCCGAATCGGAATCACGGGCATTCCCGGAGTCGGGAAAAGTACGTTCATCGAATCCTTCGGAATGCACGTGCTTTCTCAGGGAAAAAAGTTAGCCGTTCTTACCATCGATCCTTCGAGTCAAATCTCGGGGGGAAGTATTCTCGGAGACAAAACAAGAATGTCCGAGCTTTCCCGAAACGAATCCGCGTTCATCCGCCCTTCTCCCTCCGGAGATTCGTTAGGCGGTGTTGCGCGTAAGACGAGAGAAACGATTTATCTCTGCGAGGCCGCGGGTTTTGATACGATCATCGTCGAAACGGTCGGTGTCGGACAATCCGAAACGGCGGTTCATTCCATGGTGGATTTGTTCTTGCTTCTTCTCATCGCGGGAGCGGGAGACGAACTTCAAGGAATCAAACGAGGTATTATGGAAATGGCGGATTTATTCGCCGTGACCAAAGCCGACGGAGACAACAAAATCAGATCCGAAGCCACGAGAATCGAAACTCAATCCGCGATTCACTTTTTTCCTTCTCATGAAAATACTTGGATTCCAAAAGTACTTTCCTGCTCGTCTTTGACGGGAGAAGGAATCGGAGAAATTTGGAAACAGATCCAGGAATATGAAAAAACCGTAAAGTCAAACGGATACTTCGAGATTCGAAGAACGAACCAGGCCAAATATTGGTTGGAAGAAACCGTTTCCGAACATTTGATGAGCGATTTTTATACGCGCATGAAGGATCTTTACGAGGAACTCGAGGACAAAGTTAGCCGTCACCGAATCAGTTCCTTTCAAGCCGCGGAGAAGTTGATCGCGGAATACCGCAAACGTTTGTACGGTTAGATTTTTTCTCGGACCTTTCCAAGCCGGGATTTGTTCCCAAAACATAGGGAAAACCCCTCTCAAAAGCCTCTTTTTTCGAATCCTATTTTTTCCCAAAACGGAACTTTTTTTCTATGAGATTGTCATTCCTTTCGGAAAATGAAGAATACAATTTATCAAAAGGATTCGATCCGGTTCGCCTAGGAAAAAATTTATTCTTGCACGTATATCTGACAGATAGTATCTGGTAGATATACTGTTCTTGAGACAAGAAAAACAAAAAGAACGTCTCGGGATTATCAGCGAACTTGGGTTGCAGGCAGGTACCGTGAAAGCTTTTCAAATTCTCTCCGTATTTTTGATTTCCCTGATTTTGGCGAACTGCGCGACTTCGTCGGCTGGAATCGCCACGAGTAATATTCCCGTCGCGGACCGTAAATACAAGGTGATCGGTCCGGTCGAAGGTCACAAAACTTGGAACACGTTCGACATCGCGATCGTGGGAGTTCCTCTTTCCGAACCTCCGATCGATAAGGTCGTTACCGCGATGTTGACCGAAAAAGAAGCGGACGCTCTCATCAACATCCGTTATTGGACGGATAAATACATTCTTCTTTTCCTCACCATCAACAGACTGCATATCAATGCGGAAGCGATCAAATTCGAGGATCAAAATGACCAGAACGGTAAAAAAAGAAGATAGAAAAACTCGAAAGGAGTTTTTCGGCGGAAAAGGATCCGCCGGATTTTCCGTTTCGGAATTACATTCGTTTTTCATAAAGTTATTTGCGGTCTTGATCTTCTGCGTTTTCGGGAATTGTATGGGCGCGACCTTGTTCGAACCGGGAGGGCGCGTGCGTTCCCCGGGTATTTACGAATCCGCAACGATCATCCGCTCGAGCGGCTACGATATTCTGGAAGAAGCGGAGGGAGAATCCTCCACGTTCTTCGTGTTCGGTTTGATTCCGATCACGAATCCGATTAGCATCGATTATGCGATGAGCCAGGCGGTCCAGAAGGTTCCCGGCGGAAGAAGTCTTGTGGGCATCAAGGTTTGGCACGAAACGCACGTTATGTTTCCTTTGGGAACGGTTTCCGTTTTGAAAGTAAAAGGAAGCGTGATCGGCAACAAGGAAGAATCCGAACGACTGAGATTGGAAGAACAGCGCAAGAAAGAAGCCGCGGAAACGTCCGCTTCCCAACCTCAGGATGAAAAATCCAATTCGGAATCTTCTTCCGGGGGGATCAGCGTAGGCGGCGGAAAACGTTCCTCCAATGCGGGTCAGGAATCCGGCGGAATTTCCGTCGGCGGGAAAAAGAAGGATTGATATGCTCTTACATCGTTTATTCAACTCTTTGAATGTTCTTTCGGGCCGCCCGTCGGCGAAGGCTGAAACATTCCATTTTTTGAATGTTTTTCGGAAATGCGGCTTTGCGACGAACCTTCGGCCGCATTCTCGGAGTCTTCTGAACAAACTGATTTTCTTTTTCAAAACGAAACCCTTCGTTTTGAACGGGAGAATTCTTCCGTTGTTCTGGATTTTAACCGCGCTCGTTTTCGTTCAGAACTGCGTGCGACCGGAAGTCGTCTCCGCGGGAGATTCGCAGAGTCAGATGTATGCCGCGGCGAGTTACTTGGCGAACAAATGCGGAACGCCGATTCCTCAGCCATTCCCGATTATATTCGAGGAAGTTCAGCAAAAAAACCTGGATCTTTGCACGATCGCGATCACAAGATCGGAATGTCCTTTTGTTTCTTATCCTTTCGCCTGTGTTCTGCTCTATGTGGACAAACCTCTCGACGATATTCCCTGGTATCTCAACTTCCAGGAAACATTCGTAAAAACTAAAATACAGTAAGGCAAACGATGAAGATGTTCGAACGATCCACACAACGAGCCGTCAAGTTTGGAAAACGGATTCCGTTTTTATTTTTCGTTTTTCTTACGATTCCGATGGCGGAGGTCTTTGCGGAAGTTTCCTTTCGAGGCCGCGTCTTTTCCCGCAATAAGAGCGCGGGAGAAGCGAACATTACCGTTCGTCTTTCGGAAACCAAGAAATTCTATCAGACCGATGCGGAAGGCTACTTTCAAGCGGTCGTCCCTTCTCCCGGAACGTATACGTTTCGGATTTTAAGAGACACGGGGATGCAGGAAATTCGGCAAGAGGTAGGAGATACTTCCGAAACCGTAGTTCTTTATACGGACAAGGCTTCTACAGCGGGCGGCGGAGTTTCCAAAGGCGGAATCAACGTTACGGGGGAACGGGAAAAACAACTCATGTCCCGTACCAAACTTCGCTTCGAAGAAATCAAACGGATGCCCGGTACATTCGGAGAACCTCTTCGTGCGATCGAAACGATTCCAGGCGTGGTTCCCGTTTCCGCGTTCGGCGGCGGTGCGAGCAACTATGTTTTCCGAGGCGCTGACCCCAATACGAACCTTTATCTCTACGACGATCTTCCGATTTTGTATCCGTTTCACTTCGACGGTTTGACCGCGACGATCAACGGAAACTTGATCAAGTCCATGGACGTTTACACGGGCGTTCTTCCCGCGAACTTCAACAACGCACTCGGGGGGGTGATCGAAATCGAATCTCCCGATAAGGTGGAACGTTCCCAGGGAAATTTTTTGACTTCTCTTTGGGCAGCTTCCGCGAACTACCAGACAACGTTTGCGGGAGGGAAAGGTTATATTCTCGGCGCGGTGAAAGTCGGTTATATCGACAAGACGTTCGAGACGTTAGGCACCATGTCGGGGGGAAGTCTTCTTCCTGACGGAGTTCGTCTGCCTCGCTACACCGATTCTCAAGTGAAGATGGTCTATAACTTCAACGATCAACATCAGATCTCGTTGTATTCTTTGACCGCAAAGGACGACTTTGCGCTCAATCCTCCCGCCAAACCGCAGAACGATCCTACCAAGGATCAGCTCGCGGCGTTTGCTGGTGGAAATCTTTCCGCAGGTCAGGGTTATCGCACGCAGGCGATTCGTTATACTTGGAGACCGATCGAAAACTTCTCCAATCGGATTACGGTCATCAGTTACGATCCGTTCGTGGATTACAACGTTTCCTTGGGTTCCATCAAAGGAAAGCAAAGGGCGAGCGGGGCTTACAACGGGATTCGTCAAGACGCGTATTGGGATCCGAACAAGCACTTTACGCTGGAGTTCGGTTCCGAAGTCCGTTTCTTGAATTACAAAACGACGGGAAGCACGATTCAACAAACCGATCCGAACAACCCCGACCCGAACCCGTATGACACGGCAAGTCCGGACTTTAGAACCGTACAAGATACGAACCGAGCGCGAAGCAAATACTACAACGCTTATACTACGATGAAGTTCAAGTTCGGCGGTTTGCTGTTCGAGCCGGGCGCGAGATACGATTACATTCCTTATATCAAAAACGGGGCTTTGGGTCCTAAGGCGCAACTTTCCTACAAGTTCGAGGGAATCGGAAAGGGAACCACCGTATTCGGAGGAGCGGGAGAACACTTTAACTTTCCGTTAAGTACTCAATTCTCCGAAGAAAGCGGAAACCCTCACCTGAAGTTTCAAAAGGCATTCAAATACGGCGGAGGGATCGATCAACAAGTCACTTCCGATTGGCAGGTCAAGGGAGAAGTATTCAAACAGGAATTCTCCAACCTGATCGTGGACGATCCGTACATCACCGATTTTATCGGAAAGAACGCGGATCAGTACGGAAGAGTATTGCAGCCGTACGTCTTGAACAAACCTCTGAATTATTCGAACAACGGAACGGGTCATTCCAGAGGATACGAATTCGTGATCCGTAAAACCGCGGCTCCCGGAACGAGGGATTGGTTCGGATGGATTTCCTACACTTGGTCGCAAACATTCAGAAATTCTAATATTTATAAGCCCGACGGAATCATGGCTCCCGTTGCGACCGGACCTGAACAAAGGCTTCTTGCGCAGACCTATCACAACTCGAAAGAAACCTTATACAACTACGACCGAACTCATATCATCAACATGGTTTTCGGTTGGAGATTCAGTCAGGATTGGCAGTTCGGAGCGAGATGGTCTTATCTGACTTCCATGCCGATCACTCCGATCGTCGGGGACGACGGCGGTAAATTTTCCAATCCGGCCAACAATCAAACGATTTGGATTCCGACCTCCGCGAACAACCCGTATCTCGCGGATTATACGAACACGAAACGTATGGCGGACTATCATCGATTGGACATTCGGATCGACCGATTCTTAAACTACGAATGGGGTTACGTAAATACGTTCTTCGAAGTGATCAACGTGTATATGAGGCAGAACGTCGCCGGACAAGACTTCGACGTTACGCGCCCTTACTCTGCGACCAACCCGAAACCGTCGCAGACGTTCGGAACGCTTACGCTTCCGGGCGGAACGGTCATTCCTTTCTTTAACATCGGGATCGAGGTGAAGTTCTAATGAAACGGAATCCGTTCACTCTTCTTAAAAAAATCGTAAGAAACGTCTTTAACGTTTTTGTAATCGTGTACGTAATCTGGAACTGTAACAACCTTCCGAACGAAGACGACAGTTTCAATCGGGACAATGAGAAGCGAGTGATTCTTCAGTATCTACTTTTACCGCCTACGGACCCGATTCAGTCTTGTATCGCTTCTTTGCAGGCGGCACAGATTTGTCTGAATAAGGCTCCCGACCTTCCTACTCCTCTTTCCGAACTTGCGATCGTGACTTTATTCAGCGGAGGCGACGCGTCCGCCGGAACGTATCAGAATTTTTGCAATAACCTGGTGAATTCCGCGACGTTCGCGAAGTTTACTCCCCGCGCGAAAGCCTGCGTGATGGATTGCAACCGTTCGTATTGGGTGAATAAAAATTCCGCGGGAACCTGCGGAGAAGGCGGGCTTTCTCAGATATCGGGACTTTCCACCGGAACGTTTTCCTGTACAAAGACCTGCGTGAGTATTTCGGGAGAATGAGGAACAAGTTAACAAGTCTCGAAAAAGAACACCGTGAAAATCGAGTGACTTTGATGTCGGTTTTAAAAAATAAAGAATATTTAGAGGATCCAAAATTATGACTATGTATTTAGTTGAATACGGCGAGACGTTCATCTTTATAGTGATGCTCGTAGCAAGTATCGTCGCTCTCGCAGTAGGCACCGAAAGAATTCTTATCTTTCGCAGAAGTCTTAGAAACACGGACGCAATTCTACCCATCTTAACTTCCGAAATCAGAAAGGGAGATTTCAGCGCGGTGAAAACCGTAGCTTCCGAAAATCCGGGAAACATCTACGCGAAGTTTTCCCAGTTTTCCGCGGAACAGTACGAAGTCGGTCACGACGCTCTTTCGGAATTGCAGGAAGGAAGAATCATCGGCGAACGAGTCGAACTCGAAAATCATCTTCCGATTCTGAATACTCTCGGAAACAACGCCCCGTTTATCGGTCTTTTAGGAACGGTTCTCGGTGTGATCAAAGCTTTTTACGGATTGGGAACTCTGGGAAGCACGGGAGCGGAATTTGTGATGAGAAGTATCTCCACCGCACTTCTTGCGACCGCGGCCGGTCTGGGAGTTGCGATTCCCGTGGTAATGGCGAACAACTATTTTACCCGTAAGTTGAAAGTGATTCAGGCAAATTTGGAGATTCTTTCCAGAGAGTTTCTTGCAAGTCTTTCTCGCAAGAAATAGAATAAGGAGAATTCGAATATGGCAGGTTCTGCTCCCTCCGGCGACGGAGAAGAAATAGGCAACATCAATATCACCCCGATGGTGGACGTGATTCTGGTTCTTCTGGTGATCTTTATGGTCACCGCGAACTTTTTGAAAAAAGAATCCATCAACATCAACCTTCCGAAAGTGGAAGCCGCGGACCCGAACGTCGCGCAATCGGTTCAAGTCGCTTTGACCAAGGACGGCAAGATTCTTTTGGAAGGAGCGGATACTTCGATCGAAAAGCTGAAGGCACATCTCGAACGGGATTCCAAGATCAGACCGAACATGCGTCTGACTCTTTCGGCCGATTCTTCCCTTCCGTATGGGAAAATCGCGGAAACGATGGGAGTGATCCGCAAAGCGGGCGTCACAAAAATTGCTCTTTCGGTAAAACGTTAGACGAAACGGGAAAGATAGAATGGTAAGCGTTCCTGAAATCAAACAGAAGATCGTCGAATTCGGATTGTTCCGTTTTTGTCTGATTGCGTCCTTTGCCCTGCATTCTCTAACGATCGGAGCGTATTTCATCGCGACTTACATTCCCGAGGCGGAGATTTCTTCCGATGACTTGGAAGCTCAGGACGTGGAAGTCGATCTGGAAGACATTCCCCCCGAATTGATCGGAGGAACGTCCTCTCCCGCTCCGGTCGAAAAACAGGAATGGGTGGAAGGTTCCAACCAGAACGCGGACGATCCCATCGACGAGGATCTCAATCCGAACGCTCTTTCCGGAAACGGAACCGATAAGGACGGATTCTTATTTTCTTATAACGGGGATAAAACTCCGACTCCGATCATCGATTTTGATCTCAGAGATTTTTTCCCTCCGCAGGCGAAATCGGCCGGGATTGTTTCCAAACAAGTCGTGGTGATCGTACAAATCGACGAACAAGGAAATTTACAGGGCGCCAAGATCGCTTCCGGAAAAGCGGGATTCGGCTTCGACGAAGCGGCTATCAAGATCGTGAAACTGGCTCGTTGGAGTCCGGGATACGTTCAGGGAAGACCGACCAAGATGTCGCATCGGGTTCCGATTTCCTTCAATCTCGAAGATTGAATTTCTCCTTCGATCTTCGAAAGTTCGTTTTATAAAGTTCCCGTTCGCGAAATTTTTTCGATTCTTTGGAAAGAAACGAAATACGCATCCGCTTTTAAAAATTAAAAAATTTCTTGCGGTGTCCATTTGAAGGCCGATACTTCACCCTTGGTCGAAAAGAATCGGCCAGATGGAGACAAAGATGAATCTAAAAGCGTTTGCTTGGATCGGTTTACTTATAATCACATTGCCGCTTTGGTCGGTACCCACTCCTCCCACGCTCGAAACTCAGGTTAAGAATTCTGATTATATCGCGTTGACTCGGATCACGAACGTCCGCGAGAAAAAAATTTCCGAAACTTCGATTTCGGTGACCGCCACCGTTGAAATTTTAAAACCTTGGAAAGGCGCCGAAAAACTTCCGGTTAAATTCGAAATCGGTTTTATGATCTTCCCCGAACTTTTGGGAAAATGGCTGAAGGCCGCTCCTCCGGAAGGAGATTACATCCTATTCTTAAATCAGAAAACCGTAAAAGACAGCAAGGGCATCGAGTCCTCCTTGATCGCTCTCTACGAACCGCATCCTTTCGCGTTTAAGGAATATTCCAGAGAGACCGAGGACAAAATCCGGGAAACGATTCAGGCTCAAAAAGGGGAGTAAGAGGAAACGTATATGAGAATTTTAAAATATACTATTTTATCTTCCGTTCTTTTGTTCACGGCGTATTCTTCCGTTGTCGCTCAACCTTCTGTGCGCGGTCTCGGAATGAAACAGGAATCCGCCGAACTTCTTTCTTCTTTGAAGGAAACGAATCCGTACGGAATCTCTCACAGAGGTCTTGCTTCCAGCGTAGACTTGTCCTCTTCCATGCCTCCGGTCGGAAATCAAGGCGAACAAGGTAGCTGTGTCGCTTGGTCCACGGCTTACGCGACGAAAAGTTTCCAGGAATACATCGAAAGAAAAAGTTCCCAGAATTGGTCTTTGCGGACAAACGGCGGAACTCCGGACTACAGCAAAGTTTTTTCTCCCGCGTTTATCTACAATCAGATCAACGGAGGAAGGGACAACGGATCTCTCATCTCCGACGCGATGCGCGTGATGGTGGAAATGGGCGCGGCTCCTTGGGAAACCATGCCTTACAATCCCGCCGATTATAGGGCCCGTCCCCCGCAAGCCGCCATCGAAGCCGCCGCAAAATACAAGGCGAAAGAATTCTTACGCGTGAAGACGACCGATATGAGCGAGATCAAAGCGCAATTGGCGGAAGGAAAGCCGGTGGTTGCAGGAATTTTGGTATATGAGAATTTCTTCAATATCAAAGGAAATCAAATCTACAAAGACGGACTCGGTAAAACCTACGGAGGTCATGCGATCGCTCTTGTCGGTTACGACGATTCTAAAAACGCGGTGAAGTTCATCAACTCTTGGGGAACGGATTGGGGCGATCAAGGATACGGTTATATCGATTATCGCTGGTTTACTCGAATCTGCCAAGGCGCGTTTGTGATGATCGATCAAGTCGAAGCGGTAAGCGATCAAGGCAAACCCGATTCCAATACGCCGGAACCGACGAGCGTTGCGAGCGATTCCAATCCGGTTGCACCCGCGTCGATCACCGCTTCCCAGGGAAGTTTTACCGATAAGGTTTTGATCAACTGGGAAATCGTTCCCGGCGCGATCGGTTATGAGATTCACAGAAAGGGTCCGGGAGATTCGGGTTTTGCAAAGATCGGTTTGTCCGGAACGAACAGCTTCAATGACGACGGAGTTCAACCGAATCTCGCGTATCGATATAAGATTCTTACGCTGACGGATTCTTCCTCTTCCGATTTGTCTCAAGGAGAAGTGGTAGGTTTCGCGAAAACGGAAGAATTAAAACCTCCTCCGAAAGTTCTCGGAGTGAAAGCGACGCAAGGACAATACGATAATAAGATCGAACTTACCTGGGAACCGGGCGACGCTTCTTCCGAATATCAGATTTTTAAATGGAATAAAACTCAGAAACGGTATAACCCGATCGGAAATTCCAAGATCAACAATTACGTGGATAATTCCGCCGCGCGAAAAGGTGTCGTCGAAATCTACGTCGTTTCCGCAAAACTCGGCGGCAAAACGGGAGAACCTTCGGACGCTGCGAGCGGATTTACCGCGCAACCGAAAACTCCTCCCGCAAAACCTCTGGGGTTGACCGCGAGTCGAGGTTCGTATCAGAATAAGATCGAGTTGAAATGGCGAAAGGTTTCCGGGGCTTCGAAGTATTACATCTTTCGATACGTGAAGTCCGGTTGGATCGGAGGCGGCGCTTGGGAAAAAATTTCCGAAACCGGAGCGGAAGAATTCATCGATGAGAATCTTCCCGCACGGTACGCGTATTACTCCGTAACCGCGGTGAACTTGGAAGGAAAGAACGGCCCGTTCTCCAGTTTCGCATATGGATTCACGGATCCGAACAAACAAAGAGGAGTAAAACTACCTTCTCCGGAAAACCTCAAAGGGGTTCTGGACGCAAAGGCAGGGAAGATCAGCCTCACTTGGGATAAAACCAAGGACGCATCCGAATATTATGTTTTTCGCAAGAAGCGAGGGGATTCCAAATGGACCTTTTTGGCTTCTGCGGGAAATAAGAATTCGTATGTAGCCGACATTCCCGAAAAAGAAGTTCTCTTTTTGTATTCCGTTACTTCCAAGACCGATCTCGGCGGAGAAAGCGGGAACTCGTTGCCGGTTTCCGCCGTACTTTCTACCGCCGTGACCGCTCCTAAGAAAAGAACCTTCGGCGGAGATTCCACACTGGAAAAGTTCAAAGGACCTTGGACGGCGATGGCGTGGGACGGAAGCAACGGCGTGAGTCAGGTTCTTCTGGAGATCGAAAGCTCGGATAACGTCAATTATACGGTTAAGTTCAACAAGAAGAAGATCTTCGAAGGAAAATACGTGGAGGAATCCCCGATCATCGATAAGGACGGAAAGTTCAAGATCGAAATCGAAAAAACCGGAGACGCACTTTCCGTTACGATGAAGGATCCGAGCATCGTAAATCAAAAATCGAATCTTTCATTCTTGAAAGAATGATTTAGGAAAACTGCAACATTCGAAACACGATCGAATCCCGCCCGTCGACGATCGACCGGCGGGATTCCCGACTTTAAGGCATGAGTTCGAGTTCTTTGGCGAGCTTGAAGATGTTTCCTTTTTCCTTTAATTTTAGAAGCAGTTCTTCTGAATTCAAAATCTTGTTCACGACCGCTTCGGGAAGATTCTGCATGTCCTTAAAGATTTCCTTATATTCTTCGATGGAAATTTTCGTACAGAAAAGATTGGCTTGAAAGTAATATACTTGGTGCGTGATGAGAAAGTTGAGCGAATCGATATCTTCGAGGGCCTCCGCCGTGATGATCGCTTCCCGGTTGTCCGAAAGTCTTCTGCAATAATCGATAAACGCAAGGTTGTCCAAGAATTTAGTAAGATCCTGATCGGCTTTGAACTTGAAACTGATCGGATCGAGTTTGAATTCCTTGATCATTTCCCCCAAATCCAAAACGATCTGGTGGCTCTGACTTTTGACTCCGAAATCGTCCGCCGCAAAACTGATTCCGAAATTCCAGAACCGCTTGCAGACGCTTTTCAGAGTGATATTTTCTTCTTCATACGGCTTTTCGATCAGTTCCATTCTCACGAGAGCCGGATTCAAGTTTTGATTGAGAAGAAGGTTGTGAAAGCGCGTGACCTTTTCGTCCGTATCGAATGTATCGATCAAAGTCTGAGGAGAAATGTTGAACTTCAGAAGACCGGGCGCTCCGTTGCAGCACATGGTCAGCTTTTCCAAAATCAAAAGTTCGATCCGGTTCAAATCCTGATCGTGAGGAATATCGCGGATCAGGTCCGCATAACCCGCGTAAGCTTCTCCGCCCACGAATACTTCTCCGCCCTTCATGGAATACATGTGCGTCTTGTGATTGTAGTGGATGATCGGCTGAATGACCGCGTCCGCTTTTTCACCGGCAAAGTAATCGTTGACCCGGTTGAGATAGGTCCAACTCCAACGAATGAGATTGTCTTTTAAATTCTTGAGAGAAGAAACTTCCAGTTCGTGAAAGATCTCGTCCACGTAGGAGATATAATTGCACTGCGTTCTTGCGATCCCGAAATCGAAGTTCATCGATCCGCTTTTGATCGAAACCTCGCGGAAACGCCCGAGCACCGAATCGAAGTTTAAAAACCCGTTGGAGCCCGTCGTATGAATCGGAGCCACTCCGATCAGTAGATTCTTCTTATCCCCGTAACAATAATAGGAATAATGATTTTCCGCGCCCGGATGCAACTCGGAGATTTTGGTGGGAACTAGTTGAAGAAAATCGAGAAAGGATAAGGACTTTATATCTTGAAACCGGAGAAGAACGATGGGTTTCCCGCGGTTTTCATTGATGAATACGTTTTTAAATTGTTCGATCTCCCCCTCGTCAAAGGAGCGGATCTTCGGACTTTTAGAAGTTGTCATTTTAGCCTTTGTATTCAAAAGATCCGTTGGAATGCGGATTTGAAATCCGTCCATCAAGAAGGTTCTAATAAAAAGATCCGATGGACGATTTTCTTTGTAAAGCCTAAAAGGAATATTTTCCGGACTCTAAGATTCCTGAATTCAATTCCGAGATCTTACGAGGCGAGGAGCCGTTATTCTCAATCGTTACGTCACCCACAATCGTGATTTTTCGATCAAACAGCACTTCTCCTTTGACTTGAAGCGAAGTGCAGCGCACTAAAGAAGGAATTTCCGGAAAGAGACGGTTAAAATCCTGAATCTTCTTATAAAATTTGTCATCCAATGAAATCAAAACTTCGCCTAATGCCGATTTTTTTCTCTCTTCCGACATGGTGATGGAATAATCGTCGCGCAAATGATATGCGTCCGATCTGCGGACCAAATAGTCTTCGCACTTTTTCACCGGAGCGAATCGATCCCGCGGAATGATGATTCCTTTTACGCGATTGAAATTGCGGATTGCGGAACCCATCGCCGTTTCGAGTTGCAGAACTTCTTTTCCCTCCACGGTTTTCGGATTTACGATCAAAGAAAGTTCGAAGTTTCCCTGAAGAATTCTTTCTTTCAGAGCGACAAGATCGATCCAAAGATTGTTCGTCGAAAAGGTTCTGAATTTGCCGAGCCCTTCGAATTCGTGCATGTGATTTGCAGGAACCTGAGCCGTTTCGAGCAACTGATAGTTTTCCGGTTTTCCGTTTACGATTCTTCGATAGATCGCCCCGCCCTTTTTGTCCGCGAGAGTTTTCGGAGTCATCTCCATGCAGAATTCCAGCTTTTCCTTTAACATATAGGAAAGAATTCCGGGATGAACCGTAGCACCTAAGTTATCCCCGTTGGATACGAATGCGATTTTGTAGCCGTTTTCTATCAGGGTATCAAGCAGTCCCGTTTCCAAAAGGGAAATCCAAATGTCTCCGTGGCCGGGAGGGCACCATTCGTCATCGGGGTTTTGGCACCGAATCGGTGTTAAGTCCTCTTTCAGAATCCGCGGGACCTTGTGTTGCAGAAAGGAAGTCGCGAATTTTTGCGAGAATCCGATCCGTTTCAGTTCCGCCTGACTTTCCTTTTGCGTGTTGAAGCTGTCCATCAGGATCAACGGGACGGACACGTTATACTTGCTTTGAATGACCTGCGATTGTTTCGCGAAAATTTCCAGAAACGACATTCCGTCTTTGAGAGGAATGAGGGATTTGGGACCGGAAAGCCCCATCGACGTTCCGAGTCCACCGTTCAATTTGATGACGACCAAGTTCTTGAGAATTTCCGGATCGGGAGAATGTTCCGTTTCGATTTGTTCGAGGGTGATTTCGTCCTTTGCGGGGTCCAGATCGCCTACTTCTTCCCAACGAACCATGCCGGTTTCCCCGTTTCGAACCTGGTCCGTCTTTTTTAAAAAGTCCTGAATGAAGGTCTGCGACATCCCTTCGGAAGACATTTTATTTCGGATCAATTCCTCCGATTTCGTTTTCATCGAATCCATCGCACCACCGATTTGCTGTTGTATTGTTCGTCGAACTCGGTGAACTCGATCGAGAATTTCTCGGACGGGTTCGAAGGTTCGTAGAAGAGTTTCACCTTTACTTCTCTTCCTTTACCCGGAATTTCTTTGGCAACTTCTTCGTTTTCCGTGTAAAGAGGAAGAAAGACGAGATACGTATAAATATAAACGGTTCGTTCGGGAGTTTTTTTATAAACGAGAACGCCCTTTCCCGTTAGATCCCGTTTCAAAAGTCTCGCGTAAGGAACGGGAAAGTTTTTTCCCCAGGCTTCCTTGAAATTTTTCTCCATCCCGGAGTGCGTCGGTATATTTGAATAGACAGCGGAAGGGAGGATGAAAAAAATCCAAAGGGAAAGAATCAGCTTCTTTGTTTTCATGAAAGACTCTGACAGTCTTGTCTTTTCACCCCATAACTTCAAGCCATTCTCATGAAAAAAATCAGATCCGCTTTTAGAACGTTTTTCTACTTCCTTTCGGAAATTTTAGAATTTATCGTTTCTGTAATCTCTTCGTTGTTTCCGACCGGCACGGACCCGAATCTCGCACGAGGGGATATCTACATCGTAACCGGATATCTTTCGGGGGCTTTGTTTTATTCCAAGCTGCGCCGCGCTCTGGAAGCGAAGGGTTATCAACCGAGAATTTTAAGAATTCCCCCTTTTTTCTGGAGCACCAAAAAAGCGGTCGAGATTCTTGCGAAGCAGATGGATCAGATTCCGCCCAAATCCGTTTTGATCGCTCATAACACCGGCGGTCTTTTGACGTTGCTCCTTCCCGATCGGAGTCGTCAAAAGATCCGAGGTTTGATTACTTTGGGAACTCCGTTCCGTGGAAGTCATTTGTTTACGATTCTTCCGGGTACGGGTCTTCGATACGGTTCTCCGTATTTGAAGGAATTGTTTAAGACGTTTTTATTTATGGATCGTTTTCATCCTCTTGCGCCTTTGAAGGAATTTATTTTTTTACCGGCTTCTTCTTCCATTTACGGAGAAGAACGGGATCTGTGGTTTGACATTCCGGGCAATTACAATCAAGTTCGAAAGGCGGAAAATATCCGAACGATCTTGGAATATCTCGTCTTTCATTATCCGAGCGCGGCTTCGATCGAGGCGGAAAAGAACGCGGTTTTGAACGAGGCGAAAAAGAAGGTCGTTTTATCGTCGTCGCGTACGGTTTCTTCACTCAAAGAGAAACAAAGTTCTTCTCCGACTTTGCAAGGGAAGAATTCTTCCGCGAAGTCGAAAAACGTTTCGCAATCCAAAGGGAAGCCGACCGTAAAACCGGCGTCCAAGTCGTCTAACAAGACCAAGGCGACTTCTAAGTCGAAGGATTCCAAGCCGACAAACTCCGCTAAAACGAAACGAGTCGTTTCGGCGGCAAAGAACAAAACCAAAACCAAAACCGCACCGAAAAAGAAGAAACGTTAGACGAAATTTCCTGAAGGGAAATTAAAGCAAGTTTATTGTCGTTTTGAACGCATCCGAGAAATTAGAAAATTAAAAAAGTGCGGAAAAGAAAGCTTTACAATTGTTTTCATTGATCGAGTCGGAATCGATCTCACCGACCGGTTAGTGTTCGCGGATCATTCGATATTGATTGTAAAGAGTATCGTCCGAATCGAAAACGGCTTCGGATAAGGCGAGGATTTCTCCCGATTGAAGGGATACAACGCGAAGCTGAAGCAAAAACGTCTGATCGTTGAACTGAACCGTTCCTAAAAGCAAAAGATCCACTCCCGATAACTTCCCGATTTCCAAACTTTTGTCCGAGAGCACCAGCCCCGATTTTTGAAAACTTTGCTCGTCGATGAGTCGGCCCAGTTGCGATTTTTCCACGAGAATCAGCTTTCCAGGCTCTGACATCTGCGGTAGAAGCTGAGAAGAAATCGTGCTTCCGAGCAGGGTCGGCGCTCCGTTTTCGTTTAATAAAGGTAAGATCGCGAGTTTGAGGGCGTTCTTTTTATCAGGGAAAGAAGCCGCGCGGTTGGTTTGGATTTGTTTTTTCAAAGCGGAAGAAGTTTCTTCCAAAACGGTATTCAACGGTTTTGCCGTGTTGTGTCTCGCGGATCTTCCGTTGCCCGCACAAGCGAAGATCAAAAACGAACTTAGGAATATGATAAAAATAGAATGTTTCATCAGAAGTATTTGACCAAGGTCACCCTGTTTCCCGTTGAATTGAACTTAACTACGTCGAACGTGGAAAGGGCGTAGGCGACTCCTCTTGTTTGAAGGGGAGTGTTATCGTCCGTCTTTGCAAGAGCGTTTCGGACGATTCTCGCGTGATTGAATCCCTTCCCTTCGTCCGTGATTCTGTAACCTACTTTCTGTCTGGAAAGAAAATATTCCACGAGAATTTTTTTGTCCCGATAATACGGATCGTTTTGACGCGCAAGAATGAACTGAAAGTAATTTCCGTTTTTCAAGGACTTTGCCTTGTCTTCGTTCGAAATATTCAGATTTCCGTGTTCGATCGCGTTGATGAGCATTTCCCGAAGACTGGTGCGGATCGAAAGGGTCACGGTCGGGTCCGTAAAGCGCACAAGATTGAACGTCAATCTTTGACTCAACAACTCCGCGTTTTGAAGATAGTTGTTCATGGAAAATACGATTCGTTCCTCGTCCAAAAATCTTCCCATAAGATCCTGATCGGGTTCAAAGGCCCGTCCCAAAATCTCCCTTCCCGATTCGTGTTCGAGAATTTGAAGACGAACCTGCAATTCCTTCGGTTCCTTGAGGTATTTCTGCAGGAAGTCCGCGCGGAAATACACAGGTTTTCCGCTGGAAGACAATTCTTCCATTCGTTCCATCACATACAATTTTTTGAATGCGTCTTCGAGTCCGCCGGTGTTGTACATCAGTTCGAGAAAATTTTTCCCGAGAACGTCCTGCGGCTTGAACCCTAAGAAGGTGGAAATGGATTTGTTGCTTCCCGTAATGATCCCGTTCGCGTCGAGATCGAAGAGAAAATCCTCTTCTCCTTCGTAGAGATTTTTATATTGAACCGCGGATTGTTCGTGTCTTTGTTTGAGCAGATTCAGATTGGCGGCCTGCGTTTCCAGATTCAACGAAAGTTGTTTGATCCGATCGGCGAGACCTAAGGAAAGAAGCACGACTTCGATCGCGGAACCGATCTGCAATCCCCACTGCGTGAAAAAATTATCCGGAAAAATTCCGAACGCCTTCATCGCGTATAAAAAACTTCCTAGGATCAGAACGGACCAAGCAGTTAAGAAGAATCGGGCGGGACGATGTCCCTTCCAGGCGCACTGAAGACTGTTGACCAAAAGCAGAATCAAAACGATCAACAATACGAGAATGCTCGAAATCACGCTGAAGGTATAACTGAAAAACGTAAGCGAGCCGACGCAGCCGAAGGCGCAGATTCCCATGATCGGATAATAGAATTTGTTCGTGATCGGAGTGATTTTCGAGGATTCCAAAAAGGATTTTCCGAAAAGACAAGCCGCCAAAAACGCGGAGAACATAAAGAACGGAAGGCTCACGTTCCCCCATTCGGGGTTGTTCGGCCAGAGAAACTGAAAGGATAAACCGTTCAGGGTCAACTGGAAAAGAATATCAAAAAAAATGAATATACTGTAAAAGAGATAACTTTTGTCGCGAGTAGTCAACAGAAGAAAGAGATTGTATACGAACATGACCAACATCGTTCCGTAATAAAAACCGAGGGTCGTATACTCTTTGGCGGTTTGTTCCAGAAATTCGGTTCTTGAATACGCGAACAAAGGAACCACGATCGAACTCTTGGATTGGATGCGGACGTAATAGTCGTTTTTGGAAAGCGGAGGTTCGCTGAGTTGAAACGGAAAATTCCGGTGTTCTGCGAGCCTGGACGAAAAAGGAAGTTCGTCTCCGGAAATGACCAATGGCAAAGAACCGTTTCGTTCCGAATACAACTGAAGAGAATCGATCAAACTGTATGTGAAAACCAGAACCCAGTTTCGTGTGCCCTTCTCCCGATTGGCGACGGGAACACGGATCCAAATCGCTGCTTCGGAATAACCGAGGCTGTTGTTGAACAAGGGAATGGATTTTCCGGATCGAAAGATTTTCTGAATTTCAGGAAGAGAAAGTTTTCCCGAATGATCCTCGTAATACGTGAGATACGGTTGAAGATCCAAGCCTTCCATGATTACGCTCGGTTCGAATTCGGAAGAGGAGGTTTGTGCGGGAAGGGAAAAAACCCCGGAAACAAACAAAGTCCATCCGAGAAAGACTTTGAAGATCCGGAGTTTGCAGATCACAGAAGACCCTTGAGGACGCGGAATAAGTCTGCGGTGACGATAAAGGTTCCGATGCTGCTTCCGATCTGAGGAAGCATAAACACGAGAAAAATGCGGATCACGTTATTCTTCCAATAACCTTTCCAGTGTTCGGAATCCTGCGCGATTCTTTCGAAGTCTTCCACCAAAGGTTTGCGGAGCCAGGATTCGGATAAGGCCGCAACCCAACCCGGTTTAATCACGGGATTGAAGTTTCCGATCGGAGCGGCTAAAAACGCAAGAACGATCGAAAGAGGATGGGCGAGCGAGATAAGAGCGCCTAACGCGGCCAAGCCTCCTTTCACTAAAATCCAACGAAGAACGAATTCCTGACCTTGTTGTCTTCCTCCGAAATAAAAAACGGTTAGAATCAAACCGAGAAAAATTCCGGGAACCAAAAGCCCCTTCCAACGATCCAAAGCGGTTTTTTGAGGAAGATGGTCGAGATGTGCAATTTCCTTCTCGTCCTGGACGTGGTTCATGATTCCCTGTAAATGCCCCGCGCCAACGACCGCAAAAACCTTTTTCCCGTCTTTGGCGGCGTCGCGGATTCTTTGCGCCAAGTAAGAATCGCGTTCGTCGATGATTACGTTCTTAATGGATTCGTAACGTTTCGGAAGCTGAGAAAACAGATCTTTGAGGACGTCTTCGGATTTCATCTCTTCGATTTTTTCTTCCGAAATATCTTCCTTTACGAAGAGAGAAGTCAAAAGCGCGGAAAGAAGAAACATACGATTGAAAAGCCCGATGTTCCACCAAGCGCGTTTGAGAGTCGTGGAAACTTCGCGGTCGATCGGAACGATCTTCGCGCCGATCTTCTCCCCTTCGGAAATCGCCATTCTCATCTCGTCTCCGGGACGGATGGAACCCTTGCCGAGTTTCTTTTGAAACGCGGAAAGAATCAGACTCGAAAGAAGAAGATACATTTTTCTTTCTTTAAAAACTTTGAATATATCCAGTTTCTTCCAGTGTTCGCTGTCCTTTACGGAACGCATTCTGGAGTTGCAGAGTTCTACGCAGACCGTGTCCGGTTTTTCTTCCCGGATGATTCTTTGTACTTCGTCGATGCTTTTTTGGCTGATATGCGCCGTCCCGAGAATCGTCACGGGAACCTTGCCGAGTTTAAACGTTTCGATCGGTTCCGAGCTGGGAACGTTTTTTTTACGCTCGGGTTTTGTCTTTTCTTTGAGTGATGATTTTGCCATTCCAAATGCAGTGTATGAAACCGAGATCCGAGAGTAAAATGAAATTCTCCCTTTTTTGAAATCGATTTCCGAAGTGGGATTCTCTTCTTTCGGAACGTCTCAAAAAAGTATTGAAGAATTGAAGACGATCCAATAATGTCTCGTTACTTCTTAGAGAACTAGATCTATTTATCACCGGGAATTCTGGACACAATGTTGGCAAAAGGAACGAAAGTAGTCAATGTAGGCATCGCCGATCTGCAAGGGGCGCAATCTCCCGAAATTTTGAGAACCACTTTGGGTTCCTGTATCGGCGTGGTTTTTTACGCTCCGGATAAAAAGATCGGAGCGATGGCGCACTTCATGCTTTCCAAAGATCCGGGCGGAAAAGACTCTCAGAAAAATCCTTATAAATACGCAGAGACCGCCATTCCACTTTTGATTAAGAAGATGAGCGAGATGGGTTGTAATCCCGGCGATTATTCCGTACGTTTATTCGGCGGAGCTTCGATGTTCAAGGGAGTTCAATCCAGCTTTCTGCAAAACATCGGCGAACAGAACATTCTTACCGCAAGAGCCATTTTAGAGCAAAATAAAATCCCTTTGATCGTGGAAGACGTCGGAGGCAACGACGGTAGAACCATCAGCTTGTATTTGGACGACGGCCGTGTCCTTTTAAAAAAGGGCGGGTTTGAAAAGTACCTCTACAAGGTCAGGTAAGAAAAGATGAAAGAAAAAATAGACCAACTCTTTTTAAACGACGCTCAGCTCCCGAGAATTTCATCCGTGGTCACGAAAGTGATGCAGATGGTTCAAAAACAGGACGTGGCGATTCCCGATCTCGCAAAAGAAATTTCGAACGATCCTGGTTTGACGACCGAAGTGATCAAACTTTCCAACTCCGCATACTATCGCGCCGCGAAACCGATCAAAACCGTTCAGGAATCCCTGATGACATTGGGAATCAAAACGGTAAAAGACATCATTCTTCTTACCGCCGCGAGAGGAATCATGAAGAAGGATCTGAAAGGATATCAGGTCGAAGCGGATGACAACTGGATTCATTCTCTCACCGTTGCGGAACTTTCCAAACGAATCTGCGAACAAAAGAAACTCAAAGTCGGTTCCGATCTCGCTTTTACCGGCGGACTTCTGCATAACATCGGTAAGGTGATTCTCGCGGATTTTTTCCCTGCGGTGATCGTAAATCTTAGGGAAGAATTAAAGGCTCATTCTTCTTCTTTTGAAGAACTGGAACGCAAACATTTCGGATATTCCCACGAAGAAGCCGGAGCGAAACTGTTAGCAAAATGGAATTTTCCGAAAGAATTGATTCACGTAGCGGAACATTACAGCAAGCCGGAAAACGAAACCGAATTTCCCGAATTGGTTTCGGTGATTCATGTCGCTCATGCGATCACCATTACTGCCGGTGTCGGAATCGACATCGCGGGATTGTCGAATCCGATTTCCAATAAAGCTTTGCAGATTTTAGGAATTACGGATTCTGACTTGCAGATGTATTATACGGTTCTTCCCGAAATACAGAAACATATCCGTGAGTTAATCCAGGCTTGAAAAAAAACCTCGCTTTGATCGGCCCCAGGGGGGTCGGAAAATCCAAAGTCTCCCGTAAACTTTCCAAACTGACCGGGATGCCTGTCGTTTCCACGGATATGATCGCCGTGTATGAAATCGGAGGAATTTCCATTCCCGACTTCATTCAAAAGAATGATGGAGACTGGAGAGCGTTTCGGGACTTAGAGTTTCGAATATTAGAAAAATTAAAAACTTCCAACGGAATCATCCTGGATTGTGGCGGCGGAATATTATTTGATTTGGATACAAAAGGAAATGAAATCCTCAGCATCCGCAAAATTGAACTTTTAAAATCGATTGCAGTCGTTTTCGGACTTTCTCGATCCACGGAAACTCTCGTGGAAAAGATTCAAAACGATCCGACCCGCCCTCCTTTAAGCGCCGTTACATCCTACCGCAACATTTTGGAAACTCGGCTTCCCCACTACAAAAGCGTTTCCGACTATTACTTAGAAATCGATGATTTGAAAGTCGAAGAGGTTTGTTCCAGAATTCTGCAGAAAATCGAATATTGAATTGACACATTTTAGAAATATTTGGTTCCCTTTTTTCAAAGCTTTTAGAAAAACAATAATAAAACCGTATAAAGGCAACTAACGAGCCCTAAAAACGGGATGAGCAGGGAAGAAAGATGTCAGAATTGGACGTTCCAAAAAAGAACAAACACTCGATCGAAAGACTTACCAAGATTATCCGGCAGAGAAACTACAAGAAAGCTACGGCTTATACTTACCTAAAATACAATTTAGACTTTCTGCATTTTGCGGATAAGCCCGCGGAAAAGATCACTCTCAAGGACTTGAACCGTTATATGGATCACTTAAGGAAGAGAAAGGTCTCTTCCTCCACGATTCAAATCAACGTCAGCTCCTTAAAAATGTTCTTTGAAGACGTGATGAAGATGGATCTGTTCCGCGATTTTCAAAGACCCGTGCGGGAATACAATAATCCGAACGCGATCACTTTTAAAGAGATGCAGAATATTCTAAGAACCGCATCTATCAACGCGAAACACGAATTGATGTGCGGTTTGGTTTATTTCGGAGGCCTTCGTGTGGGGGAATTGATCTCTCTTCGATGGACGCATCTGGATTTAAAACGAAGATCGATTCAGATCAAATCTCCGATTCTTTCCCAATCGAGAACCGTGGAGATTCCGGCGGAGCTAGGAATGTTGATTAAAAAATACGAGAAGGAAGTTTTTACCGTAGCGAACGCCTATCTGTTTCCGGGAAAGACTTCCGGATCGCATACGACTTCGCGTAACGTGGAACGAATCATTTCGGAAATCGGAAGAAGTTCGGGGATTTCCAGTCCGGTCACGGTTTTTACGTTAAGACACAGTCGAGCCTTGCATCTGATCGCGGACGGTTCTTCTCTGAATCACGTAAAGGATTTTCTCGGTCACAAAACCTTGGCGAGTACCGAATCGTATATTCCGGTTAAGAAAAATCTTCGCGCTTCCGTACGGGAAAAATCGAGACAGGACGCTCTGCGAAACATCCGTAAGAAATTTAGAACAGGCTGAGCAAATAACGATTCAAAAAAGAATGAATCGAATCTCCGTTTCCAAATAAAAAAATTAGAGTGAGTTCCCCTACGAACGATTCGATCGATCGATTGTTTGCAAAGCCCTTTTTCTCAATAGAAGCGATTGGATCCGTTCATGTCTTTCTTTCGTAAGAGGCATGAATAAAAAGAGAAAGGATCCGATAAGAAAAAAACTTCCTACAACCGGTCCGAATAGAATCGAAAGCCGAAATCCGAGTTCCGGAATCTGTTCGATCGATCCTTCTTGATATCCGATCGCGCCGAGTAAAATCCCTCCGAGACCGAGTCCCAGCGCCCTTGCGATTTTTGTGGCCATCTTCCAAAGACCGAAAAACCAACCTTCCCGTTTTTCTCCGGTTTTGAGTTCGTCGTAGTCTACGATGTCCGCAACGAGAGAATCGAAAAGCAATACGGCACCCGCAAAAAATCCTCCGAATACGGCGGCGAACAGGATCGGAAAAATCCCTCTTTCCGGGAAGAGAGGATAAACGACCACAGTCATCGATCCTAAGAGAAACACACCCCAGAACGCGGGAGTTTTTTTCCCGAACTTTCCCGCGAGAAACACCCAAAGCAGGATCGAAAGGATCAGACAAAATACGAACGGAAGCAGGATCGCCAAACCGATTTCCGTTTCGGTCAAACGAATTCTATATTTGTAATATAGATTTACGATCGAAGAGTTAAACGTCCTCCCGAAGGTGGCGGTGATAAAGGCGAGTAACAACGGGAGAAAATAACGATTTTTGAATACGCTTGTGATTTGACGGGACCAGGAAAGACTTCTCCGTTTCGAAACCGAATTTTGATTCGGCATCGGGTCGTTCCGATCCCTTCCCCGCGTCGCTATAAACGTCAGGACCGCCGTCGCCGTCAAAATACAGGCGATCGTGATCGAGGTATAGCTCCTCGTGATCAACAGTCTTTCCGTCTCAGTCGAGGTCGGGAAGACGGCGGAATAAACGGAAGGCAAAATCAGAACGAGAATAAATCCGATGTTGCTGAAGAAAAATCTCCAACCGAAAATTCTTGTTCTTTCTCGGGGTTCGAAAGACATTTCTCCGCCGAGAGCGATATGCGGTACAGCAAGAATCGTCATCGACGTGTTTACGAGCAGATAGATTCCCAATAAAAAGAAAAACTTCTCCGTTTGCGTATCCAATGCGGGAGGGGAAAACATGAAAAAAACGGAAAGTCCTAAAAGAATCCCTCCGATCAAAATATACGGTCTCCGTTTACCGAATCTGGATCGACTGTGATCGGAGATATATCCCATCAGCGGATCGGAAACCGCGTCCCATAGAACCGCTACGGCCAGGGCGATGCCGGCTAACGCGGGTTTGAGTCCGATCGCGGTTACGAAAAATTCGAGTAAATAGATTTGAGCGAGAACTTCAACGGCTGTGATTCCGATCTCGGCGGTCGCATATCCCGCCATAACTCGGACGGGAATGGGTTTTGAATTTGGGCGCATCATCGCAATTGCGAACGAAAGTCTATCCTTTGACGTAAGTCGATTGTTTCTTTAAACCTTTGCGTTTGAGCATCGGACCGAGAATTCCCGCCGTTGCAGGAAAAGCGTTTCCGATCTTGGCAAGAATTCCTCTGCTTCCCGGTATCAAAACTTCCAGCGGCTTTTTGGTCAGAACTTTTCCGAGGATAATTCCGGTCACTTGTTCCGCGGTTAGTACCTTATCTCCGGAGAATGTCATGGAAGCTTGTTCGTAATCCTTTTGCAGGTCGAGCATCGGAGTTTTGATCGCGTCGGGGCAAACAACGGTCACGAATACGTTCTTTTCTTTTAGTTCCTGTGCGATCGCGAGTGAAAATCCGCGGACCGCAAACTTGGAAGTGGAATACAAGGAGATTCCCGAGATAGGCGCGACTCCCGCAAGAGAAGCGATGTTTACGATATGCCCGGCGCCCGAGGCCACCATTCTTGTCGCGGCCTCTCTTGTTCCGTACATAACGCCCTTTGCATTGATGTCCATGTGACGATCGATATGAGCCGCAGGAACCTCGTAGATATAACCGGGAAGAAGATAACCGGCAACGTTTAAAAGCGCGTCGATCTTCCCCCATTTTTTATACGCGAGATCCATGACCTTCTTCCAATCGTTCGGCGACGTTACGTCGAGTTTGGAAACAAGGACTCGGTTCTTTTCGTTTTTCCAAGGAGAAGCGAATTTTTTGAGTTCTTTTTCATTGATGTCCGTGATCAAGATCGAATGTCCAGCGGCAAAGGCCTCTTTCGCCAACTCTTTTCCGAGTCCGCCCACACAACCGGTAATCATTAAAATCATAATATTCTATTTCCTTACTATAGATTAAACGACCGGAGAACCGAAAGAAAGTCTTCCGAAACTGAACGTAGGCGCGGTTCCGGGAAAAAGCCAATAGCTCGTCATTTCCGAGGAAGGCATCACGTTGTAGAAATTTGGATTCCGAGAGGACTTTCCCGCCATTTCCTTTTCCTGAACCATGGAGATATATTGTTCCAAGCCGATTTCGAGAGTGTTTCCGTTCAAAATCACTTCCATTCCGGTCGCCTTTGCGTATTTACGAACGCCCGGAATTCTCGAATGCAAAGGAGAATAACTGTCCGCGCTCACTCCGTTTTCGCTCGAAACGAAAATTCCTTCGGGAGTATGAGCCACCAAAGAATGATTTCCCGCGGTATGACCCGGAGTTCGGATGAGCGCAACCCCTTGTCCGAGTTCTACGTCTCCGTCCAAAACGACGATACGATCGCTCGCGACTCCGCCCGTTCCGTTCGGACAATACCAATCCGATTGAGGAGGAAGAAGTCCTTGTACGGAATCCCATTCCTGTTTCATGACAAGAAGTTTCGCGTTCGGGAAATATCCTTTTTCTCCGTTTGCTCCGAGCCATTTGCGGATGTCCTGCGTATGAAGATGATCATACGAAATATAATCCACCTTTTCCGGAGAAATCCCCGCGTCTTCGAGACATTCTTCCACCGTGTTTAAGATCGGTGCGATGATCTTTTTGCCGATGGATTGAAAGGGACCGAAACTTTCTGCGAGCCGTTTAAAGAACGGGGTTTCCGCATTCCCGTCCAAGTCGGAAGGAGAAAACAAAAGCGTTTTGATTCCTTCCGAAGTTTTGTATTGAACGATGAACAATCGATTGAGGATGTGCATGTACGGAGTCGGAAGGCTGTACGCGTTCAAGAGCGCATAACGCGTCGGATATGGAACCCGCACGAGATCGTAGGATCTGTAAAAGACAACCTGCGAACCGGATAACATCTTCTCCCGAAATTTCCGGGAACGTTTTCGAACGTCTTCCAGGCGATCCACAGGATGCGGAAGGTCTCTGGAACCGACAAAGTCCGGAATGGGCTTGATCGAAGAATCCTTTTTCGTTTTGGAAGCGGACGTCGTTTTGTTTGCGGTTGCCTTTGCCATCTTCAATTTCCTCGATTGATCAGTATGATAAGATTCGAATCCTCGCCGATACAAACGATCTTAGAACGGTTTGTAGAGAACGATGTACGAAACGACGAGCCCGAGCAACGGGAAGCCGAACCAGAACACTTTTCCTAGAGAAGGTTTTTTGTAAACCGCGGTCAAAAGTCCGCCGTATGCGAGCCAGATCGCGAACTTTGCGATCACCCAACCCGGCCAAGGCCAAAGAATTCCGAGCCTTGCAAGCATTCCGAATCCGCCTAACAGGATGAAGAACATTCCGATTCCGTGCGTGATTGCCACGATTTTACGATTGGTGAATTCTTTATTTCCTCCGTTGAGAACGTGAAGCGTCACCCCGCCGAGCGCGGTAAAAAGGAGAAGAATTCCGAAGATGTGAACCATTTTATAGACTGTGTAAGAAATCATAAACCAGCGTTTCCTTATTGATCGTCGTATGTTCTCCGATCGAGAACCGCCTGACTAGGCGACCGAGGGCGCAATGTGCCGCTCACGGCAGTCCAATCTTCCGGGGAGAATGGACTTTGGCAACGATTGTTTGTCGAAAGTAGCTGTTCTACGAAGACTTCTTTCTAAAAACATAGGATCTGCAAATGGGTCTCCTCAAATGACAAGAGTCGGCTAAATGGTAATTATAAAATAAAAATCTCGGTTTTTACAAAAGAGCCGCAGTTTTTAAATTAAATTTCTCTTGCATTACTTTCGTTTGTGATTTCTATGGCTATAGAATATCACAAACGAGATATTTTTCAAAGTGAAGATTGATTATTAACAAACGTAACGAATTGAAGAATTTTTTGCTACAAAGTTTCACTGTATTTAGAATCGTCAAGAATTCCTTGATAGACTTTATCGTGAAAAATATCCGCGATTGTGAGCATACTTTTGGGAGATTCGCATGAATTTAAAAGGGAATTTGATTTTATTATGTTTATTTGCGCTAAGCGTTACGGAGATAGCCGCGCAAAATCAGGGAGATGCACCATCACCGGCTCCGTCTTCATCGAAAGAAAGAAACGTTGAAATGTTCTTTAGAGTGACCGATAATAATATCGACTCAGCAACGGCAAAGAATGCAATTCTAACGCAGAATTCTTTGATGTTGAACAAGGCATTCGGTGGAACGAGTTTCATGTCCTTTCCAAGTGCTCAAAATTTTAAGGGCAAGGGTTTCGATTGGGGAATGGGAATTCAGAACGGGATCTATAAAAGTAATATTTTAGTTTCGTACGCTGGTCTAAAAACGGACGGTTTCCAAAATTTTGAATATGAGAAATCAACGTTAGCTCTTGGATCCGGATCAACCGCTAGCCGGATGACTACGACTTTGTTCGACGACTATATTTATGATAACAATAAATTGAGAACCGCTCGGATTGGCTATGTCGGTGAGATTCTTCCATGGCATGCCAATGCGAATAAATTCCTCTCAAATATCGGTTTTAGATTCGGGTTGGAATTGAATGGAAATTCTACTCAGCTTAATTCTACTTATAACATTTATTCTTCCAGTTTTTCCTCGACAGCGAGTTCGGGCGCTACTACAACCTCTCAATTGAGCTCGATAGACTTTTTAACACAAAGAAAAATCGATTATTACGAAGCGTTTGTCAACGGAGTGATCGGATTAAGTTATACTCTTGAACTTAAGGAAAAGCATAGATTCTTTTTTAGCGTTGAACACTTTGAAAGCGTAGCAAATAGCGGGAAATACTCCGAAGAGGTAAAAGCGTTCGTCAACCTGGGCTCTGCATTCGGTTCTTCATCATCAAGCTCTGCAAGTCCTTTGTTAATTCCGTTTACGACAAAAGTAAAGGGCGGCGCTACAACGGAACTCGTCGGAAATCGATTTCAATTCGGGTATACGTATCAGTTTACTGAATTATTTGGTTTAAATCTTTCTTACGGATATTGGGACGCAACGCATACGGTTACCGATTCGAAAGTGAAAGAGACGGCAAATCCGCTCACGTTAATCGGTTCGATGTTTTCGAGCTCGTCTTCTTCGAGTTCGTCAATGAGTTCCGCATTGCTGGGCTTTTATTTTTCGGGAGCGCCTGCGCTCGGACCGTTGCCATCAACTCGTGACGTAAGATCCCAAATTTCGATCGCAGCAACGCTTCGATATTGAGGATAAGAATACGGTTTACTTTTCGAGAAGATGTTGAACTCCGATCCAGTTGCCGGTCGGAGGGGACGCGATGTATTCCTGACAACGCTTGCGGTACAGAATCGAAACGATGTCTTCCGGAAAAACTTTGAGCGCTTGTTCGAAATTGATCAGCGCTTCCTGAAAGTCCGCGACCTTATACAGAATGATTCCTCTCGTAAGCAAAGGAAGGGTCGTGTCTTTCAGTTTACGGATATGAGGCGCGTCGGCTTCGTAAACTTCGTAGATGATGATCGGATCGGTTTTGCCTTTGACGACCACCGAATCGATTTCACGGATCGCAAGACCGTCCGCGATCGTCATCGAAGAGAGCGTGTTCTTTGTGATGAGAATATCCGCGCGATACAGGTTCGTTAAACTTTCCAAACGGGACGCAACGTTGACCGTATCTCCGATCACGGTCGTGTCGAGACGGGAACGGCTTCCCACGGTACCGAGCATCAAGTTCCCCGTGTTGATTCCGATTCCGATCTTCAACCCGCGAAAGTGAGAATCCTTCGCTTCCGCGTTAATCGCCTGCACCTTCTTTTTCATTTCGATCGCAGCGAGAATTGCCTTGTCCGCGGAAGTTTTTCCCTGCAGACTCGGATGCATCGCTTCTCCTTCTCCCGAAAAAAGCGCGAGAATTCCGTCGCCCATAAACTTATCCACAAAACCTTCGTGTTTCTGAATCACCGGTTCCATGCTTGCGAGATAGTCGTTGATAAAACGAAAGTTTTCCTCGGGTGTCATCTGCTCGGAGATCGTGGTGAACGAACGGATGTCCGTGAATAAAACGCTCATTTCTTTTAAAACCGAGTCGCCTAAATTAACTTCCACGGCGGAATCTTTTCCGAGAACGTTCAAAAATTGCACCGGAACAAAACGAAAAAACGCGTTCTTTTGTCTGGCGAGTTCCAACTTCTGTTGACTGAGTTCGATGTTTAAGTCTTCCGATTGACGATACAAGGAAATGAATCGGTTTGCAAGAATCGTCGTCAGCGCGACGACGAACAGAAAATAGGCGAACTGAGTAAAACGGATTCCCGATTGAAAAAAGACCGAATCGATCACGTCGTAGACGGCGATAAAGACCACGGTGAACATGCTCGTCGCCAGAAGAATCGCGTCCTTCTTTCTTAAATAAACCGCCTTGCTCATAAAATAGAGAAGATAAACGAGCGTGGGTAGAATCGAAATCTGCCAAAGACGAAGACTGGTCATCGTATAACGGAATGGTTCCACAAGAGTTGCGATCGCGATCAAAAGACTCAGGACAAGAATTCCGAACAAAACTTTGGAAAACTTCGCTCTTCCGTAAAAATAATCCTGCATAAACAGAAGAAACATCGGCGCCAAAAGGGAAACCGAAGCATATTCAATTCTTGTAATCCAAGTCGTATCGTGAATGACGTCGAAGGCGAGATTGGATCGGGAAAGGGAATATAAGGCCATCGAAACGCTGAAGATTCCAAAGTAAAGATTGTAACGATCCTCCCTTCGTTTCGCGTAGATCAGAAGGTGATACAAACCGAAAAAGATATAAATCGTATTGAGACAAAGATTGACGAGAGTTGAAATCTCGCCGGAAAGTTTTTGTTCGGTCGTGATCGAATAATCTCCGTCGATGTAAAAACCGAGATCCACGTTCTTAGAAAGCGCGGAAGCCGGAACGTCGCCGATCAAACGGAACGTCAGAAGATTCTCCCCCGATTTCAAAAGACTGGAATCCAAAGGAAGACGAAGGCTGCGGATGGTTCTTCGAACCAGCATCTCTTTGCCGGAAGAATCCAGATGAATTTCCCGATCGAGAGAATGGCCGTTCAAATAGATTTCCCAGTTTTCTCCGATGGATTCGAGATATAAGAAAATAGGTTTGTAGATTTTCGTTTTCTGAAAATCTTCCTCGATTTGAAACCGAGTCTGCAAAGTGAATTCTTTCAAACCCGTTCCGATCGGAGTTTCGAAAATTTCGTTGAGAACGATCGGAAACGCAGTGATCGTTTTCACTTTCGGAGAAGAAGCGTCGATTCCTTTGAGATATTCTTTTTGAAAGTTGTCGATCGCGATCCAATTCCCTTTTCTCAGATCGATCGGTTTCCAAGCCTCTTGCGATTCGGAAAAGAGTACGGATGGAATAAGAGCGCAAAAGAAGAATAGAATCGTTTTCAAAGTAGATGGTTTCCGTTTGGGAGAAGAATTGGTTCTCTTGAGAGAAGTATATGGATTAGAAGTTTAGATTGTCTAATTTTCAACATTTTTATTCCAAACGTCGTCCAAATCTTAGAATTCGTTTTGAAAAGCGGTTGCATCCCGGTTCCAATCTTTATTCTTGCTACGGAGGAAATTCGAATGTCAGATTCAGTTTTGGGGGCCAATGTTCCCTCGGTCAGTTTGGAAAGTACGGAAGGAAAGAACGTGAAACTTCCGGACGACATCGCGGGTTCATGGACTTTATTGTATTTTTATCCGAAAGACGATACCCCCGGTTGCACCAAACAAGCCTGCAGTTATCGAGACAATATGGGAGAATTCAAAAAGATCGGAGCGAAGGTCTACGGAGTGAGCTTGGACAATTTGGATTCTCACGGAAACTTTATCCAAAAGTATTCCTTAAACTTTCCGCTTTTATCCGATCCCGATCATAAATTGAGCGAAGCTCTCGGCGTATACGGAGATCAGGAATGGAGAGGCAAGGTGTTCAAGGGACTTTCCAGAGATTCGTTTTTGATTTCTCCGGAGGGAAAGATCCAAAAGGTTTGGAGAAAAGTTGACCCGACGACCACGGTGGAAGAAACTCTCCAGGAGATTTCCAAAGCCAGCGGTAAATGATTGTCTAAACTTCGTTTTGTAATTCAAGAGTATCAGCTTACGGGACACTATCTCCAAGTGGAATTGGAGATGGAGTCTTCCAAAAAAGAAACGATTCTATCCCTACCCGTTTGGTCTCCCGGATCGTATATGGTTCGGGATTATTCCAGACATATCCACAAGCTCGAAGCGTTTGCAAGCGGTAAGAACGGCAAAAAGTTAGAAGTCGTCGAAATCGGTTTGGATTCGTGGAGCGTTCGTTCCGAGGGAGAAGCCTTTCGTGTTCGATACGTGGTCTACGGATACGACTATTCCGTCCGTTCGAACTATTTCACCACGGAATATTGTTTGCTTCATCCGCCCGCCTTGTTTTTGTACCCCCGCGACGAGGAAATTTCCGAAATTACATTAGAAATCTCGAATGCGCTTCCGTTTGAATATTGTCATTCCGGTTTGAGCGGAAAGGGTCGCAAACGTTCTTCCGCTTCGCTGGACGAATTTTTGGACGCGCCTGTTCTTTTGTCGAACCGACCTTCGATTCCGTTTCGCAGCGGAGAATGCGATCATGAGATCGTACTTGAGGGAGAACTTCCGAAATCCGTTCGAAAAAACCTTATCCCCGATCTTCAAAAGATCACGGAGGAACAGATCCGTTCTCTCGGAGGATCGCCAAACACGAGTTATCTGTTTGTCCTGATTCTTTCCGAAGGCGCCTACGGAGGTTTGGAACATCTCAATTCTTCCGTGAACATGTATGATCCGCTGAAGGCGTTGTCGAAGGACGGATATCTAAAACTTCTCGAACTTTTATCCCACGAATACTTTCATCTTTGGAACGTGAAACGGATTCGCCCGATCGCGCTCGGTCCGTTCGATTATCAGAAACCTAATTTAACCCGCGAACTTTGGATCGCGGAGGGAATCACTTCCTTTTATGACGCGTATTTTTTGGTGCGAACCAAACATCTGAACCCGGAATCGTATCTGGCAAAGGTAATGGAAGACCTTCAGAGTTTGGAAAAGTCCGAGGGAGAAGCTTGGATGAGTTTGGAGGATTCTTCGTACACGGCTTGGACGAAATTCTACAACCGTCCGAACGATCCGAACGCGAACAACACGGGGATTTCGTATTACGTTAAGGGAGGAATTCTCGCGCTTGCGATGGATCTGCATCTTCTGTCGGAAACGGGAGGCAAACATTCTTTGCTGGATGTGATGAACGAAGTATATCAAACGTATTACGTCGGAAAGAAACGCGGTTTTACGAAAATCGAATTCTTCGAGTCCGCAAAAAAACGGACCGGAGTGGATCTGAAATTGGAATTCGGAAATTATCTGGATAAGGCGATTGCGATCCCGATCGAGAATTACTTTCACAAAATCGGTGTTAAACGGTCGGATTCGAACCCCGGAGTGGAACTCGGCTTTTCCACGCGGGAAGAACGGGGAAATCTCGTGATCGGCAAAGTTGATTGGAAGATTTTGGACGCTTCCGTCGATCTAAGTCAAGGAGACGAATGGATCGCGCTGAATGGAACTCGGATTCATTCCGGAAATCGAAAGGATCTTTTGAAGCAGTTTAAGGCCGGAGATAAGATCGAACTTTTGATCGCGCGGCGAGGTAAGATTCTCAAGCGAAAGTTGAAACTCTCGAAACGATTTCAAACGAGTCAGTTTAAGTTCGACGAACTCGCGAACGACGAACAAAAAAAATTGCGCGGACTGTTCTTCGGAAGTCAGGAAGGGAACCAATCTCGGTAATCTAACGTGTGGAAATACGTGTCCGGTCCGCATTCGAGTTTGCGGATTGCCCGGTTGTCAAGTAAGTCGAGGTGGAGGATGTAACTGTAATACCTGTGAAATGTGGGAACTCCCTCATTCATCGGATTCACGATAGAATCTCCGACTCCCAGTTCCTCCAGCCACAAAAGATAATTAAACAGAAAACAGCGGGACACGCCGTGCGCTTGAGCCAACGTTCCTAAAAAAGTCCAGCTACCGGTGCTAATCCGAGCATTCACACGCACCATTTTCTTTTTACCCTGACAAGGTTGATAAAGAGTTCGCCTCGCATCTTTTCCGATGCGCTTTGCAGCGGACATATATTTCCCATACCGTCTCAAAAGCTCGGGAATTCGTTTCGGAAGTTTCTTCGCGTCCCGCTCTGAAAAGCGTCGCAAGGTTTGTTCCGGAATTAAAAGAGTGACCGTAATCGAATACCCATCTTGAAGTCGCGAACGGATTTCATGATCCGTATTTAAAAGCATGGTTCCCATATATCGGATACGGTTCCGCAAAAAACCGATGGAGACTGGTCGGCGCGGGTTTTTTAAGGAAACGCCGTTTTTTTACGAAGAGCCTGATCCCAAAACGGGAAAAAAATTGTAATAGTTCCCACAAATACTCCTTGGCTTTTCAAAGACGGTCTCGCCGTTTGAAAAAAGCAGGAGTTCCCACACGTTCCCGGTTTTGGGACGGGCATTAAAGTCTGCTAAACAGCCGTAATTCCTCCGTCCACCGCCCAATTCGCTCCGTTGATATACGAAGATTCTTCGCTTAACAAAAACGAAACGACTCGCGCCACTTCCGAAGGAGAAGCGATTTTTTTGGAAGGTGTCATCTCTAAAATCTTTCGTCGATGATCGGAAACCTGATCTTCCTGAATGCCCATCGACGTTTCCATATAACCCGGACTGATCGCGTTTGCGGTGATGCCGAATCCGCCCCATTCGTCCGCCAAGGACTTTGCAAAACCGATCAACGCGTGTTTGGAAGAGGAATACGCGACCGAATTCGCCGACCCGATCAAGGATAAGGAAGAAGCGATGAATAGCAATCTTCCAAGTTGCAGATTTTTGAATATAGGTAAAAGAACCTTCGTGATTCGGAACGCGGAACGAATGTTGATCGAAAAAATCCGATCCCATTCTTCCGGACTTACTTTCGTAAGATCGTGATACGGACCTCCGTAGCCGGCGCAGTGGATCAACGCATACGGAACTTCATCCTCGGAAGCGATACGATTCTTCCATTCCGCCAAAGAAGAATCCAAGCGTTCGTCCTTTGTCAGATCCGTTTCGCAGAAGAATTCTCCCGAAAGAAGCGCAACGGGAGGACGAACGTCCAAATTAAAAACGGAATATCCTTCCGTGGTAAGAGACGCGGCGATTGCTCTTCCGAGACCACCGCTTCCGCCGGTGAGAATCACGTTCTTTCTTTGTTTCGATTTTGGATCGTTTCGAGTCACTCTTCTAACTCCGTTGGTTTCTTCTATCCCGTATTTCTGGATGACAGAGAGCGGCACAAGGAATCTTTTGTTTCTCATGGAAAAACTTTTGGAAAGAGTCAATCATATCCTCGAAGCCCTCCCTTATATCACCAAATACGCGGGCAAGACGGTCGTGATCAAATACGGCGGAGCCGCAATGGCAAAGGCTGATTTGAAAGAATCTTTCGCAAAGGATATCGTTCTTTTAAAATACGTGGGAATTCATCCCGTAATCGTTCACGGAGGCGGACCTGAAATCAACCGTCTCTTGGAAAATCTTAAGATTCCTACCGAGTTCGTTCACGGACATCGGGTCACGGACGCGCAGACGATGGACGTCGTCGAAATGGTTCTCACCGGAAAGGTGAATAAACAGATCGTTTCCATGATCAACGCACAAGGCGGAAAGGCGGTGGGAATTTCCGGCAAGGACGGCAATCTCGCAAAGGCGATCAAAACTCCGATCGAGATCGAACTTGAAGGAAAGGAAAAAGAACTCTTCGACGTGGGGCTTGTCGGAAAAATCGAATCCGTAAATCCGGAAATTCTCCACAACCTTCAGAAGGAAGGATTCATTCCCGTTATATCCCCGGTCGCCGAATCGGCGACCGGGGACAGTCTCAACATCAACGCGGATACGTTCGCGGGAGAAATCGCGGGCGCTCTCAAAGCGGAGAAGTTGATTCTTCTTACGGACACCGAAGGAATTCTCATCGACGGAAAACTGGCCACGGGTCTCAATCGAGGCAAAGTAAAGGATTATATTCGAAAGGGGGAAATTTCCGGCGGAATGATTCCAAAGGTGGAATGTTGTCTCACCGCAATCGATCAAGGTGTGCGAAGAACTCATATCATCGACGGAAGAGTTCCTCATTCGATCCTGATCGAAATTTTTACGGACCAAGGAATCGGCTCGTTGATCGAATAAAATTCCGCCTTTCAGAAAAATAAACCTTTTGGTTAGGTTCGTTTTTTTGAAAAATTTCCGCGCGTCGATTGTTACCGAAACTCCTTGACAGAGAACACTTTCTTGTGTCCAATGATTGAATTCTTCTTTTAGAACGGTCCGTTAACCCCCCTTATGAGTGAAAGGCAACTATCCTTATCCCTAATTTCCGATATTACGGCGAGAATCAATTCGACCGACGACCTGGAAGAACTTCTCGGTATCATCATAGAAACAACAAAGGACGTTCTCAACACGGAAGGATGTTCTCTTCTTCTTTATGACCGCGACGAGGATTGTCTCGTGTTCAACGTCGCCAAGGGAACCAAGGGAGAATCTTTGACCGAGCTCAAGGTTCCCCGCGGGAAAGGAATCGCCGGTATGGTTTTGGAAACCCTCGAACCGGTCATCGTCAACGACGCCGCCAACGATCCTCGCATTTATAGAAACATCGACGAAACCGTCGGATTCGTGACCAACAACCTCATCTGCGTTCCTATGAGTACTCAGGGAGAAATCCAAGGTGTGCTCGAAGCGGTCAATTCCCTGGGAAGGGAAGAATTCACGAGCAAGGACATTAAGGTTCTGCAATATCTTTCGGATCTCGCGGCGATCGCGATTCGGAATCGAAGACTCATTCGCGACCTCAAAAGCCGAGCCAACGAATTGGATTGTCTGTTTCAACTCAGTCAGGCGATTTCGAACATCGAGGCGATGGATCAGTTTCTCAACCTCACCGTAAACTCGATTTCGGAAGTGATGGGAGCGGAACGTGTTTCGCTCATCTTCTTCAATCCGAAAACCGGAAAATACGAACTCAAAAAAAGCATCGGCTTTAGTCTCGAAGACGAGGAACACTTCATCAACGAAAAGGAAGGAATCATCAAACATATCATCGAAACCGGAGCGCCGATTCTCGTTCAAAATACGTCCGGCTTCATGGAAGAATGGGTTCGTCCCGAACGATACAAAACGAAATCCTTTATCTCCGTTCCGATCCGACAAGACGGAAAGATCATCGGAATTCTAAACTCCGCGGATAAAAAATCGGGGAACAGTTTTAATAACGCGGATCAAAACGTTCTGAGTACGATCTCGAATCAGATCGCGGAAGCGTACAATTCCCTTCTTTCCAAGGATCAAAAGGAAAAACTCAATTCAATCCGAAGAGATATGCAGATCGCTTCTCAGATTCAGGTGAATTCTTTACCGAACATTCCGAAAAAGATACAGGGACTCGAACTCGAAACGAGTTATATCGCGTCCAAGGAAATCGGCGGAGACTTTTACGATCTCATTTATCACAACCCCGACGAGGTGAGCGTGCTGATTGCGGACGTTTCCGGAAAAGGAATCGCCGCCGCGCTCTTTATGGAATTCTCCAAGACGATCATCGCGGGAGAAGTCTCCCGGAATTCTTCGACGAGCATCAGTTTGATGAGCGCGAATCGGATCATCCAAGAAAAGTCCGGTTATTTTATGTTCGTCACCGTTATGCTCGCTCGGATCAATATGGCCAAACGAAGAATCCGGTATTCGAGCGCGGGCCACAACGAACAGCTTCTCTACAAGGCCAAAGAAAAGAAGGTCACGAGTCTTTCCGGAAAAGGAATGCCTCTCGGGATCAAGGAATCGGAAATCGACGAACACGAAATCGATTATTCTCCCGGAGATCTATTGATTCTTTATACGGACGGAGTGAGCGAAGCGATGAACGAATCGAACGAGATGTACGGTTTGGAAAATCTGACCAAGCTCATCGAGCGAAACGGAGAAATGCCTCTCAGCGCTTTGAAGGAACTCATCATCGATACCACCGATGCGTTCCGCGGAGAAGCCGATCCGCACGACGACTACACTCTTTTTATGGTGCGTCTTCCGTAACGCTGCGATCCGTAGAGAGCGGCGTTTCCGCGGAAAATTTCGGGCGTCTCCTTCCGATCTGCGATCGGAAGGACCGTGCTTGCTCCGGGTTTCGTCGCGTAGCGACTCATCCTTCGCCTTGTTTCAACGGAAAAGATTCAATTTTTTGAATATGGCTCAGGACGCTCGCGCCCTCCGCATCACTGACGCGTTTACGTCACTTCGCTTCCATGTGAGCCGGTTGTCCGGTGGAAGCCAAAAGCGATCTCCAAAGAGTGCTCTTATCCGGTTGCAACACCTTTCTTTCCTGAATCGCCACCGCGATGGGAAGGTGCGTAAAAACGTTGTTCCACATTCCTACGACCATATCCGTTTTGCCCGCCATCGCAGCGTGAACCGCATTCTGAGCGAGAAAGCCGCAGAACACCGAATCTTCCGCGTTAGCCGGAATCGATCGTATGATGTAACTCGGATCGATGTATTTGATGTTTACGGGGATATTCTCCTTTTTGAAAAATTCCCCCATCGTATCCTTGAGAAACAATCCGATGTCTTTCAGCTTTAAGTTTCCGGAAGGATCTCGTTCTCCGGTAACGTCAAAAAATTTTTGACCGGCGCCTTCCGCCGCGATGATGACCGCGTGTCCTTTTTTCAGGATTCTTTTTTTGAGATCGTCCAGAAACGCACCGTTTCCAAAAAGATCGAAGTTCACTTCGGGGATCAGGCAGTAGTTTACGTTCCGGGACGCAAGAGCCGCGTTGACCGCGATGAATCCGGAATGACGTCCCATTAACTTGACAAGGCCGATTCCGTTCGGCGCGCCTTTCGCTTCCACGTGCGCGCATTCCACCGCTTCCATGGCCTTGGAAAACGCCGTGGAAAAGCCGAACGTTTTCTGAACGTAGTTGATGTCGTTGTCGATGGTTTTCGGAATTCCGATCACGGAGATTTCTTCTCCGCGTTTGGCGATCTCGTCCACGATTTCGCGCGCACCGCGTAGGGTTCCGTCTCCGCCGATACAAAAGAGCATTTTGACCCCGTACAAGCTCAGATAATCCACCATATCCACCGCGGATTGATTTCCACGGGAAGAAGCGAGCATGGAACCGCCTTCTTCCACGATATGCGCCACCTTCTCCGGAGTGAGTTCGATCGGTTTGTGGGAATATTTTTTCACGAGACCCTGATACCCGTACTGAAAACCGAGGATGCGCGAAACACCGTAACGATAGTAAAGTTCCATCACGATCCCCCGGATCACGTCGTTGATTCCGGGACAAAGTCCTCCGCAGGTTACGATTCCCGCCGTCACTTCCTTTGGGTGGAAAAATATTTTTTCCCGAGGACCGGCTTGTTCGAAAAAATCGGGATCGTTTTGTATGTAGGAATTCCAATCTTCATCGGATTGAAACACCGTTCTGAATAAAAGCCTGGAAGAATCGCTAGTATAGTATTCATAATCCGCGGGACTGGGAATTTTACATTCGCCGAAATTTTTGATTCGTGTATCCATGTTTCCTCGCGCAGATATTCCGGGAATTCGGGGAAAAATCACCTCATTTTGCAATTTTCTACTGACAGTTCTGTTCTATTTCTATAGTCTTACAGACAGAACGGTTTATGAACAAAAAGAGATCCTTTATTCTTTCCTTATTTTTGTTTCTGTTCGGAGTCTCCGTTTTTTCGGTGGAAGATCCGACGTTCAGCCCGTTTTCACCCTACCACCTTTCCCGCGATTTCGATCTCAATCGTCAAAAATATCTGCAGGTGGTCGCCATTCCCTATAAGGACCCGATGGAACTCAAACTCGGACCGGAATACGAAACCGCACCCGAAAAAAAATCTCCCGCGCCAACGTTCATCGTAACTCCGGGTCTCTCCTTTTCGGGAATGTTTCAGCCGTTTTTATTTTCCGTCGTTCCGCACGGCAGCATTCAATTCTTACCCGTGTCCGAAACGGTTTTCGTAAACGAGCCTTCTTCTAAAACGGGCAAATTTGTATCCGGCGCCTTCTCTGAAAAGAGAACGATGGATCGAATCACCGATTCCAGAAACCAAATCCAAGGTTTCGGTTTGCAGACGTTCGGTTCCAATCCGCTTCAAAACGGAAGCAGTTCGGGTGTGATGTTTTTATACATGAAACGTCATGCGGGATTGGAGATGGATTTTAACGCGAGAATGATCGGAAACCAAGCCGGACTTGCCGTGCTGGAATCCGCCAAGTCCACGATCGCATTCAATTATTCCGTATTTCCGGAAATCGGAGAAAGTTCCAAGATGAACTTCTTCCTTCAATTCTCCAGCATCAAACGCTTTCAAGACCGCAACCTCGGATACGGAGGAACGGGCGATCCGGGAAGCAACAACATGCGCGGTTTAAAATCGTATGAATACTATTTGAATCCGGGGATTTCCTTTTCTTCCAGAAACTTAAGCTTGGAAGGAATGGTACGCGTTCCCGTTCCCACCGCGGCGCAACTCGCGGGAGAACAACATCAGTGGATGCAGGACGTGCAGGGAATTTTGGGAATCAAATACAGCTTTTCCGAAACCTCTTCTAAATAAGAAAATCGAAAGCGTTCTGTCTCACGTTCAATCGCATAGATTAGGATGATCGAATTCTATTTGACAATCTCAATTTTAAGACGTAAATATCAATCATGTCCTCAACGAAGCAACAGGCCATCAACCTGATCGAAAACTTACCTGATGATTCATCATTTGATGATATCATGGAAGAACTTTTCTTTTCGAAGAAAGTTCAAGAGGGCTTGTCGGATTTGGATAACGGTAAAATAGTTTCTCACGAAAAAGTCGTAGAAGAAATTGCTAAATGGCGAAAGAGATAATCTGGTCTCGGAAAGCTCAATCCGATTTGCATGATATCTACGATTATATCACTATAGATTCTGAAATTTACGCGTTTAATGTAGTCAATCGGATCATAGAAACTGTAGAAAAAATACCGTTGTTCCCGTTTTTAGGACGAATGGTTCCGGAATTTAATATTGAAAGTTTGCGGGAACGATTTTCGGGCAATTATCGAATCGTTTATAGAATTAACGATTCAGAAAATATTGAAATAGTTACGATTCACCATTCTTCTAGGTCGTTAAAATGATCTCTTTTTGAATCGACGATTGTTTACTTTGTAGGGTTACTCGATGATTCCCTGTTTTTTGAGGGAGAAGGCAAGATCCATCTTGCTGATCAGATGTTTTGCTCTTCCAAAACGAATCATACGTTCCGGCGTCGAATTCTGTTTGTTCGAAAAAATCTCTAAACAAGTTTCGATCACCGGGCAAGAATGGTCCGTACATCCGATTTCGGTTAACGTAAGAATTTCGCTGCCCGTAAGACCGAGCGGTTCTTTCAGCCATGAAATCAGCGTGGGATGAAAGGAGAATTCTTCGGACGCGTTCCTAGTCTCCGAATAAACGGGACCGTGATTGTGTACGGAAGAATGATTGGGGACCGCCGGTTTCATAGCTTCTAGTTAGACGAAAAAAATCGGATTCTTTCCAAGATTCCTATTTCGCAACGGAAACCGCGAGAGGATCGTACGCGAGGTTCGGCGCAAGCCAACGTTCCACCTCTTCCACTCTCATCCCTTTTCTTTCCGCGTATTCCTCGATCTGATCGCGATTGATCTTTGCGACGGCAAAATACTTGGACTCCGGATGTGCGAAATACAATCCGCTGACCGAACTTGCGGGCCACATCGCGAAATGTTCCGTAAGCGTGATTCCCGTGTTTTTCTCCGCTTGTAATAAATCGAATAGAACCCGTTTTTCGGTATGATCGGGAGAAGCGGGGTATCCCGCCGCCGGGCGAATTCCTCTGTATCGCTCGCGGATCAAATCCTCCGGAGAAAGATTCTCGTTCTTATCGTATCCCCAGTATTCTTTCCGGACTTTATAGTGCATGTATTCCGCAAATGCTTCCGCAAATCGATCGCCTAACGCCTTCGCCATGATCGAATTGTAGTCGTCTTGGTGGTTTTCGAAATCTTTCGCGAATTCCTCGACTCCGTGTCCCGCGGTCACCGCAAATCCTCCGATATAGTCGATTCTTCCCGATTCTTTCGGAGCGATATAATCCGCCAAACAGTAGTTAGGTTCCGTAGCGTCCTCTTTCTGAATCTGCTGACGCAGAGTATGGAATACGGTGAGAAGTTTGGAACGTTTTTCGTCTTCGTAGACTTCGATATCGTCTCCGACAGCGTTCGCGGGGAAGATTCCGATCACTCCCTTGGTTTTAAAAAGTTTTCCGTCCACGATCTTCTTCATGAGTTTTTGAGCGTCCGCGAAAAGTTCTCTCGCTTGTTTTCCGGTCGTTTCGCTTTCTAGAATCGCGGGGTATCTTCCTTTCAGTTCCCATGCGGTAAAGAACGGAGTCCAGTCGATAAAAGGGATCAACGTTTCCAAAGAAACTTCTTCGTCAAAGACGCGAACTCCTGTGAACGCGGGTCTGTCGATCGGAGTCGTCGCCCAATCGATGGGATGGCGATTTTCTCTGGCTTGTTCCAAAGAAATCAACTTTCTTTCGGCTCTGGTATTGAAGTAATTCTCCCGTGCCGCTTTTTGATCTTCTTTTACTTTTTGCGTATAAGCTTCGTTCAAGTCCGGATGGAGAAGCTGGTTGACCACGTTCACGACGCGAGAAGCATCCACAACGTGAACAACCGGTTGATCGTATGCAGGCGCGATCTTAACGGCCGTATGCGCGGAGCTCGTGGTTGCGCCTCCGATCAACAGAGGAACTTCGAATCCGGTGCGTTTCATTTCGGACGCTACGTGGACCATTTCGTCGAGAGACGGAGTGATAAGTCCCGAAAGACCGATGATGCTTACGTTATGCTTCTTTGCCTCTTCGAGAATCTTATCGGAAGGAACCATCACACCGAGATCGATGACCTCGTAGTTGTTGCAGGCAAGAACGACGCCCACAATGTTCTTGCCGATATCGTGAACGTCTCCTTTGACCGTAGCGATCAAAAACTTAGGACGCGCTGTAGCCTCCGACGATTGGTTCTTTTCCTCTTCCATAAAAGGAAGCAGATAAGCTACGGATTTTTTCATCACGCGCGCGCTTTTTACGACCTGAGGCAGAAACATCTTTCCCGCGCCGAACAATTCGCCCACGATCTTCATCCCGTCCATCAACGGACCTTCGATGACGGTTAACGGACGCCCGTATTTCACGCGCGCTTCTTCCGTATCTTGATCGATGTATTCCACGATCCCTTTGACGAGAGCGTGGGAAAGTCGCTCCTCGACGGAGGTCCCTTCTCTCCAAGCCTCTTCTTTTTTCTCGGACTTGTCTGCGCCTCCCGCTTTGATGCTTTCGGCAAATTCAACAAGACGCTCGGTCGCGTCCGGTCTTCTATTCAAGATTACGTCTTCGACATATTCCAATAGATCCTTGGGGATCTCTTCGTAGACCGCCAGCATTCCCGCGTTTACGATCGCCATGTCCATTCCCGCTTGAATCGCATAGTATAAGAATACAGAGTGCATCGCTTCCCGTACGGGATTGTTTCCGCGAAACGAAAAGGACACGTTGGACAAACCGCCCGATACTTTTGCGCCGGGACAGACTTTTTTGATCTCGCGGACGGCTTCGATAAAATCCATCGCGTAGTTGTTGTGTTCTTCGATTCCCGTTGCGACCGTAAGAATATTCGGATCGAAGATGATGTCAGTCGGACTGAAGTTCGCCTTTGTAACGAGAAGATCATAGGCGCGTTTGCAGATACGGACCTTATCGTCTTTGGTTGCCGCCTGGCCTTGTTCGTCGAACGCCATCACGATCGCGGAAGCTCCGTATCTTCGGATCTTTCTTGCGTATTCCAGAAACTTCTCCTCTCCTTCCTTGAGGGAGATCGAGTTTACGATCGGCTTCCCTTGAATGCACTTCAACCCTTCTTCGAGCACGCTCCACTTGGAAGAATCGATCATAAACGGAACTTTCGCGATATCCGGTTCGCCCGCGATGAGATTCAAGAAATGTCTCATCGAAGCCTCTCCGTCTAACAACGCTTCGTCGAAGTTGATATCGATGATGTTCGCGCCCGCTTCCACCTGTTGTAACGCGACGGAAACCGCCTCTTCGAAGTTTCCTTCGATGATGAGTTTTTTGAATTTCGGAGATCCGGTTACGTTCGTTCTTTCGCCTACGAGTAAAAATCCTTTGTCCGGAGTGATATTCAACGGTTCGAGACCGGACAATCGGGTGACTTCGGGAATCTGCGGAAGAATTCTCGGCTTCTTCCCGTGAACCGCTTTTGCGGCCGCCCCGATATGTTCGGGCGTCGTTCCGCAACAGCCGCCCGCGATATTCAGCCAGCCGGAACTTGCAAATTCTTGAATGTATTTTCCGAATTCTTCCGGAGTTTGATCGTAACCGCCGAATGCGTTCGGCAATCCAGCGTTCGGATAACAGCTGATGTAACAGGAGGAAACTCTCGCGAGTTCTTCGATATATGGACGCATTTCGTCGGCGCCGAGCGCGCAGTTGATTCCGACCGAAAGAGGATTACAATGCGCGATCGAGTTGTAGAACGCTTCGACCGTTTGACCGGAAAGGGTTCTACCCGAAGCGTCCGTGATCGTTACGGACAAACAGACCGGAATTCGAACTTGCAAATCTTCGAATACTTGTTCGATCGCAAATATCGCGGCCTTCAAGTTGAGAGTGTCGATGTTCGTTTCGGGAAGAAGAAGATCGACTCCCGCTTCCACAAGAGCGCGCGTTTGTTCGTAAAAAGTAGCGACGAGATCGTCGAATGTCACCGCGCGAAACGCGGGATTATTCACATCCGGAGAAAGTGTCGCGGTCTTTGTAGTCGGTCCGATCGCCCCCGCCAAGAAACAAGGTTGGTTGGGATTCGTCTTTTGAAATTTCGCGATCGCATTGCGCGCGCAAACAACCGCGGCCTTATTCAAGTCCGCCACCAAAAACTCGGTTTTATAGTCGCCTTGCGAGATTTGATTCGAGCTGAACGTGTTCGTTTCGAGAATGTTTGCGCCCGCTTCCAAAAACTTCAAGTGAATCGCTTCGATCACGTCCGGTCTCGTCAAACAAAGAAGTTCGTTGTTTCCCTTCAACGGATGCGAGTGGTTCTTGAGAATTTCTCCCCTAAAGTCGTCTTCTTGAAGGGAAAATCTTTGGATCATCGTTCCCATCGCGCCGTCGATTACGAGAATTTGTTTTTCGAGAAGGGAGAGCAGTTCCTTGGAGGAGGGATTCGTATAGTTCTGAACTTTATAAGTCATGAGCAAACTTCTTTGATAATTTTAAAAAATAGTATAACGTAAAATTCTAATATTCCGGATTGATACATCCCTCTTTTTTCAAAGGAACTTTCACATCCGTAATCACGGGAGAATGTTTCGATTGTACCGCATTCTCCGCGATCCATCCGTGCCACACGGAAGGAACTTCGTAGTCCGGGTAGATCGCTTCCACCGGACATTCCGGCCTGCATTTGTTGCAATCGATGCAGACGGAAGGGTCGATGTAAAGACAATCGCTTCCTTCCCGAAAGGCCTCCACGGGACAAACCGCGGCACAGTATGTGTATTTACAATGCCTGCAGGGTTCCGCGACTACATAGGCCATTTGATTCGGAAAGACCGATTCTTCCGATACGAAAACCCGGGTCGGTAAACCCGGGATTCCGCGTCGAAACGTCGGCTTAGTATCTGTAGTGCTCCGGTTTGAAAGGTCCGTCGACCGGAACTCCCAAATAGTCGGCTTGTTTTTGGTTCAGTTTTGTTAAACGAACTCCCAACTGTTCGAGGTGAAGAGCGGCAACTTTCTCGTCCAAATGTTTCGGAAGAGTGTAGACTCCCAACTCGTATTTGTTGTTATAAAGTTCGATCTGAGCCAATACCTGATTCGTGAAAGAACAAGACATCACGAAAGAAGGGTGACCGGTTGCACAACCGAGGTTTACAAGACGTCCTTCCGCGAGAACGATGATGGATTTACCGTCCGGGAAAGTGTATTTATCGACCTGAGGTTTGATTTCCTTTTTGGTTACGCCTTTTTCGCCGTTCAGTCTGGACATTTGGATTTCTGTGTCGAAGTGTCCGATGTTACAGAGAATCGCTCCGTCTTTCATCGCTTTCATGTGTTCGAGAGTGATGATGTCGTCGTTACCGGTTGCGGTTACAACGATGTCCACTTGTTCGATGATGTCCTCCACACGAAGAACTTGATAACCTTCCATAGAAGCTTGAAGAGCGCAGATCGGATCGATTTCGGTTACGATCACTCGCGCGCCGAAGTTACGAAGAGAAGCTGCGGATCCTTTACCAACGTCCCCAAAACCGCAAACGAGAGCCACTTTACCGGCGAGCATCACGTCGGTCGCTCTTTTGATTCCGTCCGCAAGAGACTCGCGGCAACCGTAGAGGTTGTCGAACTTGGATTTCGTAACGGAGTCGTTTACGTTAAACGCGGGAACCTTCAATTCTCCTTTCTTAAGAAGTTTGTAAAGACTCTTAACTCCCGTGGTGGTCTCTTCGGAGATACCGCGGATTTCGCTTAACAATTGAGGATATTTCTCGTGGATGTAAGCGGTGAGATCTCCCCCGTCGTCGAGGATCATGTTCGGTCCTTTTTCTCCGAAGAAAATTGTCTGCTCGATACACCACCAGTATTCTTCTTCCGTTTCACCTTTCCATGCGAAAACGGGAATACCCGCTTTTGCGATCGCAGCCGCTGCGTGATCTTGGGTGGAGAAGATATTGCAAGACGACCAGCGAACCTCCGCTCCCAATTCCGTCAGGGTTTCGATCAGAACGGCGGTCTGAATCGTCATGTGAAGAGAACCAGCGATTCTCGCACCTGCCAAAGGTTTTTTACCTTTGTATTCTTGTCTTAAAGCCATAAGACCCGGCATTTCTTTTTCGGCCAGAATGATCTCTTGTCTTCCCCACTCTGCCTGGGAGAGATCTTTTACTTTATAGCTTAAGCCTTTTTCCTGTGTTGTTGCGGACATTCTAGTCCTCCTTTTTCGTTGCTTGAATGATCAAAATTTTGAAAACGTTACCCGTATCGAATTCTTCGTGCGCCATAATGGTGAAGCCCGAAAGTTCCAGCCAATCCTGAAGAAGAGAATAATCGAAGCCCAACCAAAGATCGGAGAAATTATCCCGCATGAATTCCTGATTGTGTTTTTTCAAATCCACAAGACAGAACACGCCGCCGGGCTTTAGAATTTTATAAATTTCGCGAATAACCGCCGGAGGATTGGAAAGGTGATGAAGCACCATCGAAGCGACCACGGCGTCCGCTTCCTGAGTCGCAGAAGAAGCCACATTCTCCAGTTGAGAATGAATTAGAGATACGTGTGAATTTCCGGCGAACGCGACCTGCGCTTCTTCCACCATTTTCGGGGAAGAATCCACTCCGATAACTTGATCGGATTTGGTAAGAAGATACGGAATCAAACCGCCCGGTCCGCAACCTAGATCGTAAATCACGGAAGACGCGTTAGGCAGATAGGAAAGAATTTTTTTGCGATACAAGGCGGGATCGAGTACATCCTTCTGAATGGATTCCCAATCCTGCGCTACATTATTGAAATAGAATGTGTTTTTTTGATCCCTTCTGGAAAGGATTTCCGAAATCTGAAGTTGATCCGGAGTTCGAAACGGAAGATCGTCCTTATAGGAAAGAAGAAGTTCGGTGACTTCCGAGGCGAAATCAGGTTCTTTTTTTTCTTCCGGAATCCGGTAATAAACCCAGGAACCTTCCCGTTCCGGAATTAGAAAACCTGCGTCGGTTAAGATTTTGAGATGTCGGGAGACGCGTGACTGGCCCATTCTCAAAACTTCCGTGATTTCTTGTACGTTCAATGGAGATAGCGATAGGATATGGAGAATTCGGACTCTCGTTTCGTCCGAGAGCGCTTTGAGCGCGGAGAGAATCTGTTTCGGGCTGCTTCCCGAAAAAACTCTGGCTTCTAAAGTCTCCATTTAGGAGAGGATATCAAGATATCTTGATATCTGCAAGACTTTTTATGAGGTTGCCGGATCTTTTTTGAGTTTTGGGGGAGTTCCCACACAGTTTGAGGGACAAAGTAGGCCTTCTTCTCGAAATGGACCGGGACTTCTTTGTAAAAAACGAGGAGATCAGCCGTCCTTCTGGATTTCGTATGAGTTCCCACAAAATTGGAAGTACAGACAAATTCTCCTCTTCGAGTTTTGAAGGAGTTCCCACAAAATTCGAAAAACGGACGAATCCTCCAGAAATGAAAAATCTCTCTCCCGGTCATTTCAGCCTAAATCCCCTTTCATTTGAATTTTCGAACGAATTCGCAATTTTCGCTTGCATTTAATATGACCAGTCGCTTTAATTATTTCAAACAACCTAGACTCGAAATCAACATTCGAAAAACTACAGAAACCGCATGAAACTCTCCGCAGCAGATTCCGCAATCAAACGAAAGACGATCCTCGAAGCGGGAATTCGTCTCATCCGACAAAACGGTCCGGATGGAATCGGAATTCAAGAAATCGCAGACGAAGCCGAAATCCCCAAGGGTTCCTTTTACAATTATTTCTCTTCCAAAGATCGATTTTTAATCGAAGCCTTGGAAGATTATACACAAAACGCAATCTCCTGGAACGATCAAACCCTGCAAAAGGCGGGTCGCGGAAGGTCCGCCCTCTTCTCTCTTTACCAAGAAAAAGTGAAGCTCGAAAAACATTTCTTAAAGGACGGGCTTTCCTGTTTGATCAATGTTTTATCCCAACATTCTTCCGGAAAAAAGCCGGAACTGAGAAAGGAACTCGCTCGTTCTTTGGAAGCGATCGCAAATGCGATCCTCGATTCTTTGCAAGTTTCTGCGGACGACTCGACCGCGGACAAAATTCTCCTGCTGATCCGAACCGTGGAAGCGTCCTGGAGAGGAGCGATGCTTTTGGCAAGGGCCACAGGAGATGAATCGTATCTCGAAAACTTCTTAAGTGTTCATCGAAATCTCGTTTTAGGAAAGGAACTATGAAATCGGAAACTTCTTCGCCGATCAAAAAAGATCATGAAACTCAAATCGTGGTTCGTTGGGACGAACTCGATCCGAACAATCACGTGAACAATAAAAACTTCCAAGGATATTTGGACGAAGCTCGCATGAGAGCCATGCGCGATTGGGGTTTTTCGATGGAGAAGCTGCGTAACGAAGGGTTCGGTCCGATCATTCTTTCGATTCAACTTGAGTTTAAACGGGAAATCGCGTATCCCGAAACCATCAGGATCGAATCGGATTTGTTTTTAAAGTCTCCTACCCGCGCGGTCTTCAAGCAGAGAATCATTTGCGGCAGTAATCAAGCGCTTTCCTGCAACGCAAGTACGGATTGGGTGATTCTAAATTTAAACTCGAAACGTCCCGCCAAATTTTTGGAAGCGATCGGGCTTCCGCAATCTACGTTAGAATTTTTTAAAATTTAGAATCGATTTAAACGAATTTCAAATCGAAGTTGATCTAGCATTCGTTAAACGAACAAATCCAAAAAACGTTCGGTTGTACGCATACGTTACGCGTTCTTTTGCGAGTATTCACTCATATTCGGAACCTTCCCCGGCTTGATTTTGGAAAAAAGGAATCAAAGAACCTATGTTTTCCCAAATTTCATCGGGTCGTATGTTTGAATTTTTTAATATTCCATTTCTATACTTCCCGGTTTGAACGAGGATTCCTCCGATTCCGCAGGCTTGTGCTCCGCCCACATCCGAATCGAGATCGTCTCCGACGAGGATCGTGGAGGACGGATCCGCGGAAAGAATTTTCAGAGCCGCGTTGAAAAAAGCGGGTGAAGGTTTTCCGATGACCTCCGCTTTCACTCCGGTTGCGTATTCCAATCCCGCCACGAACGCTCCTATATCCAACTGCAATCCTTCTTCCGTTTGCCAATACTTTCCTTTGTGAAGCGCGATCAAGCGCGCGCCACTCTTCACCTTTTGAAAGAGATCGTTGAGAAGCGCATAACTCCATTCTTTCCCGATATCTCCGATCAAAACGGCTTCGGGATGTTTCGTTTCTTGAGGAATTCCTTCCAGATCGTTGCGCGCTTCCTCGTTCATGACGAAAAAGGTTTTTGGATTTCCTGTTTCTAGAATGTATTCCCGCGCCGCGCTCGGCGCGTTGAGTATTCTTTCCTCTCCGATGGGAAGTCCGATCCGTTGTAAGAAAAAAGCCAAAGCCTTTCTCGATTTCGTCGTCGTGTTCGTAAGAAATAAGTGCGGAATCCGATTCGTTTGCAGATACGAAACTGCGTCCTTCGCTCCGGGAAGGAGAACGTTGCCCGTATGCAATACCCCGTCCAGATCCACCAGAACGGCTTGTACGGGCGTTTTGAGAGTATTTCGTAGATCCCTGTTTTCCTGCATAGAATGCGATTCTAACGCATTTTTCCGAATTTGCGATTCTCTCTTTTGAAAATCTTTGTTTCCAATTCTTTTCCGCTTCCCTATATCAGTATTACAAATTTGGAGGATTCCTTGAAATCAAAAATAACCCTTCTCCCGTTCTTCTTTCTTTTGCCGATTCTCGCGGGTTGTGCGGAATTGCAGACCTTGAAAGGAAAGATCAAAACTCCCGAAATCTCCTTTGAAAAGGTGGAGATCGCGGAAATCACTTTGGAAGACATCAAACTCGTGATTCAATCCGAAGTTCGAAACCCATATCCGATTTCTCTTCCCGCTTCCGGTCTCGAATTGGATGTGAAGATCGAAGGAACGCAGTTCAGTAAGGTGAAACTCGCACTCGATTCCATCCAAGGTTCTTCCAAAAAAAATCTTCCGATCGAAGTGAAGTTGAAATACGCGGACCTCGCCGCCTTGTATAAGAAAGTTCCCGGTAAAAAAGAACTTCTGGTCCGAGTGGAAGGCGAAGCGTCTCTTCCGATTCCTTCCAAATATGCCGCATTAGCGGGGGCAGACGCGTTGAAGTTTCCGTTTCAAGACGAACGATTGATCCCCGCCGTTCTTCCCAACATCGAAATCAAAAACTTTAAGATCATCAAACCGGACGTTGCAAAGATTACGGAATCTGCAAATAGTGCCGAACTCGCGAAGAAGGCGGTTTCATTTTTGGACGCTCTTCTTTCTCCAAAAGCGAAGAAGTCTCCCGGCTCCGCTTTAAACGCCGGATTGGAAGCGTTGGATATTTCCATCGATACCGAGTTCGATCTCGTATTGAACAACAAGGCGGCTTCCGATCTTCGCTTTCAGGATCTGAACTTCGAACTCTTTCTGGAAAACGATAAGTTCTTAACGGGTTCTCCGGTGAATATCGCCAACAACGGTAAGGAATCGATTCTTACGATTCGTACAAGCTTTCCTTTGAAGTCCGTATCCAATTCAATAGCAAACGCGGTTACGAAACGGAGTTCTTCTTTTCGTTTAATGGGAAAAGCCGCAGTTGTATGTCCGGGAGTTTCAAGTGATTCGATCGGCTTCGGATTTATAAAAGAGGGTAACTTTCGCTGGTAAGTATTGAATTACATCGGATGTATTTGAAACGATTACAAATACATTCGAGAAATTCTTTTTTGTTTCATAAAAATGTTTTCAAGTTAACCATATTATGATAAGAATAGTTCCTGAGTTTGGAGAATTTCAATTCTCCGAATAGGATAAATGAGCGTAAAACAATATGGAAATCTACGAAAAAGAAAAACGGAAACTATTAGCAGCATCGACACCGGAGCAGTACATCGAGTTATCGATTAAATCGAAACTGACTGGACCAAAAAAATCCAGCATCACTTCGGAATGGTTAACATCCACCGGTTACACGATCGATGACATCAAGTATGCAAGAAACCGACACCCCTTCTGGAGAAAGAAGAGGAACCAAGGTTCTTACGAACGCAACAGCAAACGTCTGGAACAACACAACTACTACCGAACCGATCAAAAGATCGTTTGGGATAAGGATAAGCTTGCAAAGTTCTTCGACCTCAACTCGAAAGGTTTAACCGATCACGAGTTGGCGAGAAGTTTCAAAACTTCCATCCCGGCGGTAAATCATATTCGCAGAAAGTTTCGATTTGCGTCGCAGCTTCTCGAACTCGAGAGACAAAAACCGGCTAAGGGCGGAATTCTGAAACTCTGCTCTCACAGCGAATCGGTCTTAAAGAGATTGATCAAGGAGAAGGAAGGAAAATAAACTCCTAACGGAGGTTTTCCGATGCTCCCTTTTCATCTTGGGCTTCAACTCGGCTCGATTTTTATTTTTTGTCTCAGCATTACCCAGTTTTCTTCCTGTTCATCCGAACAGGAGAAAACTCCGGAGCGGCTTCCTCCGCAAAAAATCACTCCGAATCCTTTCCAACAGGGGAATTCCAAACTCAAAAACGGAGAATTCCTGGACGCAATCGAGTTCTATTCCAGGGATTTGGATATAAATCCGAATAATCCAGCTTCGCTTAACAACAGAGGAATCGCCAAAAGCAAGTCCGGTGACGAAGCGGGCGCGATTTCCGATTATACGCAAGCCATAGAACGCCAGGAAAACTATGCGATCGCTTACAACAACCGCGGTTTTGCAAAGATCAAACTTTCCGATTACCCGGGCGCGATTCGGGATTTTTCAACGGCGCTTCGCCTGAAACCGAATTACGCAAACGCATGGAACAATCGCGCCGTGGCTTACTGGGCGATCAAGGATCGGCAAAACGCCTGCGAAGATTGGAACAAGGCCGAGGCGATCGGTCACGGGGAAGCCGCAAAGTCTTATCTTAAATTCTGCAATTAGAATTCTCCGTGAATCGCTTGCCGAGGAAGGTGCTTGAAAAACACTAACCGGAGAATCTTTACCCGGACTCCGGAATGCAAACTACAAAAATTATTTCCAAAAAAACACTTACTCGATTTTCTTCCCAGCTGACCTTTGCCGTTCTTTCGTTTACGGCGTCTTCCATTCTGATCGCGTCTCCCGTGGACGACTTCCTCAATCCGGAGAAAAAAAGAAAGACCTCCGCTTCTTCTCCTAAAAAAGAAATACCCGCTAAGACCGACGCGGCTTCTTCCGGAAACGAAGACGCAATTCCCGAAACCGTTTCCAAAAAGAATCGGAAGGAAAAAACGGAATCCACCGAAACTTTAGCAGGCGATTCCGATGCGGAAGGAAAGACTTCGCGTAAAAAATCAAAGAATTCTAATGTAAAAAATAAGAAAGAGGAGAAGTCGAAGGAACAAAACGTTTCGACTTCTAAAAAGAAAAAATACGAGGACGCGCTTCCTACCGTTAAGGACGATACCCCTTCCACTCCTTCTTATTCCACACAAGGAGTGGAATCGGTTTCCGGCGGCGGAGTTCCGGTTCTTTGTTATCATCACTTGGCTGCCGAAGGCGGTCCTATGGGAGGTTATAACCTTCATCCGAATCTTTTGGAAGAACAGTTTAAGTTCTTGAAAGCCGCGGGTTATAAAACCGTTCGACTGGATCAGTTCTACGCGTATATCAACGGAAAAAAACCTTCGGACTTTCCGGACAAACCGATTCTTCTTACCTTCGACGACGGTTCCAAAACGCATCTCGAAGTTCTCGTCCCTTTGTTGAAGAAATACGGATTTACCGCTTCGGTCTTTATTTATCCTTCCATCATTTCTTCGGGGAAGAAGTATTACATGACCTGGGAACAACTGAACAGCGCTCTCGACAGCGGAGTGTTGGATTTGGGTTCCCATACATTATATCATCCTAAATTACCTACGATGAGCAGAACCTTGATCCGCAAACAACTCTTGGAATCCAAAGAGATTTTGGAAAAGAAAACCGGAAGAAAGGTGGTGGATCTTGCGTATCCGTTCGGGCTTTTCGATCCGAGAGTGATCGAAGAAGCGAAGGCCATCGGTTATAGAATGGCGTTTACCGTAAATCCGGGGAAGAACGTTCCGGGCGTTCCGGTTTACAACGTGCATCGATCCTTGGTTCCTTGGGGACAATCCCAATCCGCGTTCAATTCGATCCTCACTATGGCCCCTCCCCCTAAAATTTCGATTTCGATTTTGGACGGCGCTTGGGTGAAGACCGGTCAGGAATTTAAGATTCATTTGGAAGGAGTTCAACCCGAATCCGTAAGTATCAAGATCAAAAGCAAGAACGTGATTGCGGACAGTCAGGCTCCGGATTATACGGTGCGGATTCCGGATTTTGCGCGGAAATCCACTTTTCTTCCGTTGATGGTCCAGGCCAAAACGAAGGATGGAAAGCAGATTCAATATCAATATCTTTTTATCAATCAGAAAGAGTTTAAAAAACACCCGGACGGAAGCTTCTAAATTCCTACTTGAGTTTTGAAGATGATCTCTGTAAGCATGGAAGTATGAGTTTCAGAGATCATTTTTCGTCCCACTCCGCAACTTATTCCGAATACCGACCCGGTTATCCGAAAGAATTATTCGTTTATCTCAAAAGTCTCGTACCAAACGGAACGACCGTTTGGGATTGTGGAACCGGAACGGGACAAGCCGCGGTTTCGTTGGGAGAAGTTTTCGACAAGGTAATCGCGACCGATCCGAGCGCCAATCAGATCGCGAGCGGCGAGCCTCATAAAAACGTGGAATACCGGGTCTGTAAAGCGGAAGAATCCACACTCGAAAATCATGAAGTAGATTTAATCACGGTCGCGCAGGCGTTTCACTGGTTCGATTTCGAGCCGTTTTACAAAGAAGCCGCGCGGGTCGGAAAGAAAAACGGGATTCTCGCGATTTGGGGATACGGACTGCACCGAATCACGCCCGAAATCGACGCGCTCGTAGACAAACTTTACGGCCAGATCGTGGGTTCGTATTGGCCTCCCGAAAGAAGATACGTGGAAGAAAAATACGAATCGATCCCTTTTCCGTTCGAGGAAATGATTCCGCCTCCCTTCAGCATGAAGGAAGAATGGACCGTAAAACAGGTGTTAGGTTATTTGAGAACTTGGTCCAGCGTTCAGAAATACATTCAAAAAAACGAATCCGATCCGGTGTCTCTTGTGGAAACGGAAATCGCCAAGGCTTGGGGCGGCGTTTCGACCAGACTTGTGGAGTGGCCTTTGTTCTTTAAGATCGGAAGGCTTCCGGGTTGATCCCTTCTTTCGGAGAGGCCGTTCGTTTCTGGTTTCGCCTCGGTTGGTTGAGTTTCGGCGGTCCCGCCGGACAAATCAGCCTGATGCACAAAACTCTTGTCGAGGAAAAACAATGGATTTCGGAGGATAAGTTTTCCCACGCTCTCAACTATTGTATGTTGCTTCCCGGTCCGGAAGCTCAACAACTTGCGACCTATCTCGGTTGGATGATGCACGGGACCAAAGGAGGAATTTTTGCGGGTCTTTTGTTTATTCTTCCTTCGATTTTGATCTTTATCGGCATTAGTATATTCTATTATACGTATGGTTCCGTTTCATACGCAATTTCGTTTTTAAACGGAATCAAACCCGCGATCCTTGCGATCATCATTTTGACCTTTGGAAAGATGGTTCGGAAAAATTTGCAGTCGAACGGACAGAAACTTTGTTTCGTTTTGACCGCCGCTGCGATTTTATTTTTCGGCGTATCGTATCCGATTCTTCTTTTGTTTGCGGGCGTTTTGGGAACGATTGCGTTTTCTAGCCGAAAACGCGGTTCGGATAAAAACGTCGATGCGCTGGATGCGAATCTTCCGAACGCGGCCGACGATTCTTCTATCCAAGGGATCGATTTACAAACGGCCTTTGACGATAAACGAATTTATACTTCGGAGATTCTAAAAAACTTAAGTCGAGCCGCCAGCATCGGATTGATTCTTTGGATTTTACCGGTTCTCGGAATTTTATTCTTTCTCAAAACCGAATTTGCGTTTTGGAAAGAATTGATCGTATTCTTCACGAAGACCGCCTTTGTGACGTTCGGCGGAGCATACGCGATTCTCCCTACGGTTGCGGATTTCGCGACGAGACAAGCGGGGTTGATTCGCACAAACGAAATGATCGACGGACTTGCCTTCGGAGAAAGCACACCCGGACCCCTTGTGATGGTATTGACGTTTATCGGATTTTTAGCGGGGGCGCATCGATTTGGTACGATCGGTGCGGGAGTGTTCGGACTTTTGCTTACCGCATATTACACGTTTCTTCCTTCGTTTCTTTTGATCTTAGGCGGAGCTGCCCTTGTCGAAAAAACCAAGGAATCCGAATTCTTTCGGATCGTATTGAGTTATGTTACCGCGTGCGTCTGCGGAGTCATCTTTTATTTGGCGGTTTTTTTCGCGCATTCGATCCTTTTTAAGACGGGAACAGACTGGGGATCCTGGTTTCACAATCCCCTCCCGCAGACGAATTGGTTGCCCTTGCTCTGGACGATATTCGGCGTATTCTTCTTAATTCGTAAAAAAGAATATTCTATTTTTTGGATATTCTTCAGCGGGGTTGTCTTTTTGGCCGCGGAAACGTTCCTTCATTTATGAGTTCTCGTATAAACTCCGTCCCAGGCTTTTTCGGGCGGATTGTGTTTGTATTCCTCGCAGCGATCGATGAGAAGAACCGCGGCCTTATCCTTGCTTCCTCTTGTGATCTGCGAACTTTCTAGAAGTTCCTGCGCGAGAGACCATTCCCGATTGAGATACGCTTCGAATCCTTTCGTAAATTCGAGCACGGACGCTTCGAGTCTTTCGGACACGTTATCCGGTTTTCCGATCAATTCGTAAAGGCGGACCGGTTCGTTCTTTCCTTTGACGCGAACCACGTCGAGAAGCCTCGTAAAAAACTCGTCTTTGATTTCGTGCTGCACCGATTCGCTCACGAGAATGCTGACTCCGTAGTCTTTTCCTGCGGCTTCCAATCGCGCGGCGAGATTGACCATGTCGCCCATCATCGTATACGCCGAAATCGAATCCGTTCCCATAAAGCCCACTTTCGCAAGACCCGTATTGAGGCCGATTCTGATCTGCATCTCCTGTGCCTCGGGGATATAAGCCTTTTTGGCCTTCCAATCCTGCCGAAGAGCTTCCAGAGTTTCGATCATCTCGACGGAAGCGCGCGCCGCTTTGAGACAGTGTTTGTCCACTTCCACGGGCGCGTTGAAGATTCCCACGATCGCGTCTCCGATGTATTTATCCAAAACACCTTCGTGTTTTTTAAGGATCAGCGTCATCGCGGAAAGATATTCGTTTAACAAAGACGCTAATTCGACGGAAGTTAATTTTTCGCTAATATTCGAAAAGCCGGCCACGTCCGAAAAGAAGGCCGTAATACGTTTTTCGCTGCCTCGTTTGAGAGCCGCGAGATCGACCATCGCTTCGCTGACGACAACGGGATCGATCATCGTCCCGAGAATATTCTTGATCTTCTCGCGTTCCTTCAAGCCCGTCACCATCGAGTTCAAGGCCACGGTCAAGGTTCCCAATTCGTCCTTGCCGCCTTGTTCGAACTGAACTTCCAGATTCCCCTGGCCGACTTCTCTCGCGTGAAAGATGATACGTTTGATTTTTTGAACGACGAAACCGGAAATCAAGATCGCAAGAACGATCGCCGCGGAACAGATAAGCATCGCCATTCCGATCGCGGAATTCTTGTTCTTCTGAATCATTTCCAATCCTTCCGTCCGATCGACGAGGGTTCTGGAAATACCGGAAAGATTTGCGGAAAGAATCAAAGAGCTGACCTCGTCGCCCGAATCGGCAAGAAGCGGTTTGGAATCGAGGTTCCAAAGAATTTCCTCCGCTTCTCCCCTCGAATTCGCGATGATTCCGTGCGGGACCAATTTTTTCAGTTGAGGAGTCGGTGTTTCGCTTTTACCGGAATAAATCCATTCGCGAATCGCTTCCCATCGTTCTTTCGAAAGATCCTGCTCTTTCGGATTGCGGAGATAATCCTGATAATCGCCCGAGGTTTGACTAAACCGTAAAACGATGAGATCTTCCAATCCCGCGTTCCTAAGCTCGCCTAACGCGTCGATAAGAACGTCGGCTTCACTTTGGATGGGATAGGATTTCGCCGCGGGATTCGGATGTTTGCTTTTAAGGATCTTGAGCTTCTGGGCGGCTTCCACTAAGTCCTTCTTATCTTCCGAATGCTCGTCGCGGAACCTTTCAAACGCCGCGTTCCGATCCTGAATCAGTTTCGCATAACGCGCATAAAGATCGTTGAACGATTTGTCCTTAAACGGAGGAATCGGCGGTTTTTTCTCCTTCAACTCCTGAATTCTTTTTCTCAAAGGAATTACGAGGTCGCGGATCTGCGTCGCGAATGCGGCGTCCTGTTGCAGATAATGCACCGCGAAGTCGTGCAATTCTTCCCGAAGACGGGTCGCTCTTTCGGTGGAATTTTGATTTCTAAAAATCGGAGAATAAAGGGTCTGCAGTTCCATCTTCCCGATCGTATAAGAGTTTCGATCCGTATCCTGCGTAAAATCCAAGGAAAGAATTTTCGCGATCGAATCCTTTAAGTTCGCATCGATATCGTGCAGAAAGATGTTCGAGTTGATCGAAACGTCCGGCTTGAAGATCTTCGTATCGAAGGAAGGAGTGAGGTTTTCCTTGATCTGATTGGAAATCACGGGAAAGGTTTGAATCCGATATTGCGACATGTTCAAACCGAGTTCTTCGATCTTTCTATGTTGTTTGGGAAGCGCGATTTCCAAGATGGAATGATCCAGACTCGATCTTGTCTTCTCGATTCCGTTTTTAAGATTGTCCATTCCGCGTTCAAGATCCTGTTTTTCGCGCTCGGTGGTTTTCTCCTGAGAATGCAGTTCGTCCCACCTTTGTTTTTGTTCGTTCAGATCCGCTTCCAAAACGGCGATCTGATGCGCCATGTTTTTGAGTTTGGAATACGTCGCGTCCGAAACCGCAAGACCGTTCGGATCCTTTAACAACGATTTGGTTCTCTTTTCGAGTTCTTCGATATCGGCTTTGGAAAGATAAACGGAATAATACGTGTCCTTGATCGAGGACTTTTTCTCTTTGCCCAAAACTCCGAAGAGTTTGGTTTTGAATCCGAAAAAACTGACTTCCTTCGCTTGTTGAGTGACGACTTTCGTTCTGTATTTGCGCAACGCCTGACTTTGACGTTTGACTCGTTCCCGGAAGGATTCCACCCGAATCAAACTGCTGGAGATGTTTTCCAGTTCGAGAACAAGGCCGCCGATGTAATGTCTTGAAATCGCGGCTTCTTTTTCGTAGCTTTGGGTAAGAATCGCGGTTTGTTGATGAACGTCGATCGCGGAAAGAATCATCACGGTCAAAGCTATCAAAGCGCCGGTAAACAGCGCGAGCTTGGCTCGGATTCCCAGATAAAAAAGATTTTTTATATCGACGAGAAACGCGAAACGTTTTCTCAATTTTTCCGGGAAAGACTTTCCTTCGGATGTTTCTGTTTGGGTCGGATCGCTAGCCACAATGGTATCCTTTTTTCTCGGTCTATTCTCACCAATTTGGAAAACACCCGATACGCGAGTCACGAATTTAATCATTCAGTATAATGAATTTTACGAGTCCGGCAAATCCGAATTTTCAGGCAATAAATTCTTTTTAAAGCCGTTTTAAAAGTCCGAAAAAGAGGGATTCTTTTTTGCATTTTTTACGGAGAATTCGGATTCCCGTCGAGGCGAAGAATCTGCATTTCTTTCGTCTATGAAATCTAAATTCTCCCGATGAATGAACAAATTTCGAAAGTCTTTGACAAATCCAGAATACGACCCAATTTGTTCCGGATGCGAAATTCCTTTCGAAAGAAAATCTGGTATGTTTGTTTCTACGTTTTTCTTTCGGCGCAATCGTTATTTGCGATCGATCCGGTCACGGTCATCCGATCAGACTTTCCCGGAAAGCTCCCGCTTCTGAAATCGGTGTATTTCGTACGCGACCCGGATTCCCGTTATCTTCCCGAACAGTTTTTTTCCGACCTTCAAAACATTCCCGTACAGGAAGTGAAGAACAGTACCTTCGGTTTCGGATACGATCCCGTTCCCTATTGGCTGGTGTTCGACGTGGAAACTCAGGAAACGATCGATCAGGAATTTACGTTAGCGTTTCATTACCCTCATTTGGATCAGGTGGATCTTTATTACCGAGCGTCGAACGGCGCCAAGGCGGAGTTTAAGACGGGAGACACTCTTCCGTTCTTGTCCAGACCGATCGAAAACAGACTTTTTTTATTTCCGCTTCCCCTGGGAACCAAAGGCAAGACGAGAATTCTCGTTCGTGTTTTTACGGAAGGCGCTTTGAGTCTTTCGATGACCCTTTACGAAAACAAAGCCAGAATCCGAGACACGAAAGTCGAACTCGCGAAAGATTCCGCGTTTTTCGGAGCGCTGGCAGTGATGGCTTTTTTCAACTTCTTCCTTTACGTGGGGATTAGGGAGCGATATTTATTATATTATTCTTTTCTAATTCTATCGGTCCTGATTCATCAGATTATTCTTCCGGGTTACGCCTTCGAATGGTTCTTTCAGAATCAGCCGGTCTTCATCAATCAATTCCACTTGGAAGCCGTTGCGATGATGATGATCTTTATGGCCTTGTTTCTTTCCTCGTATTTGGAAATGAAAAAAAACTCGGCCCTGCTCAACCTATTTCTAAAAGGATCTCTTTGGGTCGGAGTCGCGCTCGGGTTTCTGATTCCCATCGTACCGGGACGGTATTTGATCCCGTTCACTTCTTTGTTTCCATTGTTGCAGATGACAGTGATCTTTCTGATTTCGTTTATTCGAGCTTTAAGAGGAGATCGGAAGGCGATCATCTTTTTAACGGCTTGGTTCTTTACTCTTTCGGGAGGAATCATCTTCGCGCTGAGCCGATTCGGATTCTTTCTCAAGGACGCACCGGCGATTCCTTTTTTACAAACCGGAATCATTCTGAGCGTATTGTTTTTATCCCTTGCGCTTTCGGAACGAATGAGGACGATTCGGAAAGAAAAAGAAGAAATCGAGGAATATGCGGGAAAACTCGAAGAACTTTCCTACATGGATCCGTTGACGAGAGTCTTCAACCGAAGATATTTCGACGAACAGATCCGCATGGCTTGGAGCCGGGCAACCAGACATCATTCTCCGCTTTCGCTTTTGATGATCGACGTGGACTTTTTTAAACAGTTCAACGATACGTACGGTCACGTCGAAGGGGACCGCGCACTCGTCCGCGTTACTAGGGAAATCCGCGCGAGCCTCAGAAGATCGCACGATATGGTTACTCGATACGGAGGGGAAGAATTCGCCGTCATTCTTCCCGACACGCCGATCGAAGGTGCGGTCGTTGTCGCATTAAATATTTTGGAAAAGGTCGAAGCTTTGGAGATCGCTCATATCAAAAGCGCTTTTGCCAAGATAACGGTTTCGATCGGAATCGCCTGTAGTACCGAATCGGAGATCGGGACGGTGCAGGATTTGATTTCGATTTCCGATCAGAACCTCTACCAAGCCAAAAGTTCGGGAAGAAATCGCATTCAACACTGATCTTTTGTTCCTATTTTTTCATTCTTTGCATGGAATCGAACGAAATCCCATCGTATAATTTAGGATTTTATCGATAATAAAAAATTTTCTCGACTAAGAAAACGGTTTTTGTAGAATCCTTCCCTGCTATGAAAACCAGTACGATCCCTAAAATTCCATCCAGAACACTATACCACGTGATGAAAGCGTCCGCGGAAACATTCGCGGATTCCACCGCTCAATACTACAAACCGGATGGAAAGAATTATCAACCGAACAGCTTTAAGAATTTATATGAAACCGTTCAACAAATCGGCTGCGGTCTGATCTCTTTAGGACTCGAACACGGAACACCGATCGGTTTGATCGCGGATTCAGGCGCACGCTGGATTTGGTGCAGCATGGGAATCACCAACATCGGTTGTGTGGACGTTCCCCGCGGAACCGATTCCACCGCGGAAGACTTACGTTATATTCTGGGTCACGCGGAATGTTCGATCGCGTTTTTGGAAAACGAAACCGCATTAAAAAAAATCCTGAGCCAAAAAGCGGACTTCCCTCATCTGAAAAAGGTGATTCTGTTCGATCAAAAGGGAACGATCGACAACGCGGAACCGTTCGAAATCATTTTGTTAAACGACTTGATTCAAAAGGGAAAAACTTGGATCCAGTCGAAAGGAAAGGACGAGTTCCATAAACGCGGTTCCGCGGTCCGCGAGGACGACTTAGCGACCATCGTCTACACTTCCGGAACCACGGGAAAACCGAAAGGAGTGATGCTGACTCATAAGAATATCGTATTCAATGTGGACGGCGCGCTTCAAGGAGACGATCTCCAAATTTATCCGACGGACAGAAGCATGGCGTATCTTCCTCCTTGGCATATCGCCGAACGTCTGGTGGAAACCGTTTGCATCCGCGCGGGCGGAGCGGAAGCGTTCACTTCGATTTCCACGCTGAGTCAGGATCTCGCGGATATTAAACCGACATTGCTTCTTTCCGTGCCGAGGGTATGGGAAAGTCTTTACAACAAAATCCACGATAAGGTAAGAAGCGCTTCTCCCGTACAACAGGCGTTATTCGGAGCATTCAAGGAAATCGCGGTCACCTACTACAAACACGTATCGAGACTGCAAGGTTTGGAATATTCTCTCGTGGAACAATCCACCTTCGCATCTCTTTGGCAAAAATTCATTTCTTTATGGATCGTGCTTCTTCTCTGGCTTCCGAATCAGATCGCGCAGCTCGCATTCAAAAAAATCAAAAAGGGATTGGGGGGAGAATTGCGTTTCGCGCTTTCCGGAGCCGGAGCCTTGCCTCAATACATCGATACGTTCTTCAACGCGATCGGAATTCCCATCTTGGAAGGTTACGGGATGACCGAATTATCCGGAATCTCCACAAGAAGAATTTTCGGCGAGATCACCGTGGGAACACTGGGACGTTGTATCCCCGGAGTACAGATCAAGTTGGTGGACGAAAAAGGAAACGAGATCACAAAGCCGGGCGTCAAAGGAGTCGCGTGGCATAAGGGCGATCACGTGATGAAAGGATATTACAAGGAACCGGAAAAGACGAAGGAGATTTTGAGTTCGGACGGATGGTTGAACTCGGGGGATCTTTTGGCATGGACGACTTCGGGAGAATTGAAATATTCCGGAAGAGCCAAGGATACGATCGTACTTTTGGGCGGAGAGAATTTGGAACCAGAGCCGATCGAGTTCGCGCTCGTCCGCAGTCAATTCATCCTGCAAGCGATGGTGGTCGGACACGATCAGAAAACGCTCGGGGCGTTGATCGTTCCGAACGAAGAGGCTTTGGAGAAATACCTGAAGGATCTGCGTTCTAAAATGTTAAGCGAAGTGAAAAATCTGAACGGCGACGCGGACGTGATATCTCTGTTCAAGAACGAGATCAAAAATCTCGTTTCCAACGAGAACGGATTCAAAAATTTCGAAAAGGTATCCAGCTTCCGGATTTTGGACAAGAAGTTCGAGCCGGGCGACGAGCTCACGCAAACGATGAAAATCAAACGAAACGTGGTGGCGGATAAGTACAAAAAGGAAATCGAAGAGATGTATCGATGAACATCCTCTCGTCTTTTTAAAAAAAGAGAGAGTGTTTCGAAAGGATGCCCGTTGCGGAACGTTCGGTTCCCATCGGGCTTTTTTATTTTTTAACGCGGACAAAAACCTTCCAAAGATGTAACCCTTGCGTTGCTGCTTCGAAGAAGTTTGCAAGAAACTTAGGAGACTTGTTCTTGCAACCATCGGACCCTTCCCGCAAAAAAATCCTTCTCTATCTTCTGCGAGCGATCGTCGCATTTATCTTTTTACAAACCCTCTTTTATAAGTTCACGGCCGCTCCCGAGTCGGTCGCAATCTTTTCCAAATTAGGGGCGGAACCTTGGGGAAGAATCGGAACGGGGATCTTGGAACTTGCCGCGTCGATCCTACTCTTTCTGTCCGACCTGCGTCTGCGTTGGACAGGCGCCTTGCTCGGACTCGGTTTGATGTCGGGTGCGATTCTTTCCCATTTGTTCGTGATAGGAATCGAACAGGAAAGCGACGGGGGACTTTTATTTTTTCTCGCGCTCGCAAGCGCGATCATATGTGCACTGCTTTTGTGGCTGGAGAAAGAAACTCTAACGGACGTTTTGCGGAAACGAAACCGAAAATAAGCTTTCCTAGATTCGGAATCCGATTAAACTCTCTACAGGACGGAGGGAATTATGGGAGAAGAACAGGCAAAAATTCACGCGCTGAATAAGATCGTATCGATCATCGACGAAAAGGCTTCCATTTATCGAAACGAAAGAAAGTCCATGCCTTCCGCGCGCGCGATCGCGGAGAAAAAACTGATTCTCGACTTGATCGACGATGGAATGAAGCTGGCAAAGACGATCCAACCCAAACCGGCCGAACTGATCCGAGACCTCGAAACTCTGAATAAGCAGTTTATGAATCTCTAATGTTTTTACTTTGCCGCGTTCTGGCCGAAATTAAAAAGCAGAATCGCGACAAACGCGGAAAGAATCGAAAGGTAATGATATAAATTCACTTTTTCCGAAAAAAGAAAAACGCCCACGAAGATGGAAGTCGTCAGAATCGAAAGCACCGCATAAAGAATATAATACGAAGCGCCGTATCTGCTGTATAAAAGATAAAAACCCAAAAAAGTAAAATACAACCCCACTCCGCTGATCCAAAAATAATTTCTGTTTTCGATCAGATATTCCTTCAAACCTTCGGGCTTGTAAAAGAAAAGGGAAACGATCAAAAGCGCGATGCAGATCAATAAGGTGGGAATGAGAAATAAAAACGGACCGACCGTGAGCGTGGATTTCTTTTGACCGTACGCGTAAAACGCGTTTCCGATCGCCGCGATCGAAGCGAATAAAAAAGGAAGAATGGCTGCGTTGAATTTCATCTAAGAAAATCTCCCGAAAATCGATGAACCCAAATTGAATCGATTCTCTCCGAAGGAAAGAAAATTCTCCGCGGATTCATTCTGATTCTTAGATCGAATTCAAAACGGTTTCAGCCGATCGATTGCAAAAAAACAAACACTAGCGGCGAAAAAACGGACTCTCAGAAATGAAAGTGAATTACGCGTTGGCGTTTGTGCAAGCGAGTGCGGATCGAATCCCGTCCATCGCAGCGGAAACGATTCCACCCGCGTATCCCGCACCTTCTCCGCAAGGAAACAAACCTTGGATGCGGATATGCTGTAAGGAAATCGGATCTCTTGGAATACAAACGGGAGAAGAAGTTCTCGTTTCCGGAGCGTGAACCACCGCATCGTTCGTAAGATATCCTTTCATCGAACGGTCGAATTCTTGAAATCCTTTCCGAAGCGATTGATAAACGAAGTCGGGAAGAACTTCCTGCAACGCCACGGAAGTGATTCCGGGAGTGTAAGAAGTTTTCGGAAGGTCGGCGGAAATTTTTCCATCCACAAAGTCGGCGAGTTTTTGTGCGGGCGCTTTTTGAGTGCGACCGCCCGCAATCCATGCCTTGTGCTCGATCGATTTTTGAAATTCCATCGCCGCTAAAGGACCGTGTTTTGCGAACGGTTTGAAATCCTCTGGTTTCAGTTCGACAACGATTCCCGAGTTTGCGGTCGGTCTCGCTCGTTTGGAGGAAGACCAACCGTTCGTGACGATTTCTTCCTGTTTCGTAGCGCAAGCGGCAATGACTCCGCCGGGACACATGCAAAAAGAATAAACTCCTCTTCCGTTGATTTGTTTTACGATGCTGTAGGGCGAAGGCGGAAGATACGGACTGCGAACGTCGCAGTTGTATTGAATCGAATCGATGAGCGATTGTCGGTGTTCGACTCGGACTCCGACCGCGATCGGTTTCAGCTCGAGTTCGATTCCTTTTTGATAAAGAAGTTCGAATACGTCCCGAGCGGAATGGCCCGTGGCAAGTATTATGTTTTTTGCATGGAACTTATCTCCGTCCTTCGTAACCACGCCTTGAACGGAATTTCCGTTTAATAAGAAATCGGTGACCCGTTTTTCGAAATGAACTTCTCCGCCCATTTCCACGATCTTCTCACGGATTTTCCGGACGATCTTGGGAAGTTTGTTCGTTCCGATATGAGGATGAGCTTCGACGAGAATGTCCTTGCTCGCACCGAAGCCGACGAGCAACTCGAGAATCTGACGAACGTTCCCTCTTTTTTTGGATCTCGTATAAAGTTTGCCGTCCGAATACGTTCCGGCTCCGCCTTCTCCGAAACAATAATTGGAATCTTCGTTTACGTTATGATGAATATTTACTTCTTTTAAATCAAAAGGACGTTTGGAAACGTCCTTACCTCTTTCTAAAAGGACGGGTTTGAACCCGGAAAGAATCAACTGAAGAGCGGCGAAAAGACCGGCAGGACCCGCTCCGATCACGATCACTTCCTGCGCGTTCGATACGTTCGGAAATTCGGGAAGCGGAATCGGAGATTCCACAAAATCTTCCCGGATAAAAACGAGAAGTTTCAGATTGAAGTAAACGGTTCTTTGTCTCGCGTCGATCGAACGTTGAACGACCTCTATATGACGGATCTCTTGTGCGTTAATCTTCAGCGTTTTAGAAACGAAAGCCGTGAGGGCTTCGTTTTCTCCCGCGACTTCCGGAAGAACGCGAAGCTGAAGTTCTTGGATCATAAATAGACTAGTTTTGGAGAATGCGCTTCAAAACAATCGTATTTTCTCAATCGATAGGCAGCTTCGGCAGGAAAAACAAAATCAAACAAGCCAAAGAATGCAAGCCCGCGACAAATAGACTCAAGGAAATTAAACCGAAGTGCAAAAAAGGTGCGACCAACGCCGTTCCGCCGGCAGTCACGGTGATGATGGAAAGAAGAATCAAGGAAGATCCCCTGTTGTCGTCGCCATTCGCAGCGATTACTCCTTTCAAAAACCCGGTCGGCCCGCGAAGACCCAAACCCAAATTCATTAAGGGAAAAATTGCGAGAATCCAATTCGGATCGTTATTTCCAAAAATTGAATATACAATCAACAGAATAGAGGCGACCCAAGATAGAACCGTTCCGAATAGGAGAAGATTCTCCGATTTGATTTTTTTAGTAAGAGAAGAGGAAGAAACGGCTCCGGAAATGAAAAAAGCGACTCCGATGGTCTGCATCAACGCGAACTTGGAAATATCGGAGTTCATCGTTTTGACGATCACCACCGGTGCGCCGAATACGAACACGAGAAGCCCGCCCAAATTCAACGCCTGACTCAAAGAATATCTCTGAAACGTTCCAGAACGAAGCAGGTTCAGATAAGAACCCTGTTTTCCGTTAGTCGAAACGATCGAAGAACCGTCGATTTGAGAAATCAAAAATACGAACGCCAAAGCGGCGGAAAGAAACGCGGTAACGAAAAAAGAATACTTCCAAGTACCAAAACTCAAAAGCCAAACGCCTATGATCGGAGCGAATGCAGGCACCAAGGACTCGACGCTTCCAAGAATGCCGAGCGCTTTGGTGGCCCCCTTTTCGTCGAACAGATTCTTTACGATACCGGGCGCTAAAACCGCGGGTGCGGAAGAAGCCATTCCCTGCAAAAAGCGAAGAACGATCAAAGTATCGAGATTTTGAGAGAGGGAACAAGATAGAGAGGCAAGCGCGTATAACGTAAGAGAAATAAAAAGAAGGTTGGATGTGCTGATATTGGAAGAGACGCTTCCGAAGACGATCATACCGAGCGCAGTTCCAGCGATAAAAGAAGCGATGACGAACTGAGAGCGTGTCTGATCCCCGCCTAAAATGTCCGGTAAGGAGGGAATGCTTGGGAGAACCAAATCGATGCCCGAAAGTCCCAAAACGGAACCGAGTCCGAGGAGCACACAAATCAAAAGCGGATTTCTATTTTTACCGGCGTTCATTCTAATTCTACTACTTCCATCTTTCTATGAAATCAAATCCAAAGATTAAAATCTAATCTCAGAAAGCAAGGATTAAGAATGACACGCGGCTTTCGCAAACTTCGAATTTATAAAAACGAGCAACTTATGAAAATTCAAAATTAAAACAAAAGGAAGAACGTTAGGAAATTATGAATTTCGAAACCGTTTTGTCCTTCAGATCCTTCGTATTTCGATTGTTGTTATCGATGGCGATCGGCCACAATTACTTCCCCTCGTTCCGGAAACGATCCTTTTGCCATGAGGGCAGAAGAAGAAAAATCACACCTGAAAGTAATCCAAGTAGATGAGACTCAACTCGGGGAAAGACTTGAGCGAACTTGTAAGAGGATCAGTGGAAGAAACACTGAACGCTCTGTTAGACGCAGAAGCAGACAAACTCTGCCAAGCCACCAAGTATGAAAGGAATCCGGATCAAGTAGATACACGAGCGGGTTCGTATAATAGAAACTTCGAAACAAAAGCTGGAAAAGTAAAGTTAAAAGTTCCGAAACTTAGAACAATTCCGTTCGAATCGGCGATCATCGAAAGATAAAAACGCAGGGAGAGTTCCGTAGAAGAAGCTCTCATGGAGATGTATCTTGCGGGGGTTTCGGTTCGAAGAGTCGAGGACATCACCGAAAGTCTTTGGGAATAAGGGTCTCACCTTCAACGATCAGCAAACTCAATCAAAAAGTTTTTGTTCAAATCGACGAATGGAGAATCCGTCCTCTCGAAGATGAATATCCTTACGTTTACTTGGACGGGTTGTATCTTAAAAAATCCTGGGGTGAAGAAGTTCGTAACGTAGCGATTCTTGTAGCCATAGGAGTCAATTCAGAGGGCTATAGAGAGGTTCTGGGCCATGGAAGTAGCCAGAGAAGATAAGGAAAGTTGGCATGCTTTTCTAAAACATCTAATGGATCGAGGTCTTAAGGGAGTAAACTTAGTGATCTCTGATAAGTGTTTCGGTTTAGCTGAATCGATTCCTTATTTCTTTCCTGAATCCAAATGGCAGAGATGTATCGTTCATTTCTACAGGAATGTATTTGGGAAAGCTCCGAGGGAATCCTTTAAAGTCATTTCTCAAATGTTTAAGGCGATTCATTCTCAAGAGAACAAAGAAGAAGCTTTAAAGAAAACCAACTTTGTGGTGGAGAGATTGATCGAAATGAAATTGAAGGAAGCTTCCAAGATTCTCTTCGATGGAATCAAAGAGACGCTGGCTTACATGGACTTTCCGTCTGAACATTGGAGAAAAATTCGTACAAACAATCCTTTAGAAAGGATCATTAAAGAGATCAAGAGAAGGACAAAGGTTGTCGGAGCTTTCCCGGATGGGAAGTCGGCTTTCATGTTGGCGACTGCCCGTCTTTGGCATGTCGCTTTTACTAAATGGGGAACTAAAAATTTCAAAGTTCACGGCTTGACATACTTGAGAGCCTTATCTGAAATTCTAATTGTGCGAAACTTTTAAGACACTATCGACGCGGTTGGCACGAGGTTCGAGGCGTCTTAGCGAACCTCGTGCAAGCCGAGTGACAAACTAAGACCGTAGTGAGTGCGAACGTGAACCCCGAATGGCAAACGAAGCGAGGAGACGAAGTGCCTGCTATTATTTCGAATTAAAAATCTTTTCAGGGCTTAAGACTTTTAATATTTTCTTATCCAAAGTCCAAAGTTTTAAATTTCTTTTCATTGCTTCATTGATTATTACAGAATCAATTAGTCCAACGCCTTTATCTTTTAGCTTCTGATCGTATGAAAGCTTTCCTGCTTCAAGAAAGCTATTTTCCGCAGTCAAAGTATTCAAATTTTCCCAATACTCCAATATAAATGAAACTTCTGATTTACTTTTACAGCCTTGGAGAAGTTCTCCAAAGATAACTTCATGCACAATTATTTCAGAAGATTCTATTAAATCTCTTAATTCACTAAAATATGGTTCATTTCTTTTGAAAAACTCGATCCAGATCGAAGTATCAACTAATATCATTATCTATCTCGATTTAGATTTCGTATATTTTCGCTACTAAATCCTTTCTGGAAAGCTAATGGTGATTTATCTAATTTCTGATTTAGTTTCTTAATTTTTGCCTGTTTTAACCATTCAGAAAGTGCCTTCTGCAACGAATCTGTTATATTCTTTCCGCCGGAGTATTTCTGAACTTCCGTTATTAAATCATCGGGTAAAATAGCTGTGACTTTCATACGATTCATGATACGATGTATTTTCGTATTTTGCCAGCCTTTTTTATCATTCTCTCTAATTTCTTTATCTCTCAAAACTTAATTCTAAAATCCAGTTTTGCAGGCATTTCGCATAACGAAAGAGTCTCCTCGACGTTTGCGGTTCTGAAGCGCGCTAAACGCGCGAAAGAATTGGCACAAGGCTTAAGCGAACCTTAGTGAGCGTCTTGCAAGCCGAAGTCACAAAGCAATGTGCGAAGCCGTAGTGAGTCCGAGCGGGGACCGTGAGTGACGAACGAAGCGAGGAGGCGAAGTTAGACGAAGTGCCCTTAATTGCAATAGTTAGAACGATCTTACACTCCTTAATACAAACAAGGAGAAAAAGATGACAACAGCACAAAAGATAATCAAGAACAAGATGGGTCTCTTGAAGTTAGCAGAGACTCTGGGAAACGTATCCAAAGCTTGTAACGTGATGGGTTATTCACGCGATAGCTTCTATCGTTTTCAAGAGTTATACGAGAAGGTAGGAGAACTCGCACTCCAGGATCTGAGTAGACGCAAACCGAATCCTAAAAATCGTATCGAGCCAGAAAAAGAAGAAGCGGTAAAGAAGATGGCGATCGACTTTCCTGCCTATGGACAGCAGAGAGCATCCAATGAATTGAAAAAGCAAGTGATCATAGTTGCTCCTGCGACTGTTCGAAGTGTGTGGGCTCGTCACGATTTGGAAACTTTTCAAAAAAGACTGAAGGCTTTAGAGGCTGCAATGGCTCAAGGCAATTCCCCCGTATTAACCGAATCACAAGTCCAGGCATTAGAAAGGAGGAAATTAGAAAAACAAGTTGAAGGTGAAATAGAAACAGAACATCCCGGATACTTGGGATGCCAAGATACGTATTACGTGGGCACAATCAAGGGTGTAGGAAGGATTTACCAGCAGACCTTTATCGACTCTCTAAAGTAGCGATGGTAAAACTTTACGACAGAAAGAACACATTAGTCGCCTCTGATATGTTAAACGACAAAGTGCCCCCTGGTTTGAGGAAGAAGGCGTTCGCTTGTTGAGGATTCTAACTGATAGAGGAACCGAGTATTGTGGAAATAGGGAACATCATGAATTCCAATTATTCCTTGCTGTGGAAAATATAGACCATTCGAAAACAAAAGCAAGACATCCTCAATCGAACGGCATTTGTGAAAGATTTCATAGAACCATTCAAGATGAATTCTATGCAGTTGCTTTCAGAAAGAAGGTATACAATTCGATTGAGGATTTGCAAAAGGATTTGGATCAGTGGATCGAGTCGTATAACTATGAACGAACACATCAAGGCAAGTATTGTTTTGGCAAAACTCCGATTCAAACTTTCCTTGACGCAAAAGAATTAGCTAAGAAAAAGTATCTCGACAACTTACAGTTTCCGTTATAAAAAGAACTAAGTGTAAGATCTTATTTTGGCTATTACACATTAAACTAGAGATTAAGCTCTCGCCTTACTTTTCGAAATTGAACTGTTCTTAATCTTATAATCTTTTATCAGTATCTCAGTAGGTATTCCTAAATTTTGATTAATTTTTCTGATCATTTCTAAAGTTAATTTTCTTTTTTTGTTTAGAATTTCCGTCGCCCTACTTCGACCACCAATCCAATTTCCCAAATCTACATTCTTTAGATTCTTCTCTTCCATTACCGATTTAATTGCTTCAATTGGATCTGGATTTTCAATCGGATAACGCTTATTTTCATAAGCGTCAACAAGCGTTATTAAAATATCTAATTTGTCATATTCAGGAGTATTTTTTTTTGAGTCCCAAAGTTTATCAATTTCTTTAAGAGCAAACTCATGGTCTTTCACAGATTTTACTGGTTTAATTTCCATTTAAATATCCTCGGCATTAATTTTATCATATTGTTCATGTGTTCCAATAAAGCGAATGAAGACAGTTTGTAGATTATAATGTATCTTTACAATTAGCCTATATTTATTTCCATGAATGTTAAAAACGACTCTACTATTTCTTAAAATACTTGCGTTTCGATACTTTTCTTTAATTACGCTTGGAGAAGCCCAAATTGATTTAGAAGCTTCTTTAAACCACACTTCAATTGGTATTTTTGAATCTAAATATTTTGGATTTTCATAAAAATCTCTTAAAATTTTTCGTGAGATTATCCGCACATCGTCATTTTTTCATGTTACCATTTTGGGAACAACATTTTTCACATCATTTTGAATAAATTCCAAAGTATTATCTTGTCCGGAATTGGAGAAAATTTAGCCCAAAACTTTCGTCTAACGAAAGAGTCTCCTCGACGTTGCGTCTCCGAGCGCTTACGCGCGAAGGAGTTGGCACGAGGTTCGAGTGAGCCTTAGCGAACGTCTCGCGAACCGAAGTGACAAAGCAATGTGCCGGAGGCCGGAGTGAGGGTTGCATTAGCAATCCCGAACGAAGCGAGGAGACGAAGTTATACGCCGTTTTGAATTTTTACACGCTGATAAGCTCTTTGTAACTTTTGATTTCTTTTAATTCACCAGAAATCTTTTCTCTTTCTTCACGAATCTCGTATTCGTCTTGGATACCCATCCAAAACTCAACGGAATTACCAAAAAACTTAGAAAATCGTAACGCTGTATCCGCAGATATTCCTCTTTTGCCATGAATGATTTCACTAATTCTTGTTGGATTTAATTTGGTTTCTTTGGCTAAGCGGTAAGCAGTTACATTCATTGGTAAAAGAAATTCCTCGTAAAGAATTTCACCAGGATGCACATTCGGTATTTTTTTCATAATCGCTCCTAATGATAATCAACAATTTCGACATCGTAAGCGTTACCATCTTTCCATTTAAAGCAAATACGCCACTGGTCATTTATACGAATACTATGTTGACCTGCCATATTACCGGAAAGCTTTTCCAAATGATTAGCAGGTGGAATCTTCAAGTCTTCTATTTGCTTTGACCTAGCAATCATTACCAATTTTCGATATGCAAGCGATTGAATTTGAGTTGGTAGTTTTTTAGAAAACTCTTGATTCCAGATTTTCTCAGTTTCCTTTGATTTAAAGGAGTTAATCACGATATATATTCCTGAATAACAGTAATACTGTCAAGCAGGAATATCGCATTTCTATAACTCAAAAACTGCTTTTATTAACTTTTGTGAGATCGTCGCTTTACTAGAGAATTTCTCAAAATGGCGTATAACGACGTAGGTTTCTCGACGTTTGCGGTTCTGAAGCGTGCCTAAGCACGCGAAAGAATTGGCACGAGGTTCGAGCGACCTTAGTCGCGTCCCGCGAACCGAAGTGACAAAGCAATGTGTCGAAGACCGTAGTGAGGGTCGCATCAGCGATCCCGAACGAAGCGAGGAGACGAAGTTAGACGATGCGATCGCAGGCTACTTGTAACTATCCTTTCGTTGATCAATATCAACGAAGATGACTAATAATTCATTATCTTCTATTAGATAAAATAATCGATATTTTCCAATTCGATATCTATAGAGGCCATCGAAATCACCTTTAAGTTTTTTTATATTAGGTCCAAAGAATGGATTCTTTTTTAAAATCGGATAAACGTAGTCGGTCAGCTTCTTTTGAAGTTGAGAAAATTGACGATCTTTTAACTTACTTTGAAATAACTCTGTCTCTGCTATTTTATATTCAACGGACAACTTTATATTTTCCCTGGGCTGCTTCCTTAATACCTTTCTTTAAAGATGAAACAAGTTGTTTATCAGAGAGAATTTCATCCATTTCTTCATCTGAAGCATAGAATTCGTTCGTTAAATATTGAATTGTTGCGTTTTCAACGAAATTAGAAATTGTCCTCCGCTCTCCTTCTGCAGCTTTTTTGAAAATATCATAAATTGGATCATCAATTCTTAGAGTAATCGTCTTTGACATATTTGAATACCTTCATTTTTATTCAAAATATATCATTATAATTCTTTTGTCAAACCACTTTTGAAACCAAAAAGCGTTCTATAATCTATTTTCTTTTCAAAGCTACCTTTTACTGTAAAGTTTAGCGATCGTGTCGCCTAACGAAAGAGTCTCCTCGACGTTGCGTCCCTGAAGCGCATTTGCGCGAAGGGTTGGCACGAGGTTCGAGCGAGCCTTAGCGAGCGTCCCGCGAACCGAAGTGACAAAGCAATGTGGCTTTAGCCCGGAGTGAGGGTTGCATTAGCAATCCCGAAGGAAGCGAGGAGACGAAGTTAGTTGCAGTAGTGGCTTTAGCTACCTACCCTATCTTTTAAGCTCTTCCTCTACTTTATCTGAAAGCAAAAGTTTTATTAAAGATTGATACGGAATGTCTTTCTTGTTCGCCATAACTTTCAATCTATCAATTAGTGCTTCAGGCAATCTAAGTGAAATCATTTTTGTTGTAGGCTTTAAATTCGGAAAAGATACTTTTTTTGCCTTCGAATAATCGATATAGTCAGTAGAATCATTCTTTGACCAAAAATCAATTTCTGCACTCTCTGTTTTTAAAGACGGTATTTTTTTACGAGTTTTCATAGACTTTTCTTTCCCGAAGTGTCATTTCACGAACTGAGATAGGACGGATCTTATCTTTACGAATCGTTATTACTGCGAACAACTTTCTCCCTGAATTCGTAATCCCTAAAACGATATATCGATCTTCTTTTCCTGAATGGTAATCATCCGGTATTACAAGTAAAGGATCGTTAAAAAAGATTTCTTCTATTTCACCTGGCTTTACTTTGTGCTTTTTCCAGTTCTTTTCAATATTACCGAAATCTCAGTCAAAACCTGTAATTTGGCTTAAATCCGGTAATTCCATTTGTATATTCCTAAAATATACGAAAGAAAGTGAGTTTCAAGCAAAATTAATCACATACTCTCCGTTTTTCTTCCAATTCCTTTTATAGAGATTTTAAAATCAAACGCTGCTTTCAAATTTATTTTTGCCACTATTGCAACTAACGACGTAGGTTTCTCGACGTTTGCGGTTCTGAAGCGCGCTAAACGCGCGAAAGAATTGGCACGAGGTTTGAGTGAGCCTTAGCGAACGGTCACAAGCCGAGCGACAAAGCAAATGTGCCGAAGGCCAAGCGAGGGTTGCGGAGCGATCCCGAACGAAGCGAGGAGACGAAGTTAGGCGCTGGGTCGCGTTTATACTTTTAATAAGTTTTGTAAAAACTTTCCTTTTAATGTTTTATAAATAGAAAAGTCTGAATCAATACTAATAATCCGTTCAATCCCTTCTCTTTCCGCTATACACATTAAAGATGCATCGGCTAAATCCATAGGCAAGTCAGAATATTTTTTCATACGATTTTTTATATATCGAAGATCTTCCAAGCTTATATCTAAGACTTTTATGCTTCCTCTTTCAATCCATTCTAAGAAATCAGATTGGGCTTCTATTGAAAAAGAAAGTAAATAAACGGCCTCAGTAACGACTGGCCACGATGAAAATAACGAACCTTTATAAGATTTAATAAATTTGTATGTTGATTTGTGAAATTTATCGTTAGAATTGAATAAAGCAACAATTGGACCAGAATCAATTAGAGCTACGTTTTGCATTCTTATCTTTAATTGATTGATGAAGATATTTTTTTCGATTTTGAGCTAAATCTGAAATGCCAGAAGAATGCTTTCCAAACAAATCTTCTCCTAACTCGAATGGAGTTTTTATACGTCCATGATTTTTAATATACTCTAAAATGGAATCTTTAACTATTTCTGAACGACTTTTACCTTCAGATTTGGCAAAAGAATCCAATTTTCTTTCTAAATCAGGTGGCAAACGTAAGCTTATCATTTTTCATATGTATTACGAATATGTATGACGGTCAAGGAACTTATTTGATCGAAAAGGCTTTTATTTCAAGCCAATTCGCGACCTTGCGCCTAACGACGTAGGCTTGCCGACGTTGCGGCCGCAAGCGCATTAACGCAACGCGGTTGGCACGAGGTTCGAGGCGCCTTAGCGCCGGCTCGCGAACCGAAGTGTCAAAGCAATGTGCGGAGCCGGAGTGAGTCCGAACGGGAACCCGTGAGTGACGAACGGAGCGGCAAGCCGAAGTTAGACGAAGTGCCCTTATTAATCTAAACCGGTAACCAGTTTAAGCCCTACTTCAACTTCATCTAATTTATTTAATTTGAGTTTTCCTGCTTTGTTAAGAAATCTTTCTTTGTCTAAAGTCACAATTTGAGAAACATTTACGACTGAGTCTTTTGATAAATCTGAATCTTTCTTGCTAATTAGAACGTTACCTGGTGCTTCCGAAAGATTCAGATTTGATGTAATTGCAATTGAAACTATTGTATTAATATTACTTTGATTAAAAGAATCATCTTGAATTATGAGAACAGGACGTTTAAATCCAGGTTCACTTCCAAAAGGAATTCCTAAATCCACCCACCAGATTTCACCACGAATCATTTTTTAAACTCTTGCGAAGCGATTCAATGGATAAATCAGTAATATTATTTTTAGTTTCTTTGGACTTGTTATTGTAAATTTGATTCAATTTCTCAGTTACAGATTCCTTACTATGAGATTGAATAAATTCTTCTAATGCTTTTGCAAACAATTGGCTACGTGGTATTCCAAGTTTCTTGGCTGTTTTCTCAGCAGTCTTAAATAGCTCATCAGGAATTGAAATTGCCGTTTTCATATTCTTGGTATAACTTTGGTCATACCAATGTCAACTTTAAAATAGACTGATTTTTGGTCCAAATTTAGAAAATAAGCCGACGCATTGTCTTTTGGTTTCTTCTTCAATATCAAGCTAAGCTTAGGGCATTTCGTCTAACGAAAGAGTCTCCTCGACGTTGCGTCTCCGAGCGCTTACGCGCGAAGGAGTTGGCACGAGGTTCGAGTGAGCCTTAGCGAACGTCTCGCGAACCGAAGTGACAAAGCAATGTGCCGGAGGCCGGAGTGAGGGTTGCATTAGCAATCCCGAACGAAGCGAGGAGACGAAGTTAAGCGATGGTGGCGTTAATTAAATTAAGGAATTGTGTAATTCCATTTCTTTTTGTAAGATCGTATTAACAATTGTACTAAGATCTTTATTCTTCTTAAGTGCGATTTTCTTATAGTATTCTTCTAATTGCGGATCAAGATATACCGGAAAATGAAGATCCTTTAAATCCCGTGAGTAAACACCACGCTTGCCTTTTGAAAAATCGTATTCTTCTCTCATATATTAGATATCAGCTGAGTAGTATTGAGCTTTTTCTGAATTTGTAGCTGGCCTCGCCGATATGATCCTTATTATTTCTTCATCATTTTGTGATCGATCAACAAAAATTACGACCGCGATAGTAATATTTTCAATTGTCCCAAGTGCAATTTCTCTTACTTCATCAATAGAATGGTCTGGATCAGAAATGTAAATCGTTCTCGGGTCAGCAAAAACTAATGATGCTTCTCCAAATGAAAGACCATGCTTTTGAATATTTATCCTTTCTTTTTCAAGATCCCATTCAAAGCGCACTTTAATAGTATAATCGATATACTAAATATTTGTAAAGTCTTTAATTTTTTCTCTCATTGGCTTTTATCGAAAGATATTTGTATTAAGATTCAAGTTCGCCACTGTCGCTTAACGAAAGAGTCTCCTCGACGTTGCAGCCGCAAGCGCATTAGCGCGACGCGGTTGGCACGAGGTTCGAGCGACCGTAATCGCGTCCCGCGAACCGAAGTGACAAAGCAATGTGGCTTTAGCCCGTAGTGAGGGACGCATTAGCGATCCCGAACGAAGCGAGGAGACGAAGTTAGACGATCGTGCGTGCTTTAATTTAAGCCTTAATCATTTCAGAATTAAGAATATTTAATGTTTTTCCTTTTTTCGTTTTGTAAAAAAGGAAATCACTGTCCAAAGTTAAAATATCTTTAATTCCATATATTTCGGAAAGGCTAACAAGAGAAGCATCCGTAAAATCCATCGGGCGATCTGAATATTTTTCCATATAATAATATATAAATGGAAAATGCTCATTATCTTGATTTAAAATTGTAACCGCTCCGTCTTTAATCCATTCAATGAATGAATTCTGAACTTGCTTATTATCAGATAATAAATATGAAACTTCTGTTACCACGGCAATAGTCGTAAATAATCTTCCTTTGAAATCCTTGAGAAACAATCTGATGCTGTTACAATAAACATCTGATTCATCGAAAAAGGCAACAATAGGTCCAGTATCAATAATTGCTTTTATCATTTGCCTTTTTGCTTTTTCAATATTGCATCTTTAATATACTTTTGATGATTTACCGATTTATCTGAAATCTCACTCTTATATTGACCAAAGTATTTTTTACCCAATTCATAGGCCGATGGCTTTTGCGCAAAATTATCAATGTAATAAACTAAAGACTCTTTAAGAACTTCTGATTTGCTTTTATTTTCAATTTTAGCTACTTCTGACAGTTTCTTTTCTAATTCCGGGGGTAATCGAAGACTAATCATAAAAAACACCTTTTGTATTACGAACGTAATACATTTTCAAATTCGGTCAACGAAATTTTTACACTTTTTCGAATTACAAAAATGAATTTATAAAGACATTTTCATCGCAAAAGTCATTTCGCACGCATGTCGTCTAACGAAAGAGGCTTCTCGACGTTTGCGTTTCTGGAGCGCGCTAAACGCGCGGAAGAATTGGAACGAGGCTTGAGTGAGCCTTAGCGAACGATCACAAGCCGAGTGACAAAGCAAATGTGCCGAAGGCCAAGCGAGGGTTGCAAAGCAATCCCGATGCGCCGCGAGAAGCCGCAGTTAGCCGAAGTAGCGCCTGATCGGGAGCCCACGGACGGGCGACTCGGGGACAAATGCTATATTTTTTATATTTTGTTTGCTAAATTTACAATTGGAAAATTTCGGTTTTTATTCTTTTTTCAGATAATATTCGTGAATTAAGATAAAATTATCTCGAATAGTTTTTATCTGTTCCCCTATAGTATCGAGACCACTCACAGTTTCTTGTGGAAATAACTCTAAAGCTATTGTTTCAGGATTCTTGTTTTTTTCCATTAATGTGTTGTGGATCGAGTCGTATAATTCAAGGTAAAAACAAGTTAAAAGCATTGTTCGGGACCGACTGAGCCGAATTTTATGATTTCTAATCATTACATCGATTAGTTGAATAGTTCTAATGATAGAATTTATAGTTTCTTGAATGTGATTTTTATTTTGTAGGCTTTCCTTTCCCCAAAATGAATTCGCTTCCTTTGCTTTTGTTGCTATAACATTCATCAACAATAACTTAAGCTGAAACTTCGGTCCGATGAAAGCAGCATAGAGTGCCACCAAAAAAGCTAAAATGGAAATTATGATTGGAAGCCAACTCATATTCTTATTAAGACTTTCTATCCATTTTCATATATTTGCATGAACATTGTATTCCAAATTGACTTCCAACATTGCTTAAGTACCAAGCTTTATCTGCACATTGATTTTCTGTATCGGAGGCTTTTGGAGGGAATTGTTTCAACGAACCTTGCACAAAAGATGGTGGCAGATTAGAATTTCCAGTTGCAACGCAAATTGACCAATAGTGTGGCTTCGTATAAAGCTCTTTCTCTTCTTTTTCTTTCGCTATTTTTTCGTTTAATTCCGCTTGCTTATCATCTGCACTTTGAGCAGTTAGAACAGCATTTAAGTTTTCACAATAATACATTTGGCCGGGAAACTTTTTGCCAGCATTGCACGAGTAAGCGTTATTACAAAATACAAGGTTTGCTCCTTTTGCAAAGGATTGATTTTTGACATCATTAAGTAGATCCTCAGTAGTCGGTGACTGTGAAGGAGAATACTCAGCTTCAGGTGCATCTCCGAGGTAGGTACATTTAGAGTAGACTGAACTTGGGTTTTGAACGTTTTCCTGAAGAGATTTTAGAAATGAATCGTAGCTTTTAACTTTATCGCCGACACGCATAAAAATTTGAACATTTCTTGCTTCAGGCCTAAGCTCATAACTTTTGCAATAAAATAGCACTATTGATACTATTATATACAATAGGCAAATTAACATTTTATTTTTCTTCATGTGTTCATTCTCCAAACTTCATATACACAATAATTCTATAATAACTTTTAAATAAGAATTTTTTTTACTCTCGAGCGAGCCAGGACGGCTGGCTTAAATTTTTGCGCTATTTCGGCTAACGACGTAGGTTTCTCGACGTTTGCGTTCCCGAAGCCGCTTGCGCGCGAAGGGATTTAAACTCAACTTGAGTGAGCCTTAGCGAACGTCTTGCAAGTTGAGTTTAAAAGCAAATGTGCCGGAGGCCAAGCAAGGGTCGCATTAGCGATCCCGAACGAAGCGAGGAGCCGCAGTTAGACGACGGTTTTTATCAAGTTGATTGGAATGCTAATCAACCAACATTTCTTTTATAACCAGTTTCAGTTTATGAACCGTTTTAGGATCTATTTTCCCTAACTTTTTTATCAAACGCGTTTTATCCACTGTTCGAATTTGATCTAATACAACCCAACCTTTTTTTCCTTGAAATGTTAATTCAACTCTTGTGGGATAAGATCGAGATTTAGTTGTCATTGGTGCAATAATAATTGTTCCAATAGTTTTGTTCATTTCATTAGGTGAGATTATTACACAGGGTCTTGATTTTTTGATCTCATGTCCAATAGTCGGATCCAAATTTATTAAATATACCTCGTATTGAGAAATCACCATTCCCAATCCTTATTTGATAAATCTATTGAATCAGGAATAAGTAATTTATCATCTTTATTAGATGACATTGTCTTAAACTGTTTTTCCCACCCTTCTCTCGGTTTCGATTTCAGAGGAACAATAATTAGTTTATTATTATCGATTAGTAAATCTACTTCTTCTTCAATATGACATTCTTCTAAAACTGCTTTAGGAATCCGAATACCTTTAGAATTGCCTATTTTTACAACTGAAGCTTTCATAGTAATTACTATGTAATTACATCAAAATTTGTCAACCAAAAAGATATTGTTCTCTTGCCTTGAAGGCATTGGAATTGCGAACAACCGATTTCTATACTAAGTATCTTAGGAACTTTAATTTCAAAAAGATATTTAAAAACTGTCGTCTAACGACGCAGGTTTCTCGACGTTTGCGGTTCTGGAGCGCGCTAAACGCGCGGAAGAATTGGCGCGAGGCTTGAGACGCCGTAGCGTCGTCTCGCAAGCCGAGTGACAAAGCAAATGTGCCGGAGGCCGTAGTGAGGATCGCATGAGCGATTCCGAAGCGCCGCGAGAAATCGCAGTTAGGCGGCGTAATCTCATTTTCTTACTTCTAACCTAATCCTTTCTCAAATCATTAGAAGCTTCCATTTTCTTTTCACCTGTATTGATTATTAAAGCAAAAAACTTATCAGATGAAAGCCCCGCTATTAGTGATAAAAATGCTAAGCTATAAGGATTGAAAAATCCAGGATCAAATGAAGAATTCAAAAACAGTATTGCCTTACCACCAATAATCGCAATATATGCAGCAAATCCTGTTAAGAAGCCGAGAACCGCATTTGATAAGTTAATACTTTGCTGCTTACGAAAACTATGTATAAAAGTGCCTACGATAGCAGATGATATCATTAAAGCAGAAAGCAACGCTTGATATGAGAATGTTTCTATCGGATTTATCGATATTGCTTTAACTTTGATAGTCGCCGATTTCGATTCGAGTAACTTCGATTCTACTTGCATTTTAAACTCTTGAAACCCTTGTTCAGAACTCACTCCAGAATGCTGCTTAGAATATTCATCTAAATAATTCAAAGTGTCTTCTAAGCTTTTAGTAACCTCATAGCTTTTTCTTTCTTCCGCCGTCATAGCCATAATATGCTTAATTGAATAATATGGAGAGCCTGTAATACTTAGGTCTTGAATTGTATTCAACTGCCTTTTACTTACATTCAGCTCTTGCTTAACTTCATACTCAGAAGTAGTAAATTGAGACTCTCGAATCTGTTCCTCTAACAATTTAATTTTCTTTTCCAGAGACTTAATTGCATTGGATCGCGATTCAATTTCTGCAAGAGCGGTAATTGCCGAATAAAATGAAAGAATCAGAAATAAACTTGCTACAGAAACGTTTGCTATTTTTCTAATTATTTCCAAATATCTTAGGTAATTCTTCATATCAAGTCTCGTTTAGAGATTATGCCGCCTAACGAAAGAGTCTCCTCGACGTTGCGTCCCTGAAGCGCATTTGTGCGAAGGGTTGGCACGAGGTTCGAGTGAGCCTTAGCGAACGACTCGCGAACCGAAGTGGCAAAGCAATGTGGCTTTAGCCCGGAGTGAGGGTCGCATTAGCGATCCCGAACGAAGCGAGGAGACGAAGTTATGCGATGTGCCACTTTATTCAGTAACCGTCAAACGCCCAATGGTTTTTGTTTTTATTTCTAAAATCTGATTTTCAGGAAATTCAGTGATAAAAAAATCTTTATCGATTGTGTTATTGATTTTGTTATATTTCTTCAATATACCAGTTTTATTAACAAGATCTATTAAAATATATTCCTTATAAATCGAAAATTCAGCGCGGCCAATTTCTTTACTTTGGCCTATGTTATAAAATAATAATACAAGAAGAATAGGAGAAAGCACTGGACCGAATAAGAATAAAGCTCGAGAAAGATTTATAGATTTATCTATCGTGGTTTTAATTTTTTCAACCTCTTCGAAAATAGAAGCAGAATCATTTTCCATTGCCTCGATTGCTTTCGTAATTTTCTTTTTTTTATTTCGACTTATACTTAAATCAGATGCCTCTAACTTTAATCTATCAGTCCTTGTACGTGCATCATTGGATTTCTCATAAAGTTCTTGTGCTCGCCTATCTAAATCTTCATAAGCGCGTAGATCTTTTCCTACTTTGTACAAAAGGATAGAGATTTGCATTAGTGAAAAGAATTGAGAGACTATCAGATAATAAATGGAGAGGCTAAATTTGTAATATAGAAATACCAAGGCAACGGGGAATATTAAAATAAGAATACTTACTGCCGAAATTTTGTTTTTTATGGCGTTAACTATTTTAAAATCTAATAAATTCAATACTGTTAGAATAAGATAAAAAAACAAAATTATGACAGCCATCAAAATTACAAAAGTAAATGGATATATCAATTCCCGATAATCAATTTGAATAAATTCGGCTGGAATTTTGTAATGATCAAATTTGCCTAGTTTGAAGATGAACGCTAATGTATAAGTAAATCCAGTAAATAATATTACCAAGAATGCTTCAGGAATTCGATTAAACACTTTTAATATACCGAACTAATTAGATATTTTGCCGCGATGAAAACCGATGTGGCATGTCGCATAACGACGTAGGTTTCTCGACGTTGCGTGCCCGAGCGCTTGTGCGCGAAGGGACGATGAGATTCGCTCGTCTTTAAACATCAAAGCGAACCGAAATCGAGCAATGTGGCGAAGCCCGGAGTGAGGGTTGCATTAGCAATCCCGAACGGAGCGAGGAGACGAAGTTATGCGTAGTCGCTTTGATATTAAAACTTTAAATAAAAACAGCAGGAGAAACATTAAATCTTTTAGACAACGCTTTAACTTGTCTTACATTTAATTCCCTTTTACCATTCAAAATTTCAGATACAACGCCTTGACTACCAAGCTCTTTCATATCTTTTTGAGAAAGTCCACGCTCTTCCATTAAAGACTTTAAAATTTCAATCGGATCCGATTCAATCTCTATGAAGTGATCGGATTCATAGGATTCAACAATGTTGCCAATTGTTTCCATCAATGGAGCTAATGAATGCTTTTCGTCGTTGCCTACTTCATCAATTAAATCATCTAATATTTCTACGAGTTTTTTATATTGCTTTTGAGTTCTCGGATATGAAATAACCTCTTTAATCTCAGGCCATACGTTCTTTACTTTTTCTAATTCAGCAATCATTTCATACCTTCCATTTTCCCTTGTCATATTCTGAATGAGTTAGGATTTCTCTAATATATACTTTTTTCCTATTAAAGTGAATAGCTGCAATAAGTCTGAAATTATTACCAGATATGTTAAAAACGAATAAATTTTGTACAATATCTGTTGAAGGAAAAACCTTTCTTAAATCTGAAAAATTACCAAAATCCGTCTTACTTAAGACTTTATACCATAATTCCAGTGAAGATCTTGATTTAGGATATTGTTCAATAAATTCTGTAATTTTTCGCCTACTGATTACATGCACAAATCACAGAATATCTCATATTGAGATATTCTGCAAGATTTATTTCATTCTTCAGAGAATTATTTTAAGCGATCCCGAACGAAGCGAGGAGACGAAGTTATACGCCGTAGGCTTTAATTTTGATTACAACCCTATGACCGCTGAAATTGAATAAACTATTTCTTTTTTATCTTTGTTTTTTGTTAATGTAAAATATTCACCGAATTCATTTTTCGATAAACTTATATCTTTGTTTATGATATTTTTTTCATTAGATTTTTTGAGTATGCTTAAAATTTTTGCAATATTTATGCTATATTCGTTGTGTTTCTTGATTATTGAAAGTGATTTTTGAATTTCCAAATAATAATCTATCTTGTTATTAATGGGAAATTTGAAAGTATATTCAATCCAATAATTTTCACATCCTTTATTCTCAATAATGATGAATTGTTGATTATTGAAAGTAAAGGATTCAGTAAAAATTTGTTTTTGATTTGAAAAAGTAGTTCTAATTTTTATAGGAAAATTAGAACTGAGGGTTGCGACAGGTTCTCCCCTCTGACATTCTTCTGCTAATAAAATGTTTAAATATGAAAGAATTGATAATATGAGAAATATGATATATTTCATGATGTTTTTCTTAAATAATAAAAACGGATAGGACCATCTTTGAAAGATTATTCTAAAATTTTAAGAATCATTAGAATCATAGAGTATTTTTAATGATATAAATTATTGCATTTTTTATGATTTTTTAAAAAAAATATTTTTATAATATTTATTCTGCCTATGGCGTATAACGACGTAGGTTTCTCGACGTTCGCGGTTCTGGAGCGCGCTAAACGCGCGGAAGAATTGGAACAAGGCTTGAGACGCCTTAGCGTCGTCTCGCAAGCCGAGAGACAAAGCGAATGTGCCGAAGGCCGTAGTGAGGGTCGCACTAGCGATCCCGAACGAAGCGAGAAACCGCAGTTAGACGACGTGCGCAAGAATCACCAAAGCGTCTTTAACCCTTGCGATTTATATTTTTTCATTTCCGAATCTTTGCTTATCAATGTAAACTTTCTTAAAATACACTGCCAAATCAACATTCTATCAAACGGATCGCGGTGATACGTCGTTTTTAATTGATCATATGTACTTGCATCGACCGATTCAAGATTAATAATCTCAATATTTGATTTAGAGAGAAATTCAGGAATTTGAGATGGTTTTATTCCTGAAAGATTAAGTTTGCCTAATCTAAATTTCAAAGAAATTTCCCAAAGGGAGACCGTACTAACGCAGATCCGGTTCTCTGAGTTTTCTATTGTTTCTTTAACTTTCTTACTTAACAGATTCGATGAACCGATAGCCCAAAGAATGACGTGAGTATCAAGCAAATAATTCATTCTAACTTAAGAACTCTTCTTCGGAAATCTCAAAATCTCTCGCGAAAGAAATTTGCAGCTTCCCATCCAATAATCCAATTTTTCTTTTCTCTTTCTTTTTACTTTGCATTGGAACAATCATGGCAATAGGTTTCTTTCCCTTACCATATAATATTCCTACATTTTCACCATTTTTAACCGATTCTAAGACTTCAGAAAAATGCGATTTAAGTTCACCGACCGGATATGATTTCATATTTAGAATTTATTCATTCTTGTCTACTTGTCAAATATTAATCCGCTCAGAATTTTAGAATAAAACGTAAAAAAATCACCTTTCAACGAAAGGTATTTATTATAAAATCTTTTTAAAGTGTTCACTTTGCGCATGTTCGTCTAACGAAAGAGTCTCCTCGACGTTGCGTCCGCAAGCGCATTAGCGCGACGCGGTTGGCACGAGGTTCGAGTGAGCCTTAGCGAACGGCTCGCGAACCGAAGTGGCAAAGCAATGTGCCGGAGGCCGTAGTGAGCGCGAGCGGGAACCGTGAGACGCGAACGAAGCGAGGAGACGAAGTTAGCCGAAGTGTGGCGTTTTGAGATCAGTAATTTCTTTTTCTAAAGCTCTCTGAACTAATTGATTCAAAGAGATACCTTCTCTCAAAGATTTTCTATAGACGCGTCTATGAAGCTCTGTCGGTATGCGAACATTAAATGAACCTTTAAAAGATTTCTCTGGACTTTTTTTAGCTTTTTGACATAAAATTAAATAATCGTCTACTGATTCTTGAAATGCCTTCTTTAATTGTTTAACTGATTCACCTTCAAAGGAAACTAAATCTTCGATTCCTTCTATTTTTCCAAAAAATATTTCATCATCTGCATCAAAATGAACAGAGCCTAAAAATCCGTTATACTCGATAATATCTTTCATTTTATATAGCCCTCCGATTTTAATTCGTCTAAAATTTGATTTATCTGGTACGACTTCAAAATATTTTTAGGATGAGGTTTATGAAGTCTTATTATATGTTTGGTTTCTGAATGAATCCAAGCGACTCTTGAACCAGAGGATTTGCCGGAATTGCTTTCATTATATCCATAACTAGAGAGTAGCTTTCTAAGCTCATCGTAAGAGAAATCTCTTGGTTTTCCTTTGAATCTTTCTACTAACTTTTCACCCTTTGACACAGTCCTATTCTAAAGCTAATTCTCAGAATTGCAACTAATTTTTAGTGGCATTTTCATCCCAATTTCGAATGCAAAAGGCAGCCACATTTCGTCTAACGAAAGAGTCTCCTCGACGTTGCGTGTCCAAGCGCTTGTGCGCGACGCGGTTGGCACGAGGTTCGAGTGAGCCTTAGCGAACGTCCCGCGAACCGAAGTGACAAAGCAATGTGGCTTTAGCCCGAAGTGAGGGTCGCATTAGCGATCCCGAACGAAGCGAGGAGACGAAGTTATGCGAAGGTTTCGATTACAAAGTCTTAAAGCTTAATTCTTGTGCTATCTTATTGAAATCTTTGTCATACGAAAAAATAAGTAACTCTTCCCCGAGTTCATTGCGAAACTCAATAGCCGTTGACAAATGTAAAGCATCTAAAGTCCTGCAACCAGAAAGTAAATCTTCGTTATTCAGATTTTCCATTGTAGAAGAATCTAAATTTTTGAGATTTATCTCCTCGAGCAGTTTATCGAGTTCCGTTAATTTTCTCTCTTTCCAGCCTGTACCAAGTTTCTTTTTATTATGAAAGTAAGCCCTTTTAATACTTATTTTACATTCTGCTTCCAATAATATCGAACTTACTCTGAGTTCCGTTGCCTTCCAGATTGAAATCGATTTATCTAAAGTTGGTTCTTGAAAGATAATTGATAGCAAAACACTTGAATCTATATAGACTATCATCTCAGACACGATCAGAGCGAGAATCTTTGTGAATGGCTTCCCATTCTATTTTTGACATACTTTTAGGATGCTTTTTGACTATTGAATCAATCTGCGACTTATTTCTTTTCGCAAGCTTAATCTTTCCTATTCGATTCTGCTCTTCCAAATATAGGTATAAACGTTTCTTTGAATCTTCTAAAAATTCAGACGGTTTTTTAATCTCCGCTATTACTTGCTCATGCTCTGTAATAACGATTGTTTCCCCGGCTTTTACCAAGTGTAAATATTTACTTAGGTTATTTTTAAGATCCCTAATTCCAACAGATTTCATGCTCTAATTATAGCCACAGTGGCTCTTTTTCAAGCTGTTTTTTATCTCAAATAAAATTTTGCTAAACTTTCGCCTAACGAAAGAGTCTCCTCGACGTTGCGTCCGCAAGCGCATTAGCGCGACGCGGTTGGCACGAGGTTCGAGTGAGCCTTAGCGAACGGCTCGCGAACCGAAGTGGCAAAGCAATGTGGTTTTAGCCCGTAGTGAGGGTCGCATGAGCGATCCCGAACGAAGCGAGGAGACGAAGTTATGCGACGGTTTGAGCTCTTTCAATTATTTTACAATACAATAAATGTTATAATCTTCGAGTTCCTTGATAAATTTGTATTCATTCGAATTTGGATCATCCGTTGATGTCTTATAACTTTTATCTTTTGATGTATCTACCCAAATAATGATAACGAAACGATAACCTAATCTATAAATGAATGCTTGGCCGATCGCTTCGCGGATGCTTGCACCAGTCCTAATCACTTTCACTTCGATCGCGATTCCGTCATTTGCGATACTCATATCCGGCCTATGGTCATGACCAAATGCTGTTATTCTAGTCATAACTTGCTGAATATTTCTTTGATCTATGAAATCATCGAAATTTGGCTGTAACGCGCCGGAAAGTCTATCTTCAAATTTTCGTTCATCATCGGAGTTAATATCTAGAGATACGCGCTGAACGATTTTAAGTATTTTTTCTACACTTTCCCAATAGTAACCAGTCTTTCTACTCGCTAAAAATACAGACATTTTGAATTAACTCCTTTTGAGGCACTTGGATTCATAACATATTTCTGATAAAATGATAGGCTAATTTTTAAATACCAAACGGTTTAATATTTAATTAGCAATTTTATATCTTTCCGAATATTTTCCAAACTGTCGCATAACGAAAGAGTCTCCTCGACGTTGCGGCTCCGAGCGCATATGCGCGAAGGAGTTGGCACGAGGTTCGAGCGACCTTAGTCGCGTCTTGCGAACCGAAGTGGCAAAGCAATGTGCCGGAGGCCGGAGTGAGGGTCGCATTAGCGATCCCGAACGAAGTGAGGAGACGAAGTTATGCGACGGTTTCACTTTATTGAATGTCTTTTAAGAGAATATTTTTTACCTTGGTTTGATTATCCATTGCTTCTTGAGTCCCGATAATTTTTGCATTTTTAGTCACCATATAATTAAGCTTAAATTCTTCTATAATTTCATCATAAATAAATTGAATAAAAATAACTTCAAATAACTTATTTGCTTTTTTCGCATAACTTAAAGTAAGCGATACCTTATCTTTATTTAATGCTTTGATAATAATATCCGGATTGTCAATTTCTTTAAAATAATATTGAACAATAGGAGTTCCTTTAAGTTTAAATAAATAAGAATCAATTTTATTAGGATTTTTTCTGTTTAAAACTGATTGCTCGAATATCGCTTGGACAAAGTAATAAAATAATTTTAGCTCTTGAAGAGCAGAATCAAGAACTGCATCTCTGATTTTATCATGAAAATATGCATATATTAGAGACGAAAAAGTTATAATAACTTCAGGAGGTGCATCTAGTGATTTATTAAACTGATGCAAGAAATTGAAATTATAATTTGAAGTTTTCTTAACTTGATCAACAATATTCTTTTCAATATTTTCTCTTTCCTTATAATGATTTCTATCTAACGTAAGAAGAGTTATTTCGTCTTTTTCTATTTCATTGTCTTGCGGCGACATTGGTGATTCCACTTTATCACCTTCCAGAATCACTAAATTCCCTAAATCCGGGTCCTTGAAGTTGGATGTCTTATCAAAAATATCTTGAATTCCATATAATTCGTAATGCCCGTCATCGGCTCTGATAATTTCCACACTCTCAATTCGACCTATATATGGAAGGGATGAGTCATGCAGTAATCCAACAAATTTTGGAATCTTTGCTTCATTAAATTGTCTTTGCGCTGATTGCAAAGCTTCCAGTGTAAAAATATCTCCTTGGAGATCCTGTCGAGTTGTCATCATTAATATTTTTGTTTTCATTCAAAATCCTTTGAAACTGTCGCATAACGAAAGAGTCTCCTCGACGTTGCGGCCGCAAGCGCATTAGCGCGACGCGGTTGGCACGAGGTTCGAGTGAGCCTAGCGGACGGCTCGCGAACCGAAGTGGCAAAGCAATGTGGCTTTAGCCCGTAGTGAGGGACGCATTAGCGATCCCGAACGAAGCGAGGAGACGAAGTTATGCGCTGAAGCCCCTTCTCTATCAAAATTAAAGTTTTAATTTTTCTAAAGTCTTTATAATGCTTTCTAGTGAAACGCTTCCATCAGCGATCCCAATCGTAAGTTCATATAATAAATCGTCTTGGTCTTCTATTTCAATTCCGTTTAGATCGAGAAAGATAAGAGCGGACGCAAGTGCTACGCGCTTATTTCCATCAACAAAGGCGTGATTTTTACATATATAAAATAAATATGCAGCAGCCTTTTGTATTAAGCCTGTATGAAATTCTTGATTATCAAAGCTCGAAAGTGGTTGAGAAATTGCTGACGCAACCGTAAGAACCGCCGTATTCTTCGATCTGGTTTTTATGAATATATAATACTTCTTCGTAAGTTAAATATCTAATCGAATCGGCGTTCATTCAGCAAGTAGCTTAAGTGTCTTGCCATGTTTCTTGTTTATTTTTCCAAGACTGGCTTCTAATTTTTTATCAATCGGAGTGATTATTAAACTTTTACCATCGGTACTAATATCCAATGAAGTATCTGAAGTAATATGTAAAAGTTCAAGTATTGGTTTTTCTATAATTAAGGCTGAACTGTTACCATGTTGAATCAGTTTTTTGACCATTGCTTTACCCGTTACAACATAGTATATACAATAGTATTACCGATGTCAAATAAGATTTAGATTCTCCCCCATTTTTCCCTCTGTGAAATTTTTGTTATGCAATCCAATTCTGGGGCTTTTGCGCATAACGAAAGAGTCTCCTCGACGTTGCGTGCCCGGAGCGCCTGTGCGCGAAGGGATTTTAACGAGGCTTGAGCGAACCTTAGTGAGCGTCTTGCAAGCCGAAGTTAAAAAGCAAATGTGCCGAAGGCCAAGCAAGAGTCGCGAAGCGATCTCGCAGCGCCGTGAGAAACCGTAGTTAGACGACGTGCCCCGATTATTAGATATTATAATTTATCCCAAGCAGGAATTTTATCGTCGCTATTGATCTGAGAAAGAACATTTCTAAAATCTGCGAAAATTTGTTTCTTAGTTTTACCTTTGTAATATTTTTCAAAATATTGAGAAGTTTCAAGATCTTGAATTTCTTTTGTAAATGCGTAAAGTGCTAATTGATTTATTGAAACACCCTGCTCTTCAGCCACTTTCTCAATTTTATGCTTCAATTCAGAAGGAATTCTAATAGTCAATACACTAGCTTTTGTTTTCATAATTCTCCCTCCAATAATTCATAAAATTCGACGGTGTTATAACTTTCAAATCTTGAAATTTTAAATCGTTATCTATTAGATAATCTTTTACGTTACTAGTAATTAAATAATCCGCGTTACAGGCTATTGCAAGTTCGACAAAATGATTATCATCCTCATCGCGCAGGTTTGGACGAAAGGCAAAATAAATCGTTTGCGGATAACTTGCGTAAGCAATAAATCCCAATATCTTTTTTATTTCTTTATCGTTAATTCCTAAATCTGCTTTTGAAGTCCGCCTATTTAGCACTTCTTCATATTCTTTAAAGACTGGTATCGATAATCCTAACTTAATTTTCTGATCGAAAACTAATTCCAGAATTGCTCGGGAAGCCCCTTTTTTTGCTCTTAACGCTTGATAAAGAACATTTGTATCTAAGACGACTTTCAATTTCTGTATGATAGTATATACGCTATCATTTGTCAACAGCTAATTTAGGCTCTCTACGCAAGATTTGGGGCATGTTCGTCTAACGAAAGAGTCTCCTCGACGTTGCGTCCCTGAAGTGCATTTGCGCGAAGGGTTGGCACGAGGTTCGAGGCGCCTTAGCGCTGGCTCGCGAACCGAAGTGACAAAGCAATGTGGCTTTAGCCCGTAGTGAGGGTCGCATTAGCGATCCCGAACGAAGCGAGGAGACGAAGTTATGCGTAGTGCCAAACATTAAACAGCAATTTTTCATTAAGATTATTCGTTAAAGAGAAATTTGTGCAAAGCCTCGCGAATAACTGGTTCTTTAAAATGCTGAATGTAACTTTCAAAAAATAAATTTACTTTATCAACAAAGTATTTAGCAATTTCACGATTAGAAAAATATGAATATAAATCGAGCCCCATTTTTTTATCCGCTATTAAACCTCTACGAATAAGCGGCTGCAATTTATCTTTTCCAGGATAATCAGAATAAAATACACCAATAAAGATGACATTCCGTTCATCAAATAATGAACTTCTAATTTCTTCTTTTCTATCTATTTTAATATTATAAGTAAGTAAAGACGGATGAATTATTGCGTTTCTAATTTGTCTTAAATCAGCCCAAATCGATTCAAAATTTTGAATAAATTTTTGACTTTCAATATTCATTAAAGATGAAAATGCTTTTAAGATTTCTAATGGATAAAATTTTCCCATCCTTACAATCTTAATAATTTCCTGAAAACGATTAATGAATGGAGTAATATCATAATCCGCCTTAAATAAAATATCTTTATCGAATTCGAGCGCCCTATCAAATTCGAGAATCTCTCTTGCATAAACTTCAACCGCAGAAGTTAGTAAAGAGTAAATTGGAAGAATACGGTCATCATAATTTATGCCTTCTTTAGCTGAATCAGTAATAAATTCGGCCAAATCTAAATATCTTCTTCTGATATTTACAAGACCAATATCAACTATTTGATTTTTATCTTCTGACATTTTCACATTTGGCATTACGCATAACGAAAGAGACTTCTCGACGTTCGCGTTCCCGGAGCGCCTGTGCGCGCAGGGATTGACGGAGGCTTGAGCGACCTTAGTCGCGTCTCGCAAGCCGAACGGCAAAGCGAATGTGGTGAAGCCCGTAGTGAGTCCGAGCGGGAACCGTGAGTGACGAACGGAGCGAGAAGTCGTAGTTAGCTGAAGTGGCTATTGGGTCCAATCTTCGATTTTTAAGTCCTTAATTCTTTTAAATTCTTTTGTATTATTAGTTACAAAAATATAATTATTAGCAATTGCTTGAGCTGCAAGAAGCATATCTATTGAACCAATTACGCTTCCCCTTTTTTCTAAGTCAGCCCTAATGAACCCATAAGACTCAGCATCTTTATCAGAAAAAGAAAGTATATTAAAAATTGTTAAAAATTCAATCAGTGCAACTTTGTTTTTTTCCCTATGTTCACTTTTCTGAATTCCAAATTCAAGCTCCGCGACGGTTAAAGAAGAAATAAATAAATCTTTATTTAATTTTTTCTTAAGGTTTCCCAAAAGAACCGCGTTTTTCTTTTTAATTAGAAAAATACAAATATTGGTATCCAAAAGATACATTAAAACTTTTCTCTTTTATCGGATTTCGGTTGTTCTCTTCCCTCCTCCAGAAAATCATCTGAAAATCCATTTAATCCTTCTAAAAATACGTTCCAGGCCTTATTCTTAGGAACTAATATTACCGCTTCTCCAACTTTTTGAATAAGGACATCATCTCCGGTAAATTGAAATTCTTTTGGCAATCTGACCGCTTGACTTCTTCCATTTATAAATAATTTTGCTGTTTGCATTAAACTTTCTCCAAAATTAATATATATCAAGATATATACTTGTCAAGGGATTCTTATCGGATTTGTTTTAAATTACAACAAATTTATAGCCATTTCAGCTAACGAAAGAGTCTCCTCGACGTTGCGTCCGCAAGCGCTTGTGCGCGACGCGGTTGGCACGAGGTTCGAGTGAGCCTTAGCGAACGTCCCGCGAACCGAAGTGGCAAAGCAATGTGTCGAAGACCGTAGTGAGTCCGAGCGGGAACCGTGAGTGACGAACGAAGCGAGGAGACGAAGTTATACGCAGTTGCCCATTTATTAAAATAATAATAACTTAATATTATCTAAAACTTCTTTCAAAGAAACTTTATTGACCGATTCAATAAACTCTGCTTCACGAATAGTCCAATCTAGGTTTTTAACTTGATCGGAAAGAACTACTCCATCGATTTTCCTTGATTTAATCAACACTTCGAATGGATAACCTTTAATTTTACTTGTAATTGGACAAAATATTGCTAATCCAGTTTTCGAATTGTATTCCTTCGGTGATAATACAAGTGCAGGTCTACGACCTTTCTGTTCATGACCTGCTTGAGGAGTAAAGCTCAACCAAACTATATCTCCTTTCTCAGGAGTATATCTTTTACTCTTTACCACGCTTCCTTACCTATCGAATTACCAGTAGATATTTCAGAATGAAGATTTTGTTTTGTAATTTTAGAGAGTTTTTCTTCCAATGAGGCCTTTCTCATTGGATATATTACAATCTTATCCCCTTCATATTGTAATTCAACGTGGCTTCCGTCATTTAACTCTAATTCCGTTGCCATTGCTTTTGGAATTCTAATTCCTAAGCTATTTCCCCATTTTTGAATAATTGATTCCATAAATCCCTATATATACATTGTATATACTTTTGAAAATTTGTCAGTAATTTTTTAGAGTCAAATTTAACGATTTCGAAATGAATTTCTTTCTTTAAGATTTGTAAGGGAAGTCACAACTATCTACATATTTTTTTGGGCTATTGCAACTAACGACGCAGGTTTCTCGACGTTTGCGGTTCTGGAGCGCGTCGCGCGGAAGAATTGGAACTCGGTTCGAGCGACCTTAGTCGCGTCTCGCGAACCGAAGTGACAAAGCGAATGTGCCGAAGGCCAAGCGAGAGTTGCGGAGCAATCTCGAAGCGCCGCGAGAAGCCGCAGTTATGCGAAGTTGGGCAATAAATTCAACCAGTTCTTTGAAGCGTTTGAATATTATCTAATTTGAGCTTTAACTTCTCTTTCTGTTTTCTTATTTCTAAATCATTTTGAAGATTTATCCAAAATTTATCAGACATTCCGAAAAATTTAGCCAATCTCAAAGACATATCGATTGTGATTTTACGCTTATCGTGCAAAATCTCTAATACTGTAGAAGTGGAAACATGTAGCTCTTTTGCCAGTCTATATGGAGTTACTTCTAATGGATCCAAAAACTCTTCTCTGAGGATTTGAGAGACTGTGGGTGTCGGAATTCTTTTAGTTTTCATAATAAGTCTCCTCAATGATAATCAGCGATAGACACATCAAAGCAATTTCCATCAGCGAATTTAAATGTAATTCTCCACTGGTCATTTATCCTGATTGAACAATAATTCTTTAAGTTCCCTTTTAAATGCTCAAATCTATTAGCTGGTGGACTCTTTAAATCTTCTTCTTTTTCAGCATTTTCTAGAATGAGAAGTTTGATTAGCGCCCTACTCTGTATTTCCGGAGGAATTTTCTTTGAGAATTCTTGATGAAAAATCCTCTCAGTTTCTTTATCTCCGAAAGATTTGATCATTTATCCATATAGTCGCATTGCGGATATATCTGTCAATCCGATATACTTTAATTTAACTTTAAAAATACTATGACGAGGAAGACAAATCGAACATTTTTCTACTTTCTAAAAAAAGTCTTTTGCCCAATTTCGCATAACGAAAGAGTCTCCTCGACGTTGCGTCTCCGAGCGCTTACGCGCGAAGGAGTTGGCACGAGGTTCGAGTGAGCCTTAGCGAACGTCCCGCGAACCGAAGTGGCAAAGCAATGTGCCGGAGGCCGGAGTGAGGGTCGCATGAGCGATCCCGAACGAAGCGAGGAGACGAAGTTAAGCGACGTTGTGATTTTTAGTTAATCAAAAAGAGTTTTTTCTTTTGATATAATTAAATTAATTTGAATTTCTAGATTGGGAATTTTAGTTATTACCAAATCCCAAACAATATCATAATCCACTACAAAGTAACCATGAATTAAGCGATTCCGGGTAGCCGACAGCTTTTTCCATTCCACATCGGAATATTTTTTCTTGAATGAATCTGATAGTTTATTAGAAGCCTCGCCTATTATCTCAATGCTTCTAACGAAAGCTCTTTTCATTAAATCATCAGAAACGAACTGATCACGATTTAATTTTTTCGATTCAATCTGTAAGAAAATAATCTCTTCTTTAATGTGATTTATATAACCTAAATCAGATTTCAATAAGAATTGCCTCAGAAAGTATAAAATCTCGTAAATCTTTAGTAAGAGACTCTTCAGTTAATAGATCAACGTGAGTATTTAAAAGATCTTCCAATCGGAAGGAAAGATCCATAAAGCTATCAAAGTTTTTCTTACCAGAATGGAATTGAACAAGAATATCTACGTCACTACCTTCATGATTTTCATTTCTCGCAACGGAACCAAAAAGCAAAAGTTTTTGAACTCCTAAATTTAGGAGTTCTTGCTTATGTTCGACTAATATATCTTTAACTTCGCCGGAATTCATACTTACTAATGATTTGTTCAGTAATTTTCTTTTCTCGCTTAATAAATGTCAAGATTATTTAGATCCGGCAATTTCTAATCTACTTTCATTCTAAAGTGATTTTTCTCACAATGTCGCTTAACGAAAGAGTCTCCTCGACGTTGCGTCCCTGAAGCGCATCTGCGCGAAGGGTTGGCACGAGGTTCGAGGCGCCTTAGCGCCGTCCCGCGAACCGAAGTGACAAAGCAATGTGCCGGAGGCCGGAGTGAGGGTCGCATGAGCGATCCCGAACGAAGCGAGGAGACGAAGTTAGGCGAAGTGATGCAAAATACACTACAAGCATCCTTCTACTAAATTTAATTCGGGATATCTTCCAACACTAATTGATGTAATATTCTTATTATTTGTCTCAAAAATAATTCCATAATTTTTATCTGATTTATCCACTGGCTTATAAGTATATTCCAAGTAGTTTGTATAATGCCCGCGCGTTTCTTCTAACTTTTCTTTATATACACTTTTTAATTTAGCTAATGAATCTCCTATTTTAATGCCAGAAATTGTTTCATTCTCTGGCTTGTATAAGTAAATTCGTGCAAGTTTCATGTTATTTTTAGCAGGTCCAGTAAACATAAAGCCCAAGCTAGAAGTAGAATTTTTGAAATAATAGAAAGCGCAATTTTGCTCTACTAACGGATCCTCTTCTATTTTCAATTTTTGACCTGTCACTTTTTCAATTTCAACAACACTCATACCAATAAGAATTTTACCAACGCCACGAATGTGAATTTTGTATTTCTCAACGGTAAGCGGTAGATCCTGTGCAAAGCCAATTTGAGCATAACAGACTGCTAAAAGTATTAGTATTTTCTTAATCATAAAACATGTTTTCCTGTAAAAAATTGCATCATTTCGCCTAACGAAAGAGTCTCCTCGACGTTGCGTCTCCGAAGCGCTTGTGCGCGAAGGAGTTGGCACAAGGTTCGAGGCGCCTTGGCGCCGTCCCGCGAACCGAAGTGACAAAGCAATGTGTCGAAGACCGTAGTGAGTCCGAGCGGGAACCGTGAGTGACGAACGAAGCGAGGAGACGAAGTTATACGCAGTTGCGGAATTTCGCGACACGGATGTCGCTGAATTAAGTTTCGTTTCTTACTTTAATACTTAAATACTCATCTGGAGTAATGATGTTAAAGTTCTTAATTTTCTGAAGAGTTAATAAATCTTTGTCTCCAGTAATTAAATAGTCTACTTTTGCTGCAAAAGCAGACTCCAGAATGTGATAATCATCTCTATCTCTTAACTCTAAATAATCTTGAATAGGTTTATTTTTAACAAGCGCAGTAATATCTCTGATTTCAGATAAAACAATCTGAATAAAATTATCATCAAGTTTGAATTTTGGTTTAGAGAGTGTAGATTCAATCTCAGCTAATATTTCTTTCGAAATATATCCTGTAAAAACCTCATCAATTAAATCTTGGAAAACAAGCCTTGGTTTTCCTCTAAATAAAATAGCAGAGATGTAAATATTAGTATCTAATAATACCTTCAACATTATTAAGAAGCATTTCTTTTATTTCTAACGGATTTAATTTCATTAAAAACATCCTTTTCAGAAATATTACTTCGATCAGTAACTTTTGAAGTGAAGTCAAAGATGGCTTGCCATCTAGTTTTTTTCTCAATATACGCTCTAGCGGCTTCACGAATCAATTCTGACCTGGACCTGTGTTCCCTCTTTGCAATTTTATCGATTTCTTTTAAAAGTGCTTTTTCAAAGGAAATATTAACAGTCTGATTCATAATCTAAATAATATACAATGATTGTATGCTTGTCAACCTAATTTCATCCTTTTCGCCCCTACTTCTCGCCACATGGATGTGGCGTCTCCCCCGCAATTGCGTATAACGAAAGAGTCTCCTCGACGTTGCGTGTCCAAGCGCTTTAAGCGCGCCGGACTTGGCACGAGGTTTGAGCGACCTTAGTCGCGTCCCGCGAACCGAAGTGACAAAGCAATGTGTCGAAGACCGAAGTGAGGGGCGCATTAGCGATCCCGAACGAAGCGAGGAGACGAAGTTAGACGGCGTCTGCTTTCAAGTTCAAGCAATATGCTTGCGAGATTTAACCTTTACTTCTAAATCTAATGCGTGACAGACTTTCAAGAAAGTAGCTAAATTGCAGTTAATTCCATTTTCAATTTTCGAAAGTTGTTGCTGAGTCACGTGAGCTAATTTCGCTAATTCAGATTGAGAAAGCCCTTTCTTTTCTCTTAAATCATGTAATTCCAAAGATAAATTAATTAGTTCTTTTTCTTCTTGAAACTTTTCTTTGAATTTCGCATTTTTAATTTTAGATTTTAAATGTGTTCTGAATGATTTCATGATAATAACTTCCCTATTTCTTTTTCCGGATATTTTTTAAGAAACTTCTCTCTTCTCTTCATTGCTTTATCAATTTCAGTTTTCGGAACTTTATCAGACCGTTTAATAAAATGATTCGTTAGTATAACATAGTCTTTATAACAGAAGAAATATAATATACGAACCTGATCGCCGGAAAGTTTAATTCTTAGCTCATGAATTCCGTTTTTTAAAATATCAGCGTAAGGTCTTGGTAAATTTGGACCTAATTCTTCAAGTTTCTCGATCCAAGCTAATATCTTTGCTTGATTTCGTTCATCCTTAGAATTGATAAAAGTTTCGATTTCACTTTCTTCGTTCTCAGATTCCGAGTAATAGTAAACTTTCCATTTTCTCGCCACAAATCAATTTACATCATATAAGATGTATTGTCAACCGCGAAATAGTCAAAACGACTTTAAATAGTAAATCAAGTTGCAAGTCCATTTTTAGCAGATGCCGTCTAACGAAAGAGTCTCCTCGACGTTGCGTCTCCGAGCGCTTACGCGCGAAGGAGTTGGCACGAGGTTCGAGGCGCCTTAGCGCCGGCTCGCGAACCGAAGTGACAAAGCAATGTGGCGAAGCCCGTAGTGAGGGGCGCATTAGCGATCCCGAACGGAGCGAGGAGATGAAGTTAGGCGTTCGTTGTCGCTTATTAAAGTATTCCTATTACTGATTACTTTCCATCATTGGATTTCGATGATACAAACCAAGAAGCGACGAAGCCGGTGAAAGTTCCAAACAAACCAACTCCGGTCGTCATTAAAATCGCCGCTATCAATCTACCCTCAGTTGTAACAGGAAATCTATCTCCATAACCTACTGTTGTAACCGTTGTATAAGACCACCAAAGAGCGTCTTCCGCAGTCTTAATATTACTATTCGGATCATCTTCAACCTGAAGAATTGAAATCGACGAAAAGATAATAATTACAAACGCGATTAAAGCAACAGAAGAGAATGCACCTTGTGCCTTATTTTTAAAAATGAAATGAATTAAGTTTTTTGTAGATCGTAATGCTCTAAGAACTCGTAAAAGCCGAATTAACCTGAATAGTCGCCCTGCCCTAAAATAATCTAAAGTAGGAATACTCGAAAGCAAATCGATCCATCCCCATTTTAAATACGAGAGCTTGCTTTCCGCAGTGAATAACTTGTATGTAAAATCAAAGATGAAAAAGATGCAAATCAGATTATCGATAAAATTTAATAATCTTTCTAATTCTGAATCAAGTTTAATGAAAGAACTTAGCAATAACGCCGTTAAAACGTAAACAGATAATACAACCGTCGCCAGATCGATAATTGCGAAAGGAACTTGCCTTTGAGTTTCTTCATTTTCCATTTAATCTTCTTTAATGATTATTGCGACAATGACGCCTAACGAAAGAGTCTCCTCGACGTTGCGTCCCTGAAGCGCATTTGCGCGAAGGGTTGGCACGAGGTTCGAGCGACCTTAGCGCCGTCTCGCGAACCGATGTGACAAAGCAATGTGGCTTTAGCCCGAAGTGAGGGTCGCATTAGCGATCCCGAACGAAGCGAGGAGACGAAGTTATGCGAAGTGGCTGATTGTTATTTAAGCGTTTTTACTCTTTAAATGTATTACTGGCTCAGCATCCAGTGCTTTTGCAAGTCGGTTAATCAATGACAATGATAAGTTCTTATAATTTCCTGATTCAATGCGTGCTATCGCTGGTTGAGAAGTGCCAATTTTCTCTGCTAAATCCTTTTGAGTCAGATTTCTCTTTTTTCTCAATTTGATAATTTCTTTGGCTAAAGTAAACTCATTGGAAAGAGCTTCATAATCTTTCTTAAAATCTTTATTTTTCAGCTCTTTATTTAGAAGTAAATCAAAGCTTTTCGTCTTAAGTTTCATACTTGCTCTCCTCTATAAGTCTTCATCAACTTGAAGGCCTTAGTCAATTGATCTTTACTCGTCTTTTGCTCTTTCTTTATATATCCTGAAGTTAAAATAACAACGCGATCTTTCTCAAAGAAATAAAAGAATCTACAAATATTAGAACCCTGTTTAATTCTTAGCTCGAAGAGCCCTTCGTAACCTTGAATTTTCTTAGAAAATGGTTCTCTTAATTCTGGCCCAAATTCTCCTAATAATTCAATCGTTCTAAATGCTTTGGCTTTAAGTTTGTTTTCCAGTTTTAAAAGAAACTCTTCCGCAGGTTCTAATAATTGGATTTTAAACTTCACTATTCAAATATATCAAATTTGATATATTTGTCAATCCCAATTTCAATTTAGTTTTCAGCCATTTCGCATAACGAAAGAGTCTCCTCGACGTTGCGTGTCCAAGCGCTTTAAGCGCGCTGGACTTGGCACGAGGTTCGAGGCGTCTTAGCGCCGGCTCGCGAACCGAAGTGACAAAGCAATGTGTCGAAGACCGAAGTGAGGGGCGCATGAGCGATCCCGAACGAAGCGAGGAGACGAAGTTAGGCGACGGTTCGTATGTGTTTAATAATCTGCCTCGTACCCATGTCCATTTTTTCCATAAAAAATAAGCCATTTTGCAAGGGAAAAAAGAATATGTAATTTTGCATCCATTGAATCTTCTTCACTTTTTGGTGGAATCCTTATTGATTTTAGATATTCTAAATTATGTTTGATTGCTAATTTGTCTGCAATATCCATAAGTCTATTTCCGTAATCTAATGCTTCGTGAGACAGTTTAGAAATCCATGCTTCAGATGTTAATTTTTCACCGATTAAATCTTCACAATCTCTGAGAAACTCACCTCGAAACACATTTGCATCAGCGACAGGAGATTGATACATTGGAACACCCTCAAGCTCTTTTGCTAATTCTATTACATAGTATCCATTGTAATTTTGAAAAAATTCTTCTTTTTCTATAGATTTGTCAGTTGTTTCATAAAGAGAATTGAGCCACATATTTGCTTCGAAATCTCTTCCGACCATAGGAGCTTTTATGGTTTCGAATGGTGAAATTTGTAATTCATTCCAAATAACCAAAAGCTGTTCGAATGTATTTTCTTTTTTTCCTAATAGTTTCTCGATTAAATTAATTTTTTGTTTTTCTCGACTCTGAAGAATATTAAAGATTTTGATGTATTCGTTTTCGTATCCAGGTTTAGGCCTACCTAAAGGTCTCATATCTAATCCCATATTGATCTCATTATATATTAAATTTTCGAACTGTCGCCTAACGAAAGAGTCTCCTCGACGTTGCGGCCGCAAGCGCTTTTGCGCGACGCGGTTGGCACGAGGTTCGAGGCGCCTTAGCGCCGTCCCGCGATCCGAAGTGACAAAGCAATGTGGCTTTAGCCCGGAGTGAGTCCGAACGGGAACCGTGAGTGACGAACGAAGCGAGGAGACGAAGTTAAGCGATGGTGGCGTTAATTAAATTAAGGAATTGTGTAATTCCATTTCTTTTTGTAAGATCGTATTAACAATTGTACTAAGATCTTTATTCTTCTTAAGTGCGATTTTCTTATAGTATTCTTCTAATTGCGGATCAAGATATACCGGAAAATGAAGATCCTTTAAATCCCGTGAGTAAACACCACGCTTGCCTTTTGAAAAATCGTATTCTTCTCTCATATATTAGATATCAGCTGAGTAGTATTGAGCTTTTTCTGAATTTGTAGCTGGCCTCGCCGATATGATCCTTATTATTTCTTCATCATTTTGTGATCGATCAACAAAAATTACGACCGCGATAGTAATATTTTCAATTGTCCCAAGTGCAATTTCTCTTACTTCATCAATAGAATGGTCTGGATCAGAAATGTAAATCGTTCTCGGGTCAGCAAAAACTAATGATGCTTCTCCAAATGAAAGACCATGCTTTTGAATATTTATCCTTTCTTTTTCAAGATCCCATTCAAAGCGCACTTTAATAGTATAATCGATATACTAAATATTTGTAAAGTCTTTAATTTTTTCTCTCATTGGCTTTTATCGAAAGATATTTGTATTAAGATTCAAGTTCGCCACTGTCGCTTAACGACGTAGGTTTCTCGACGTTTGCGTTCCCGGAGCGCTTGTGCGCGAAGGGATTTTAACGAGGCTTGAGCGAACCTTAGTGAGCGTCTTGCAAGCTGAAGTTAAAAAGCAAATGTGGCAAGGCCCGCAGTGAGTCCGAGCGGGAACCGTGAGTGACGAACGAAGCGAGAAACCGCAGTTAGCCGACGTGGCTATCAACGCTATAGCATTTTACAAATAATTCAAGATTTGATCTTTTTGATAGCCGTAGATTGTTATTATTTTATCATTTATTTTACCGGGAACGTGAATTGCTTTAAGATCCGCTAAAACTTGTTCAAATTTCTCTTCTTCAACGACTTTGATTTCTAGTAACTCGATCGTTTTATATCCACCTAATGTAAAATGATAAAACCACTCACCATCCCAATTTGAAATGTGTTGAGTGTAAAGATCTTTTGTTCTCCAATAAACGAGGAAAGAGTAATTTACCATTAGAAGTTTAATTTCTTTCCATTTGGTTTCATTCATTACTGATAAATATTCTTCTGACATATGTTATAAAATCTTGCTATTCAAGCTCGCCTATGACTAATAATTCATCTTTCCAAACGACATCACCATCGTATATATTTTCCAAGTAGTATTTAATACTGAATCTTAATGGAATATTATACATTGATTTAATATCGAATTCGTTTGTTTCTATTAGGATCCATACTTGCTCTTCATCATTCCGGATAAAAAAGCTATTAAAATATTCTTTATTGAAAAAGATAATTATTTGAGATCTAGACAATTCCTGCTTACAGATAATACAAACCACTTTGCAAAATACATTCCCAGAAGGCTTTAACGTAGATAAATATTCTGAGCGATTAATGAGTGTTTGAATTAGTAGTTTTCTTGCTTTTTTCGGCGTTCTCTTCGAATCGGCAAATGATTTTTTTACAGGTATATGAAAATGCCAAAATTCCTTGTCTGAAGATCCTTCTGGGAACTCCTCAGTAAGTTTAATAAGTGTCGCAACGAGCACCCTACATTTCCGCCTTAAGCCTCTTGTTTTCTTTTTCATATTTTGTATAAAATTCATCATTAGCCATGTCGGCTAACGAAAGAGTCTCCTCGACGTTGCGGCCGCAAGCGCATTAGCGCGACGCGGTTGGCACGAGGTTCGAGTGAGCCTTAGCGAACGGCTCGCGAACCGAAGTGGCAAAGCAATGTGGCTTTAGCCCGTAGTGAGGGACGCATTAGCGATCCCGAACGAAGCAAGGAGACGAAGTTAGACGCTGGTCAGCATCTTTTAAAGCCAGTTTTCAATTTTAAGATCTTTAATCCGATTAAATTCCTTCTCATTGTTTGTCACAAGAGTAAGTTTATTCGATAACGCCTGAGAACCTATTAAAAGATCGAAAGGGCCAATTGGCTTCCCTACTTTCTCTAATTCTACTCGAACTTTTGCAGCTTTATTCGTGTCTTCACTAACAAATGGAAGAATATTCAAATAACTTAAAAAATCTTCTAAGACTCTCGAATTCTTTTCAGAATGTAGACTTTTCTGAACACCATACTTCAGTTCAAATTCTGTAATTGATGAAATAAAGATATTTTCAAATTTGATCTTTTTGAATTTTTTATAAACCGACTCTGGCTTTTGATTAATTATATAAATGCAAATATTTGTATCTAATAAGTATTGAATCATATTCTATTTCGTTTGTCATACTCCGCTGGTTGATTTCGATCAATTACAAGATCATCTGAGAAATTATTAACTGCGTTCCAAAATCTATCAACGGCATCATCTATTGGTGTTAAAATAACATTATTCCCGTCTTTCCTTATATAAACCTCTTTACCTTTAAAACGATAATCTTTAGGCAAACGAATTGCCTGACTGTCACCATTTTTAAAAATTTTAGCCTTGTTCATATATATTTAAGCATATATATAATAAAACAAGCGTCAATGATTTTTTCGATAATTTGAATAAAATAATTTTGAAACTATAAATTGGGAAAAACAGGAATTTTTGCTGACTTGCGTCTAACGAAAGAGTCTCCTCGACGTTGCGACTCCGAGCGCCTCTGCGCGAAGGAGTTGGCGCGAGGTTTGAGGCGCCTTAGCGCCGTCTCGCAAACCGAAGCGGCAAAGCAATGTGTCGAAGACCGTAGTGAGGGTCGCATTGGCGATCCCGAACGAAGCGAGGAGCCGCAGTTATACGCCGTCGCTTTCTATAAATTTCAAAACAAGTGACATTGGCTCAAAAAATATATCAATTCGCGTTGCGATCTTATCGACTCGATACGCTTTACCTATACCTGCAATAAATATATCTTTTGAATCTTTAGGGATGTAAAATATTGGTGACCCACTTAGGCCATTTAACTCTGGAAGAGAGCTACCATCAGATCTTTTTATTGGAATATAGTAATTATAATAGCCTAATTCGTTCTTAACGAAATCAAGTTGGTGGACAAAAATCGAACTTTTAAGACGTCTTAACTTTAATACGAATTCAGTTTTCGAGATTAAATACCCAGCTACAATTAAACTGTCGCCTTCCTTGAAATCATCTTTGGAATATACTAAACTATGATCAAATATAATCGGCAGATGCACTAACTCCTGCAAAAAATTGTCCGATAATTTAATTGTGCAAAAATCGATATCAATCAAATCCTTTAATACTTTATTTTCGTTAATTATGACTGGTTGGTTTAGCGTTCCAGTGATATTTACAAAGCGGCCCTTATCGTGCGTATAAAATTCTTTTCCATTATCCTTTACTACGTGATTTGCTGAAATTAGAAAGTGATCCTTTCTATGACCTAAAATAAATCCAGTCCCTATTAAAAAATACTGTTTATCTCTTTTAACGAAAATTGGCACAACTACGTTTTGATAGAATGATTCGATAGAGCCGTTAAACTTTTTATCATCAATTCTTAATTTTCGATAAATGTATTTATTTAAGTTCATAATGTCTATTTAATATAAAGCGATGGCGTATAACGAAAGAGGCTTCTCGACGTTTGCGTTCCCGGAGCGCTTGTGCGCAAAGGGATTTTAACGAGGCTTGAGCGAACCTTAGTGAGCGCCTTGCAAGCCGAAGTTAAAAAGCAAATGTGGCGAAGCCCGAAGTGAGTCCGAGCGGGAACCGTGAGTGACGAACGAAGCGAGAAACCGCAGTTATGCGCAGTAACATGTAACCTTAAAACTTTGGCTCATCAATCAGACCTTTCGGGTACAAATCGTAGTTAATTTGATTATTCGTATCAAAATTACTTGTTGAGTTTTCAACAATTGTATTCCATGCTTTCCGTAAATTTTCATGTGCGTTCTTAGCATCAGCGATTCCAGAAGTCAATGCCGCAGTTATAATCAACAATTGAGCCAGCTTTGAAAGGATTATACTCCATTTTGGCTTTTCCTTAACAGTTTCCTGCTTAAGTTCTATTATTGTTTCCGAAATTATCTCTAATGTTTGTTTATTCTCAGAATGTAGACTATTGATTACCTCTAATGCATTATCTAAATATACTAATATTCTTCCTTTGTCTGACTTATTAAGATCAAAAAGACCATCGATCGTAACTGCATTTTCATCACGACCTGAGTAAACTTTTGCGTCAAAAATGCTAATCCCAATTAATTGTGAAATTCTTTGCAAAGCACTTGCAATATCTAAGAGTGTTGTTCTATTGAATCGAGTATTCTCTTCATATTTAAATAAGAATAAATTAAGAATCCATCGAGAAATGACTGGCAATGATCGGAAACTCACTCCGCCTGATTGAGTTAATGAGGCAACAACGGACATATTTTGTCGTAATGCAAATCCATTTTCAATTGTATAAAGGTCAGTCAACTTTTCACTATTAATCTTTCTTAGCATCGAGGTAGTAATATGAAATACCTTTTCGAATTCATTAATAATCCCATCTCTATTCAAGATAGTTAGTGTCTTTGCGTTTATTGAGCGACTACAATCAAGAAAGTATTGTTCGGAAAATTTCAATTTATCTATTATTTCATATTCAAATAGATAGGGTTCCAAAAATTTTTGAAGCTGTTCTTTAGTGATCATTTTATATTAGTATTTATTACCCATGTTATTGCGCATAACGACGTAGGCTTCTCGACGTTCGCGGTTCTGGAGCGCGATAAACGCGCGAAAGAATTGGAACGAGGTTCGAGCGACCTTAGTCGCGTCTCGCGAACCGAAGTGACAAAGCGAATGTGCCGAAGGCCAAGCGAGAGTTGCGAAGCAATCTCGAAGCGCAGTGAGAAGCCGCAGTTAGTCGACGTAATGAATTATAAGACATTACTTTTGCCCTGGTTACATTCAAAGCAAAGAGTTTGAAGATTTTCTATAGCTGTTTCACCACCTTTACTCCAGGGTAGAATATGATCTACATTAAGTTCTATATCGGGATTTTTAGAAGGGGATTTTCCGCAGGCTTGGCAAGTAAATCGGTCTCGTTTCAGTATAAAAAATCTTAACCTCAAATTAATTTTTCTAGGGCTTCTTTTTATTTTAATCTCATTTTCACTTGTATGAATCGGAGGTTCCAATTTCGCTAACTGGGATTCATTTGGACCAACATCTTCTGATATTGATTCGGTTTCTTTTTCAAAAGAGTCCGAATCGATAAATTTTACAAATGATTCTAATGCAGCTTTCCAAGATCCAAATTTATTTTCATATGAGCTGACATGATATTTAGATAGTGGCTTAGCCACTTCCTCGTATCGAGGTTGTCTGCCTAAATAAGTCCAAATATTTAAGATATTCTCTAAGTAGTCTTCAACGGAAGTATTATAATGCCTTCCCACTTCCAAATTAGCTTTTTTCTTTGCATTATTCCATCCGCCAAAACGTTTAATTAAAGTAGTAGACCCATATTTCCCATACTCGTCATACTCAGAAATTGTAAGCTTAGTATTATTTAATTTTAAAGCTACTTCTTGAATATCTTTAAGTAAAAATTCATCTCTAATAGAATTTTCTCCGTATTCAATGCCATGGATACTTGCTTCAGTATTTAATCTTGCTTTATGCAGCGCTCTCTCCCAACTCCCGAATCGTTTCTTAGCCGTTTGGTAGGAATATTTTGCCCCATTTTTCTTTGAATAGTCTCTGATCTTTAATGAATCTTTTTGCAAATTTTTTGCTACAGACTGAAGGTTTTCTATAATGTCCAGATCCGAAATCTTTTGATGTAAATCTCTTAATTCGAATTTCATACATTTTTCTTGTTAAATTTGATTTTCATTATGTCGACTAACGAAAGAGTCTCCTCGACGTTGCGTCCGCGAGCGCCTATGCGCAACGCGGTTGGCACAAGGTTCGAGGCGCCTTAGCGCCGTCCCGCGAACCGAAGTGACAAAGCAATGTGGCTTTAGCCCGGAGTGAGGGTCGCATGAGCGATCCCGAACGAAGCGAGGAGCCGCAGTTAGACGACGTGCCCCGATTATTAGATATTATAATTTATCCCAAGCAGGAATTTTATCGTCGCTATTGATCTGAGAAAGAACATTTCTAAAATCTGCGAAAATTTGTTTCTTAGTTTTACCTTTGTAATATTTTTCAAAATATTGAGAAGTTTCAAGATCTTGAATTTCTTTCGTAAATGCGTAAAGTGCTAATTGATTTATTGAAACACCCTGCTCTTCAGCCACTTTCTCAATTTTATGCTTCAATTCAGAAGGAATTCTAATAGTCAATACACTAGCTTTTGTTTTCATAATTCTCCCTCCAATAATTCATAAAATTCGACGGTGTTATAACTTTCAAATCTTGAAATTTTAAATCGTTATCTATTAGATAATCTTTTACGTTACTAGTAATTAAATAATCCGCGTTACAGGCTATTGCAAGTTCGACAAAATGATTATCATCCTCATCGCGCAGGTTTGGACGAAAGGCAAAATAAATCGTTTGCGGATAACTTGCGTAAGCAATAAATCCCAATATCTTTTTTATTTCTTTATCGTTAATTCCTAAATCTGCTTTTGAAGTCCGCCTATTTAGCACTTCTTCATATTCTTTAAAGACGGGTATCGATAATCCTAACTTAATTTTCTGATCGAAAACTAATTCCAGAATTGCTCGGGAAGCCCCTTTTCTTGCTCTTAACGCTTGATAAAGAACATTTGTATCTAAGACGACTTTCAATTTCTATACGGTAGTATATATGCTATCATTTGTCAATGGCTAATTTAGCCTTTCCACGCAAGATTTGGGGCATGTTCGTCTAACGTTTCCGAGATAGCCGACGTTGCACGACGGCGGCGAACTTGCTTAGCAAGTCTCGATGCCGGAGTAGCAATGTGCCGCAGGCCGAGCGCCAGCGATGCGGTTATCTCGTGTTAGCCGATGGCGCGATTTTAAGAAAGATTAAAAAGGGTTGGTTGTGATTCTTCTCTTTTTAATTTCCAAGAATCTTCGTTAACTCTCTCGGCGATGTCTTCTAAAACTGAGAGTATGGTTTGCTTTTCTGGCGTAATTCCATTTTTTAAAAGAGGTAAGATATAAAGAATAATTTCATCAAAGTGTGTTGATTTGTTTTCTCGTTGCATTCTGGTTAGGAAGCTAATCAAATAATATTTTATTCTTAGTTTTACATCTATATGAGTTTTGAATTTCATTCCTTTTTTAATTGTGAAAATTTCAGTAGCTTCATTGTAATCAAAATTTTCTAAGAGAATAGGTGTAAGATCAGTGTATTCTTTTTTCAATAGATCTAAAAAACCCAATTCTAGGCCTTTTATAATTAATTCATCATTGATTTGTTCTAATGTAGCGCCATTATTTTTTGCAATTATGCCTTCAATGGTTTGCATTACTATTGTAGCTATATTCATGCCTAAGTTTGCTTTTAAGATTGCTTTTGGATTTGTAACTTTTCTAAAATTTATAATTAATTGGCCCGATAAAACTGTAAATGGATTTTGTCGTTTCTTAAAACTGGTTTGTCCGTTTTTTTGAGGAACTGCTCCGACGTACTCAAAGCCGCAACTTTCAGCTGTATCTATAATTAGATGCCAGAATTCTGGATCTTTATGTGCAAACACAAAAGATAGCCATCTATCAAATTTTAAAACACGATACATTTCTTTAATGCTTTCAGCGATTAAATTGTTATAATTTTCTTTTGTTTTTTCTTTCTCTCCGCCTTCAATGGCTTCCTGTTCATAATCTTCTTCTGAGACTGGTAAGTCGAGCCAAGCATTCCACATAACTGATAAGTCTAAGTATGGTATTTTTTTTCCGTAAGGAGGATCTGTATAAATATAATCAATGCTTTCTTTAGGAATTGTTTTTAGATTTGTGGCTGTTCCTTTTAGAATTTCGATATTATTAATTGTAGTTTCATTAATAAAATATTCCATTTCTCTTTTTGCATCAGCTAATCTTTTAAATTTAGTTTCGAAGATTTCCATTAATTCTAATTCGCCCGGATCAGGTGCCATTCTATAACGATAATAACGAAATGGGGCACTATCACCACCACCTTCACTTTTAGTATAATGAAAAGTTAAATTAAATTTATTAACGCTACTTGAAAAAGCTACCATTAGTGAATTTTTTATATTTTCATCTGGTTCTTTCTTGATTATGGATTTTAATAGCGCTAATTGAGCTAATTGTTTATCACTAAATAATTGCTCAACAGTTTCAACATCGGAACCTTTCGGTAAAGGAAATCCTTTCGGATAGGGATATTTCTTTAAAGCTGCTTTGATATCTTCTTTGGTTTTCGGTTCTTTTTCCAAATATTCTTTTTTAATTTTTTGAAAGGAATCTGACAGGAATGCTAATTTAATTGGGCTAACCAACGACTTTACTATAAAAACTGCCATTGGATTTAGATCAATGCTTATTGCCTTTCGATTGTTCATTAAAGCTTCAATGGCTGTGACTCCGCTGCCGCCAAAAGGGTCCAAAATTATGTCGTTGGGTCGACTGAAATTTTTTATATAGTCAGAGACTATATTCCAGGCTTGTTTTGTAAAATACCCATGTACTCCGAAATGTCTTTTTGCTTGTTGCTTTCTAACCGGAATTTCATCTAGTAAAGGTCGTAATTTATAATCGAATTCTCCAGTTTTAGCGATAGTTAATGAATCATAGGAAAGATTTTTACCAATTTGAAAACTATTAGCAGATAATAACATTGATAGTTTTTCCCAAGAATGTTCGATTTCTTCTATTTGAAATAAAAGGATTGGTTTATTTGTTGATTCTCTTCGATATAGAGCAAATTCAAGACCATTACATAGAGCGAAATATGTGCTGCGGATTTCAGGATGTGATGCATAACTGTAAACTTGTCCAATATTATCTTCATCCATTATGTTGATGTCTGGAGATTTTGCATCTAGAGTTAAGGCATAATTTTCTTCTATTAAAATTAGATAATCTGGAATTAGCTTAATTGGAATTTTCTTATTACTGCCGATTTTCAGAAATGGATGCTCTAACGTTTTACTTCTTATAATTTGTCCTTCTTTGTATCCGAGAGCATTCAAAATAGGAAGTATTATTACTTCTCTAACGCTGTCTTCTTTAAATTCATTATTTTCGTGTAATTCTTGAAAGTTCAGATTTCCGAACAGGGTTTTTGAATTAATTTTTGCAGACATTTTTTTTATTTCGGTTAATAGTTATTATTTAATGTAAATTTGCAAGCGCTTTCGGCTAACGACGCAGGTTTCTCGACGTTTGCGGTTCTGGAGCGTGCCTAAGCACGCGGAAGAATTGGCGCGAGGTTTGAGCGACCTTAGTCGCGTCTTGCAAACCGAGTGACAAAGCAAATGTGCCGAAGGCCAAGCGAGAGTTGCGGAGCAATCTCGAAGCGCTGCGAGAAACCGCAGTTATCTGCTGGTGGCGGCTTCTGTTTCGATTTTATATGTTTCTTATTTCTTTGGATATTCTAAATTACTTTTAGCGAGATTATGCTTTGAACAAAGCACTTGTAAATTTTCCAAAACCGTTTCTCCACCTTTTGACCATGGAATAATATGGTCAAAATGAATATTATCACCTGTTAAAGTTATACCGCAAAGTTTGCATTTATTTCCATCACGCATTAAAACTTGAACCTTTAATCGCTCACTCGGATACCTTTTGGTTTTATGTTTTATTATAGGTTCACTTGTTAAATCATTTGGAGAACTCTTTCCTATCAATTCTTCTACAGAATTTTCATCACTGGGAGTATTAATAAATTCAATAAACGATTCTAAAGCCTTTCTCCATGTTCCGAATCGTGAAACATATTGTGCGCGGGGGTATTTAGAGATAGGCGACTTAATATCTCTGAAAACTGGTTGCTTTCCTATTTTAAGCCAAACATATTCAATATTTTCAAATAAGTCTTTTTCTGAAATATTTCTTAAATGAACTAAACTTAAACCTGCTTTTTCTACTGCTTTGTTCCAACCACCAAAACGAACGATAATTGTCCCAGATGTGAATTTGCCACCGTTGCTGTCATAGTCCCGCGATGAGAGCTTGGTCACGCCGAGTTTGGCGGCGACATTCTTAACGTCGTCAAGTAAATCATTATCTGGAATATTTCTATGAAAATCCTTCAATTGATATTTCATATTTGTCCTTGAAACACTTTCTAGTTAGTTCGAACTGCCGCCACTTGCAGATAACGAAAGAGTCTCCTCGACGTTGCGTCCCTGAAGCGCATTTGCGCGAAGGGCTGGCACGAGGTTCGAGGCGCCTTAGCGCCGTCTCGCGAACCGAAGTGACAAAGCAATGTGTCGAAGACCGAAGTGAGGGGCGCATGAGCGATCCCGAACGAAGCGAGGAGACGAAGTTAGTTGCAGTAGTGGCTTTAGCTACCTACCCTATCTTTTAAGCTCTTCCTCTACTTTATCTGAAAGCAAAAGTTTTATTAAAGATTGATACGGAATGTCTTTCTTGTTCGCCATAACTTTCAATCTATCAATTAGTGCTTCAGGCAATCTAAGTGAAATCATTTTTGTTGTAGGCTTTAAATTCGGAAAAGATACTTTTTTTGCCTTCGAATAATCGATATAGTCAGTAGAATCATTCTTTGACCAAAAATCAATTTCTGCACTCTCTGTTTTTAAAGACGGTATTTTTTTACGAGTTTTCATAGACTTTTCTTTCCCGAGGAGTCATTTCACGAACTGAGATAGGACGGATCTTATCTTTACGAATCGTTATTACAGCGAACAACTTTCTCCCTGAATTCGTAATCCCTAAAACGATATATCGATCTTCTTTTCCTGAATGGTAATCATCCGGTATTACAAGTAAAGGATCGTTAAAAAAGATTTCTTCTATTTCACCTGGCTTTACTTTGTGCTTTTTCCAGTTCTTTTCAATATTACCTAAATCCCAGTCAAAACCTGTAATTTGGCTTAAATCCGGTAATTCCATTTGTATATTCCTAAAATATACGAAAGAAAGTCAGTTTCAAGCAAAATTAATCACATACTCTCCGTTTTTCTTCCAATTCCTTTTATAGAGATTTTAAAATCAAACGCTGCTTTCAAATTTATTTTTGCCACTATTGCAACTAACGAAAGAGTCTCCTCGACGTTGCGGCCGCAAGCGCATATGCGCGATGCGGTTGGCACGAGGTTCGAGGCGTCTTAGCGCCGTCCCGCGAACCGAAGTGACAAAGCAATGTGCCGGAGGCCGGAGTGAGGGTCGCATGAGCGATCCCGAACGAAGCGAGGAGACGAAGTTAAGCGACGTGCCGCATCGTTAAGATAAAATTAATCGAATAAATCCGAATGTGTTCCAGTTCTTTCAAATATGATTAAATTGCCTTCTAACTTGTAGATCAAAAGCCAATCAGGTTCAATATGACATTCACGTCGATTCTTATAATTCCCAGTTAACTTATGATCTTTATGCTTTGAACTTAGTGAAATCCCATCAATCAGTAGCGACATGATTTCTTTAAGTTTGCCTAAGTCCTTTTTGCGCTTTTTCTGTAACTTAATATCTTTATTGAATTGAGTTGTAAAGCTAGGATTAAATTTCATATTCCCAGCTTCGTGAATAATTCCTCTTTAGATTTAAAAGACTTTATTCCTTTCTTTTTATCAGTGGCTTCAAAAGTCTTTTGCGTTACTTTATTTGGTAGTTTAACTGGAAATGGTAAACCTTTACTAAGTTTAATTTGATGATAAAAAATATTGATAGCTTCTGAAGCAGAAATACCTAAATGGTCGAGTATGTTTTCTACGTCCTTTTTTAAATTCCCTTCAACTCTCGCCCGAATCATTGCTGTTTTTGCCATGACAATTACCTTTAATTTAATTGTTCCCCAATTGAGATACATTGTCAATCATTACTTTGCCTTAAAAATACTCAAACAAAATGATTTTAATTATCTGATAAATCGCGGCATGTTCGCTTAACGAAAGAGTCTCCTCGACGTTGCGGCCGCAAGCGCATTAGCGCGACGCGGTTGGCACGAGGTTCGAGCGACCTTAGTCGCGTCCCGCGAACCGAAGTGGCAAAGCAATGTGTCGAAGACCGTAGTGAGGGTCGCATCAGCGATCCCGAACGAAGCGAGGAGACGAAGTTAGACGATCGTGCGTGCTTTAATTTAAGCCTTAATCATTTCAAAATTAAGAATATTTAATGCTTTTCCTTTTTTCGTTTTGTAAAAAAGGAAATCACTGTCCAAAGTTAAAATATCTTTAATTCCATATATTTCGGAAAGGCTAACAAGAGAAGCATCCGTAAAATCCATCGGGCGATCTGAATATTTTTCCATATAATAATGTATAAATGGGAAATGCTCATTATCCTGATTTAAAATTGTAACCGCTCCGTCTTTAATCCATTCAATGAATGAATTCTGAACTTGCTTATTATCAGATAATAAATATGAAACTTCTGTTACCACGGCAATAGTCGTAAATAATCTTCCTTTGAAATCCTTGAGAAACAATCTGATGCTGTTACAATAAACATCTGATTCATCGAAAAAGGCAACAATAGGTCCAGTATCAATAATTGCTTTGATCATTTGCCTTTTTGCTTTTTCAATATTGCATCTTTAATATACTTTTGATGATTTACCGATTTATCTGAAATCTCACTCTTATATTGACCAAAGTATTTTTTACCCAATTCATAGGCCGATGGCTTTTTCGCAAAATTATCAATGTAATAAACTAAAGACTCTTTAAGAACTTCTGATTTGCTTTTATTTTCAATTTTAGCTACTTCTGACAGTTTCTTTTCTAATTCCGGGGGTAATCGAAGACTAATCATAAAAAACACCTTTTGTATTACGAACGTAATACATTTTCAAATTCGGTCAACGAAATTTTTACACTTTTTCGAATTACAAAAATGAACTTATAAAGACATTTTCATTGCAAAAGTCATTTCGCACGCATGTCGTCTAACGAAAGAGTCTCCTCGACGTTTCGTGTCCAAGCGCTTTAAGCGCGCCGGACTTGGCACGAGGTTCGAGGCGTCTTAGCGCCGTTTCGCGAACCGAAGTGACAAAGCAATGTGGCTTTAGCCCGTAGTGAGGATCGCATTAGCGATTCCGAACGAAGCGAGGAGACGAAGTTAGGCGATCGGTTTGGCTGTATTTAAAATCATACCTAAGCAGAAATTGGAAATTTAATCACATTCTTAGGTTTATCTTGTAAAGCATTCCATAAATCTAATTTAGTCTGCATATTAAGCCAACTTTCGGGAGAAGTATTAGTCGCTAATGCAATCCTAATTGCTGTTTCAGGAGTAATTGAACTTTTGGAATTGACGATCTCAGAAAGTGTTTTACGTGATATCCCTAAATCTTTTGCCGCTTCTGTAATAGTCAAACCCAATGGTTTGATTACGTCTTCCAATAATACTTCCCCTGGATGCGTTGGTTTTCTTTTATTCATAATAGTTACTTCTAATGATAATCTTCGTAATCGACTAAGATTGCGTTTTCACCTTCGAATTCAAATATAATACGCCAATTTCCATTTACCCAGACCGACCATCGATCTTGCTCCTTACCTTTAAGTTGATGCAATTTAAATGAAGGTAAATCCATATCCTTTGGATTTAATGAAGCGTCTAATCTATCTAAAATTCTACCTAACTTACCTGCGTGATCCGGTTGAATTCCTTTCTTACTGCCGGTTTCAAAATACTGCTCTAAACCTTTATGTTTAAATGAAAGTATCAATCGCCTCCATTGTAACCCAATAGGTTACAATGTCAAACAATTTAATGATTTAAATCCAAATTTGCCAAACTGTCGCCTAACGAAATAGGCTTCTCGACGTTTGCGGTTCTGAAGCGCGCTAAACGCGCGAAAGAATTGGCGCGAGGTTCGAGCGACCTTAGTCGCGGCTCGCGAACCGAGTGACAAAGCAAATGTGCCGAAGGCCAAGCAAGAGTTGCGTAGCAATCTCGAAGCGCCGCGAGAAGCCGCAGTTAGACGACGTTTGGTTGTTGAATCATCTTCTTATTCAAGTAATTTATCAGGCTTCGAAAGACCTGATAAATTTAGTATCACTTTCAAGTCCGAATTTCATTCTTCAATGTAATCAACATGATTTTTATCATTTAAAACCTGATGAACTAATTTGCGATCAATACCAAGACTTATTAAATACCCTTCCCTATCTTTGTTCCAAAAATCCCAGTTGAATTCAAACTCAAAAACTTCTTTTTCTTTAATTAAGAATTGCTGAAGCTCTTGTAATTCTTTTCTAGAATAGAACTTCTCTGGTGGATTATCCCATTTTTGACCATTACACTTTCTACAAAGAGCAACTAGATTACCTGGTATTAAATGTCCGCCCAAAGACATAGGAATATGGTGATCAATAACTAAGTGCTTTTCTTTCTTACATTTAAAGCATTGATTGTCGAAACATTCAAAGAATTTTTGCTTATAGTGATTAATAATTACGCGAAGTCTGAATCGCTTAAATAACTCCGATTTTTCCTTTCGTCTTAGTCTTTCGAGACTTTTTTCATTAATCGACTCCTGCTGATTTGAATAATTTTGAATTGGATTATTAAAATCAGTTGGAGTCTTTAGATTTAGAAAAGTATAAATGTTTTCAATTAACTCACCAGAACTTGGGATAACCGCTTCTACGATTCCTGAAATCATGAATCCCATCTCCATGTCCCGTAAATGGCAGTAAGCATAAATTTTATCATCGCCATTTGGTCGAATATTTGTGATTCGCCTGCTCGTAATTTTACCTTCAACCGCTCTATATTTTATTATTAATTCTTTCACTGATATAATGAAATTTTCCAAATGTCGTCTAACGAAAGAGTCTCCTCGACGTTGCGTCTCCGAGCGCTTACGCGCGAAGGAGTTGGCACGAGGTTCGAGGCGCCTTAGCGCCGGCTCGCGAACCGAAGTGACAAAGCAATGTGGCGAAGCCCGTAGTGAGGGGCGCATTAGCGATCCCGAACGGAGCGAGGAGATGAAGTTAGTCGACGTTGCGTTTTCTTTTAGATTTCTTATATTCTTCGAAATTAAAAACTTTTAACTTTGTAATTCCTGAAAGTCGTAAAAAGTCATTATCATAAGTTGCAAGAATTAGATTGTGAGTAATTGCAATTTGAGCAATTAAAGCATCGATTGTTGCCAATACGATTCCTTTTTTAGAAAGTGAGTTTCTTAATTTTGCAGCTTCAATATGATCTCTTTCTGTTGGAGAGATGAAATTAAAATATCTAAACTGTTCTTCTATTTCTGAGAACATTTTCGGTTCTTTTATTCCCGTGAGAATTTCTTGAAGTATTATCCCAGTAACAAAAATATCGTCTTCGTTTTGAATAATGTCGTAAAGATAAGTTTCTTCAGAATTTAGAGTTTTACCCTTTCTTCTTAAAGCTTCAGACCAAACTGAAGTATCTACTAGTAATTTCATAGAGGTTCGGCAATCTTATCTTTTATTACGTGCCTCTTTATAATCGTAACTCTTATCATACTCGACTAAATTGATAAATTTGAGAATGTCTTTCTGCTTATGACGTTTAATAAATTCGATTAAAGCTAAATTCACAGTCTCACGTTTAGTTCGCAACCCGCTAACCGTATAGGCCTCTTCTAGTAATTTTGGATCGATATTTAAGTTTGTAGCCATTTTGTGCTCTTTTATCAAGTTTACACAACTACTTGTGTATGGTTCAAGCAATTTTCTCTTCCGAATTTAGCCCCTTTTCTTGATTTTTTCTTCATTCTCAAAATCACCGTCAGCTTACGCAATGTCGACTAACGACAAATGGTTGTCGACGTTCCGCAAGTGCGCAAGCACTTGGCACGAGGCTTGCTAAGCAAGACGAGTGACAAAGCGGAATGTGGCGAAGCCCAAGCAAGGGTTGCGTAGCAAGCCCGCAGCGCAGCGACAACTTTTTAGTTATGTGCAGTGCTATAGTCTGTTAAATAGGGGCACCTAATAAGAAACCAGTGGTTAGACCTTTATTTCTAAACCAATCTTTTAGATTACTTTTTGTTCCTGCAATTTGTGTATCAATGTCGGAATGAATTGGAGCAGACCAAATTTGCCAATTAAATAAACGTTCAAGAATTGATTTTATTTTAGTAAAATCAGTATCTGATATTTCACGATAGAATATTTTATCTTTTTCATCTGAATCATGTATTTCGAGTTTTGCAGCTACAGCATCCTTAAATAGTTCCATCCACGCCATTATAGATTTAGAGGAGAATATTCTATTTAGCTTTGTTTGATTGAGATCCGAGGAAGGCAAATCAGCATTCCAATTTGAGAGGGATAGATCGAATGTCAAATTCATTAAAGAAATTAAATTCTTGGATTCAATATCTCGTTTATAATTTTCTGATAACATATCATCCGAAAGTGGTGATTGGTGAAGGAAACAAGCAAAGTAGGATTTTGTAATCATATCAATTGTCAATGGTTGATCTTTCGAACTTCTATTACTTACAGAAATTAGTCTCTTAAGCTTATTATTTTCGTCTTCTAATATCGAATTGTATAGATAATTCTTGAATCGCTTATTTATGTCGGCTGTGGATAAGGATTCATCTCTTTGCCGAATAAAATTTAAGAAATTGATTTCATTCTTTATGTTTCCATCGTCAAGACTTTTATATTCCTCAAAATCATTACCAAATTGGCTTCCAAGTTTGAGTATCATAATTGAGGAGAAAAATCTTGTTTGACCAAATTTATCATGAGCCGATATATTCGCTTGATTCAATTTAGAAATTTCCGGATTTAAATAAATTTTACATTCAAATATCTTGCGATTATTCCAAAGAAGTGCGGCTGCTTTATGTTGCCCATCAAACAATAGTATTGAGTCATTGCTGATTCTTCCAATTGATGGTTGTAATACGGGGTAAGATTGAAAGTGCCTATACATATCAAAGACTTTGGTCGAAATTAAATACCTTGGTTGTAGTCCATAAGAATTTTCTTCACCGTCATCACTATTTAAGATTTCTACAGGGAGATTCCCATAAAAATATTCCCATGATGTTAAAGGACATTTCTGTAAAGGGAATATTCCGGAGTATGAATGAGAAGATAGTCTAATTAATTCATTTTCTTTTTCTATGGAAATTTTGTTTCCATAAGATGCTATTTCATCCTTGCCTTTAAGATACTTGAGCAAATCTTTTAAAGTTAATCTATCTCCAAGTTCGAAAAATTCATCCATTTTTATTTTTATCCGATAATCATTTAAAGATAAAGTTCCTTTAGATTTATTATGGAATTCACACATAGGAGCTATATTATCGAGCTCCGATTCCCCTCCTTTTGAGAAAGGAAAGATATGGTCGTAGTGCAATGAATCGCTATCTGGTATTAAGTGGCCAGTAGCAAAGCAATGTCTACCATGTCGGTTAAGAATAATATTTTTCTCTTCATCGTTTAGTTGTCTTTTTAATGTTATAGCCATATTTTATTCCTAATTTTATTTATTTTTATAGCATTGCACATAACGACGCAGGTTTCTCGACGTTTGCGTTCCCGGAGCGCTTGTGCGCGAAGGGATTTAAACTCAACTTGAGTGAGCCTTAGCGAACGTCCCGCAAGTTGAGTTTAAAAGCAAATGTGCCAAAGGCCAAGCGAGAGTCGCGGAGCGATCTCGAAGCGCAGCGAGAAAGCGCAGTTAGGCGTAGTTGGATTGTTTATCTACTCTTCCGAAAGCTCATTATTTCCTTATGAACTTCAAGTTCTTTCAAAATACGATCTTTTCTCAATACATAAAGCAAATTTTCAATATCTTCAAATCCTATTGGTTTATTTGTAGATGTTAACGCATTATATAGATCAGAGTATTTATTAATCAATTCTAAACCTTCTTCGCTCAAAGTAATAAGATCAACCCCACTCAAAGGGGAATCTTGAAAGATATCAATGTCCTGAATAATTGATTTTGCTGACAAATGAGCAAGAGCGTTATTTCTCCATCTTATTAAGTTTCTAATTTTAGAATTATTTTTAATTTTATTAATATCTGCGTTTATCGATTCAATGCTCGGGATAATTCTTGAATCCACCAAATTTTTATATTGACTTCGGCGTGGATTACGGTTTAAAAAATATTCTTTCCCAAAGTATTCTTTATTAAGTCTCAACGTTTTGAGTAAATTTAAAATATTCAAATTCGTAGACTTTTCTGAAAGTTCATAGAACTTGTATAGAAACGTTAGACCGGAAAGAAAATAACCCCTTAAAACGTATCCCCAAAAAGTATTATATGTAGTAAATGTAAGCCTATCCTTTTTTACTTCTTTCTTAACTTTAATCCAATAGTTTAAGTAAATATTTGCCTGAACAATTTCAGAAGACAAAGTATTAATGTATTTTTCAATATCTTTTGAATTTTCAACCTTCAACATAAAATTAATCCAATTACGCCTAACGAAAGAGTCTCCTCGACGTTGCGGCTCCGAGCGCATATGCGCGAAGGAGTTGGCACGAGGTTCGAGCGACCTTAGTCGCGTTCCGCGAACCGAAGTGACAAAGCAATGTGGCTTTAGCCCGCAGTGAGGGTCGCGTTAGCGATCCCGAACGAAGCGAGGAGACGAAGTTATGCGAAGTGTAGCCTAAATTAAATCGAATATCATATTTTAAAGTAAGTGTATTATCAGTTCTTTACTTTTTATTGACTGAGCGAGATATTATGCTATTTTTGGATATTCCCTTATCTAAAAAGTCGTAATAGAGTTTATTATATTCTCTGAGATTTACAATTGTTGAAGCATTCCATGTAAAAATATGCGCATTACCTTTTCTTTGTTTTAAAAATATTTTCCATTTTGAATGAGTAGTAGCTTTAAAAAATGGTGATGCCAGTTGATTTCTTATTTCATCAGAGAATTCTGTCATTTCAGCTGCATAGTCAGGCGCTAAATCGCTAAATCTGTTAGACTCAATGTAGTCGCCAAGGCTATCAAACGATCTTATAGAAACATTTCTTTCATAAGCTAATTCATTTCTTTTTTCTAAGAAAGGTTCAGAATTTTCTCGGTTTCCAATATAAATAGTAAATGAATAATTTAAATGGCCCTTAAAAACTTTGTAAGCTTCGTTCGGAAACAATCTTTTAAACTTTTCTCTATTTTCTTTAATCCAAAATTTCCAATCATCAATCTGCTGAAGCGCAGTCGTTAATCTATCCGAAGGTTTCCCAGCTTTTGTAAAGGGTGGAGAATGCGGCGATTCTATTTCTATTAAATTATAGCACATACCATTACTGCACATATCCTCAATCGTTACAAAATCCACTTCGTAATCATCCGCAAGTTTAATCTTCGATAAGACCATATAACTGAAATCGTCTGGAGCTAAGATAATTCCCGCATGTTCACTGAGAAATTTATGGTAATCATGTTCGGTCAGTTTTTTATTCTTTAAATGCTCGTTCCATTCTGCTTTTATTTTTTTAAGAATCTTTTTATCACTATTAAGAAGAGACCATTTATATATCATAACTTTTACTCCGGGACAGATAAGTTGCTACATTTCGCATAACGACGTAGGTTTCTCGACGTTTGCGGTCCTGAAGCGCGCTAAACGCGCGGAAGGATTGGAACGAGGTTTGAGCGAACCTAGTGAGCGGCTCGCAAACCGAGTGACAAAGCAAATGTGCCGAAGGCCAAGCGAGAGTCGCGAAGCGATCTCGAAGCGCCGCGAGAAACCGCAGTTAGACGCCGTTTTGTTTATCTATATTTAGTTCTTTGAATCACGATGTTTAATTACTCTCGATTAAGCTTTTCTAGTTTTTTAATATTTTCTTCAGTTTTTCTAGCAATATCGATAAAACCATCAAAAGACATGATCTTAATATCATACTCAGAAAATTGATTAATTTTTTGCCTAGCTTTTGCATTGATACTTTCCCTTCTTCCTATTATAATATTGTAAGTAAATCTCACGAAAGAATCTGGATCTTTAAGCTTTTGACCAGAATAGTTAGAAGGCTCGAGTTCAGTAGAATGATATTTAATCAAATCACTTTTCATACAGGCTCTGGATAAATCTTGAAGGACTATCGATCTATTATTTTCAACAAATTGTTTCCATTCCTTAACCTGCGAAAGTGCCGTATTTAATCTTTTCGTTGGGATACCTTGTTTCGTAATTAGCTTGTCCTCAGTATTTTCAAGTTCTATAAAATTCACTTCCCAATTCCCAGAATAGGAAAGTAAAACAACGAAATCTACTTTATATTGGTTCCCAAGCTGAAATTCGTTTAAAACGAATTTAGTGTGTCCTCCGGTCCAGCAAAATTTCCAAAGCACTAAATCTGGATTATTTTTTAGAAATTTAGTTATTGCCCGCTCTCCATTTGTCGCAATGGATTTCTTTAAGTTTCTTGTTAAGTTTAATTTATTAGGCATATTTTCAAAAAATGGCGTCTAACGAAAGAGTCTCCTCGACGTTGCGTCCCTGAAGCGCATTTGCGCGAAGGGTTGGCACGAGGTTCGAGTGAGCCTTAGCGAACGTCTCGCGAACCGAAGTGACAAAGCAATGTGTCGAAGACCGTAGTGAGGGTCGCCTTAGCGATCCCGAACGAAGCGAGGAGACGAAGTTATGCGAAGTTTGGCTTTTTTATTCAGAAAAATGCTTTAATATAAATTCTTCTAAAAAAGCGATTAAACTTTTTACTTCAGGTGTATCAATTTTATCCCACTCCGCATGAAAAGCTTTATTTCGTAATTTTGTATACGATTGAATAACTTTTAATTGAGGACCGCTTATTATTTCTTTCGATTTTAATGTATTAATCGTTTCAGACATTTCTTTGTTTTCGACGTCAATATTTTTTATCTTCGCTAACCTTTTAAGGGAATCTTCTAAAGCTGCACAAGTTAAGACTGCTGCTACGTCCTTTTGGTTAGAATCCATCGCTTCCTTTGCCATGACCATAAAGTCGGAAAATAAATCGCCTGAAATAATTTTTTCCAAACTGTAAATCATATCACCAGTAACTTCGTTTTCTAAATTCTTAATATACCCCATTGTAGCATGATATAGAGCTAAATACTTTTCACCTTCCATATATTTGGAATTTGCAACTTTATCTCTCAAATCAATTAAATATCGTAATTGAGGAGAGTTAATTCCGTAAACGCTTGTAGCTATGCTTAACGTTCCTACAAACAGCTCCTCAGAAGATTGAAGGCTATTCCCATCGATCGAGATTTCTTTTAGTTCTGAAATACGTTTAAGAATTTTCTCTTTTATTATTTGCATTAGAATCCTTTATCCAACGAAGTGATCATTGCCAAATTTCGCATAACGACGTAGGTTTCTCGACGTTTGCGGTTCTGAAGCGCGTTAAACGCGCGAAAGAATTGGCGCGAGGCTTGAGACGCCTTAGCGTCGTCTCGCAAGCCGAGTGACAAAGCGAATGTGCCGAAGGCCAAGCGAGGGTTGCGATAGCAATCCCGAAGCGCCGCGAGAAATCGAAGTTATGCGAAGTGCGCATTTTATATATAAATTGAATTTGAAAGTATTCAATCTGCTTGTAATCTAGAAATCACATTATAAAGAAATAAATAAAGCCCTAATAAACCTTGCTTTGCCTCCCCTATATCAACTTTAGAATGAACTCCTTTTGAAGAAATGTCATTCAATCTCCTCAGAAAAACCGTTAGATTCTTAAGTTCCGATTCTAAAAGTTCTGTTGATGTTGATTTGCTGAAATTGGTGCTTAAAAATTCTTCAAGGCGATTTAAATATTTTTCACTACTTAAATCTCGCTCTTTCCCATCTGAGCATCTATAAAGACCAGTCGTAACTGGTGGAAAAAAGTGGTCCGCCGCAGATTGAATCGATTTTCTTACCAATGTCAGCAAAAGAGCAAAATCTTCTGGATCAGTGGAATCAATTAACTGAGAAGCCTTAATTAATTTTTTATAGGTATCTTCAGAACGAGACTCAAAGAAATTGTTTACTTCAGTCTGTACACTTTTTAGGAAAGATTCGCTCTTGGTTTGCGCAGCTAATTGTTTTTCTATTTTTATAATATAATTTGTGCATCTAACAAGGATGTTTCTTTTTATTTGATTTAAAGCTTTTATTCGTAACCTAATGTTTCCTTTTATCTGAAGTGCTTGATTATAAAAAACAGCGGTATCGATTGGAGTCATGCCAGTCGGAATATTCAGATCAATAATCGATTTTTCGCTCTGTTTAATTTCATCCTCAATTTCTGACGAAGTTACTCGCATAATGTTTAGATCATAACCTTTATCGTCTTTACCGAAACTAAAGTCTAATGTATGAGAAATTAACCAATACTCTTTAGATTTTTTCAAAAGATACGCTTTCGTCTTATCATTTAGCTGTTCCGTATCCTCCATCAGCGTTCGCGTGAGTTCATCTTCGTTTAGAATCATTTCTCTAAGAAAAATAGCCGTATAAAAATGATCTTTAAGCTTTCGAGAAATTTTTAGACAACTAATGACTAGGCTACCAATGGAATCTGCATCTATTTGTTCATGCGCTTTATTTATTAATTCTATTAGCTCCATTTTAGTAATTATTTTGACTTAATTTGCGCATTTCGCATAACGACGTAGGTTTCTCGACGTTTGCGGTTCTGGAGCGCGCTAAACGCGCGGAAGAATTGGAACGAGGCTTGAGCGACCTTAGTCGCGTCTCGCAAGCCGAGTGACAAAGCAAATGTGCCGGAGGCCAAGCGAGAATTGCGAAGCAATCTCGAAGCGCCGCGAGAAACCGCAGTTAGGCGAAGGTGGCTAAATTTCCGGGAATCCCGGAGCCCATCCAATTCGCTTTAAGCTATTATATAGGAACCTAAGATTTTCATCTTCATATTCGGTAATCTCAAAATCTTGCATGTAATCTATTAATACGCCAGAGAAAAACTTCGCGTGTAAATATTTTATTTCATTTAATGACAGTTTCAGAAATTGAATTTTACTTTTTAAATAGTCAATTTCATCATTGGAAATCTCGAAATCGTAAAAAGTAGTTTTAAGTGCTTCCCAGTATTCATTCAACCGTTTACTTTTGTCATCGATAACCTTAGATCGCGCCTTTAAACTATTAGAAACATTAAGTGATTTATTCGTTTGTTTTTTAAACAGAGGGCGCTTAAAACTTTGAAGAAATTTATAAGTGCCTAATTTGGTCATCTCACCGAACGTCGCAATGTTCTTATTTTGCAATTCACTTTTATAACGTTTCCATAAATGTGCTCCGGATAAAGCATCCGAAGATGCTCTATGGTGCTGCTCAATTTTTATACCTTCCTCATTACATGCATCCGTTAGGGGACATTTTTTTCCAATCTTGAGCATCGGTCTCATGTACATTAAACAAAAATAAGGTATATCAAAATCTATTTTTAAATTTGCTAAGCCTGACTGAAGAAAACTCAAATCAAAGTATACGTTATAAGAAGCTAAAATGGATCCGTCAATCGCCTCAATGATATTACCTGCAATTTCTTTGAAAGTCGGAGCACCTTGAACGTCTAAATCACTAATCCCATGAATGCTAGTTCCCCTAACCTTTATTTCTGGATTTACAAGTGTATCTAAGATAAGCTTTGGTTCTTGATCGGGCTCAATTTTTACTAATGAAATTTCCACTATCTTGTCACCGACTGGATCAAGACCAGTGGTTTCTGTATCAATGATTACTATGGGAACTTCTAAATAACTTAATCCTGATATACTCATGTGAATTTCCTTAATAAAATATTTTTGCCACTTTCGCCTAACGAAAGAGTCTCCTCGACGTTGCGTGTCCAAGCGCTTTAAGCGCGCCGGACTTGGCACGAGGTTCGAGGCGCCTTAGCGCCGTCTCGCGAACCGAAGTGGCAAAGCAATGTGGCTTTAGCCCGGAGTGAGGGTCGCATGAGCGATCCCGAACGAAGCGAGGAGACGAAGTTATGCGATGATGCCTAATATTAATTAAAGCAACTATTTGAATGTTCCAGTCTTAATAAATTGCAACGTTGCTTTCTGGACTTCCACGCCATCCATAATAAAAGTGTGGGTTCGATCAACGAGTAGAAATTCTTTCATAGAATTCAATTTACTATTTTCAATCGAAACTTTACCATCATCGTCGCCAGGAATAATCATTGAAGAAATTGGATCATTGCTCGAATCTCCCATAATAATTCCAAGTTCAAAATTCGGTGTTCCTATGTTATTAACAAAACTCGAGTTATCTGTTTTTAGTTGCATCAATATCGGACCAAGCAAGGTATTAACAAAATTATAGCCCGATAGAAAATCAGCGATCTCGCTTCCCTTATTTGGTGGAGCCAACATTACAACTCGACCAAGCCTTTTGATTTTATTCTCTTTAAGAAAGTGCCTCAGAACGATTCCGCCTGCGGAATGAGTAACGAAATGAATTTTATTAAACTTAGAAATACAATTATTTTGAACTATAGGGGATAAATAAGATTTAGATACTTCTTGTATAGTATTACTCCTCGAAGGATAATCCACGTAAAAAACCAAAAGATTATTATCAGTCAAATAATCCCCCATATTTTTAAGCTGTTTTGAAGATCTTAAAAACCCATGAATAAGTATAACGCAATCAAATGATTTTCCATTCTTTGCTTTCTCAAACTTTTGAGCAAACAGAGGAATTGATAAACTAAGAAAGAGGATAATCAAATAATTTCTTGTCATGGTATTTTTATAATAAGTGCTTTTTAGGCATTGTCGCATAACGAAAGAGGCTTCTCGACGTTTGCGTTTCTGGAGCGCGCTAAACGCGCGGAAGAATTGGCGCGAGGCTTGAGTGAGCCTTAGCGAACGATCACAAGCCGAGTGACAAAGCAAATGTGCCGAAGGCCAAGCGAGGGTTGCAAAGCAATCCCGATGCGCCGCGAGAAGCCGAAGTTAGGCGAAGTGCAGAAATCTATTTAAAATATTTATCAATGGCTTCCTTTAAAGATTGAAATAACCGCTCCGCTTCAGCCCCTTGTTTTATTTTCTGATCCAAAGCCTTTTCTATTAAATCCACTGTATGCTTTTCCATTTGATAAGTGTTAAAGATTGTATCATTTATTGCGGTCTGCAATACTCCAATTGACCCCATTGCTACAGTATAACCAAAAAAATATAGATAGAGGCTTTCATGCTTCCCTAATTTTAACAATTCTTTCAAATCAAATGCTTTCTTAGTCGTAAATGATTTATAACAAATATAAATACTGAATAATCCGTACGTAGATGATGCCGAAAGTATCTGCTTAGATAAGGCTTCATTGATTTCAACCTTTTTCGTGGAAGTTGTATTCTCGCCCTTTGATGTAACTTCCAAATCCTTGTTATCGTTTTTCTGACTGATATTCTGTAACAATAAATTCGACTGGTCAACCTTGGCCTCAACTTTTCCTACAATTGTCGGAATTTGATTGATTACTTCTTTCAAATGCGAAGCGTTAGATTCAATAGTCGTGGAAGCAGATGACATATTCAATGAAGCATTAGACAATAATTGTAAACTATTAGTAAGAGTACTATTGGAGACGATAGAATAAAAAATAGCAATTAAGCCTAAAAACAAAGAAGTTAAAGTAGCTCCAAAGCTAATATAATTCACCGTATTTGAATCCGTTGATAGTTGAATTGTTAACAAAATAATTATAATCGTAAGCAAAATCCCTGATGTATAATAAAAATGTATCGTTATATTTTTCATTTTTCCTCTTAATATAGTTTCTTTCTGCATTTCGCCTAACGAAAGAGTCTCCTCGACGTTGCGTGTCCAAGCGCTTTAAGCGCGCGGACTTGGCACGAGGTTCGAGTGAGCCTTAGCGAACGGCTCGCGAACCGAAGTGGCAAAGCAATGTGGCTTTAGCCCGGAGTGAGGGTCGCATTAGCGATCCCGAACGAAGCGAGGAGACGAAGTTAGTTGCAGTAGTGGCTTTAGCTACCTACCCTATCTTTTAAGCTCTTCCTCTACTTTATCTGAAAGCAAAAGTTTTATTAAAGATTGATACGGAATGTCTTTCTTGTTCGCCATAACTTTCAATCTATCAATTAGTGCTTCAGGCAATCTAAGTGAAATCATTTTTGTTGTAGGCTTTAAATTCGGAAAAGATACTTTTTTTGCCTTCGAATAATCGATATAGTCAGTAGAATCATTCTTTGACCAAAAATCAATTTCTGCACTCTCTGTTTTTAAAGACGATATTTTTTTACGAGTTTTCATAGACTTTTCTTTCCCGAGGTGTCATTTCACGAACTGAGATAGGACGGATCTTATCTTTACGAATCGTTATTACAGCGAACAACTTTCTCCCTGAATTCGTAATCCCTAAAACGATATATCGATCTTCTATTCCTGAATGGTAATCATCCGGTATTACAAGTAAAGGATCGTTAAAAAAGATTTCTTCTATTTCACCTGGCTTTACTTTGTGCTTTTTCCAGTTCTTTTCAATATTACCTAAATCCCAGTCAAAACCTGTAATTTGGCTTAAATCCGGTAATTCCATTTGTATATTCCTAAAATATACGAAAGAAAGTGAGTTTCAAGCAAAATTAATCACATACTCTCCGTTTTTCTTCCAATTTCTTTTATAGAGATTTTAAAATCAAACGCTGCTTTCAAATTTATTTTTGCCACTATTGCAACTAACGAAAGAGTCTCCTCGACGTTGCGGCCGCAAGCGCTTGTGCGCGACGCGGTTGACACGAGGTTCGAGGCGCCTTAGCGCCGTCTCACGAACCGAAGTGGCAAAGCAATGTGGCTTTAGCCCGGAGTGAGGATCGCATTAGCGATTCCGAACGGAGCGAGGAGACGAAGTTAGACGGCGTCTGCTTTTAATCTCATGCAATATTCTTGCGAGATTTAACCTTTACTTCTAAATCTAATGCATGACAAACTTTCAAAAAAGTAGCAAGATTACAATTCACACCGTTTTCAATTTTTGAAAGTTGTTGTTGAGTTACATGAGCCATCTTTGCAAGTTCTGATTGAGATAGACCCTTTTTTTCTCGTAACTCATGTAGTTCTATAGATAAATTTATAAGTTCTTTTTCTTCTTGGAACTTTTCTTTGAATTTCTCGTTTTTAATTTTAGTTTTTAAATGTGTTTTGAATGATTTCATGATAATAACTTCCCAATTTCTTTTTCCGGATATTTCTTCAGAAACTTTTCCCTTCTCTTTATAGCTTTATCCATTTCAGACTTCGGAACCTTGTCAGAGCGCTTAATAAAATAATTTGTTAGTATAACGTAGTCTTTATAACAAAAAAAAGTATAAAATACGAACCTGATCTCCCGAAAGTTTAATTCGCAATTCATGAATTACATCTTTTAAAATATCTGCGTAAGGCCTTGGTAAATTTGGACCTAATTCTTCAAGTTTATCGATCCAAGCTAATATCTTCGCTTGATTTCGTTCATCTTTTGAATTGATAGAAGTTTCGATCTCGCTTTCTTCGTTCTCTGATTCCGAATAATAGTAGGCTTTCCATTTTCTCGCCACAAATCATATTACATCATATATGACGTATTGTCAATTCCAAAAATAAACAAAACTCGCTTAAATATCAAACTACGTTGCAATATTCATTTTTAGCAGATGCCGTCTAACGAAAGAGTCTCCTCGACGTTGCGGCCGCAAGCGCATTGGCGCGACGCGGTTGGCACAAGGTTCGAGGCGCCTTAGCGCTGGCTCGCGAACCGAAGTGACAAAGCAATGTGCCGGAGGCCGGAGTGAGGGTCGCATGAGCGATCCCGAACGAAGCGAGGAGACGAAGTTAGGCGCTGGTCCCGCAATTATTTAGTTTTTCTTTAATAAGTCGACACAGGCAATTTTTAAAGATGATAAACGATTAGTAACAATATCCCAAATTATATCATCATCGACAGAAAAATATCCATGAGCAAGAATATCTCGGACTCCAGCAATTTTCTTCCATTCGATTTCAGGACGTAAATTCCGTAAACTCTCAGGGAGTTTCTTTACTGCTTCACCAATAATTTCTATATCCCGTTCAACGGCTCTTTTCTTTTCTAAATTACTGACAAGCTTAGATTTTGAATCAATTCCAGAAGTAAATTTCTCGATTTCGTTTATGCTATCAAGTATATCTTGTAAATAGGCACCAAAATCACGCTGCATAGATAACTTCTTCTAAAATACGTTCCTTTAGATACGGCTTGATGCTAGATTTCGTAACTAAATCTACCTTGCATTGAAATAAACTTTCTAGAAAAAACTTCAGATCCATATAAGAATCCAAATTAAGTTTGCCATCTCGATAATTTACAAGAATGTCTAAATCACTATTTTGCGAATTTTCGTTTCTTGCCACAGATCCGAATAAACCGATTGAATCTATTCCAAATGATTGAATAGTTTCAATATGCTTTCGAATATTTTCTAAAACTTGTTCCCGATCCATAACTATTAATAAATTTGCTAATTCGACTTCGTCTTGTCGAGGAATTTTCTCATTGAACTTTACGATTTGCGGGACTGGCGCCTAACGAAAGAGTCTCCTCGACGTTGCGGCCGCAAGCGCTTTTGCGCGATGCGGTTGGCACGAGGTTCGAGCGACCTTAGTCGCGTCCCGCGAACCGAAGTGACAAAGCAATGTGTCGAAGACCGTAGTGAGGGTCGCATCAGCGATCCCGAACGAAGCGAGGAGCCGTAGTTATACGCCGTCGCAATGTAAATAATCAATTATAAATGGCTCAATAGAAATATCAATAATCCCTTTGGATCTATTGACTTCATATTCTTTTCCAATGCCTATAATATATAAACGATTTTCATGAGTTGGAATATAAAAAATAGGTGCTCCACTCAAGCCGTTCAGTTCCGGTTGTAAATCGCCTTCCTCAGTTTTCCAAGGTAATGCAAACATGATTTTACCAGTTTCTGTTAATATTGGAGTAAGTTCGTGGCTAAAGGCCCTAACGTAAAGAAATTTGCTATTTACGATAAATTCAGTTTTCGATGTAAGAAAGCCAGCGATAATAAATATACCAGCACCGAAGCTTCTGTGCTGGTATATAAAACTTTCATCAAAGCCGATTATATTATCTGCATTTTTCTTCATAAATAATTTAGTTAATGTAATAATACAAAAATCAGGTTTAAACTGTCCTGAAATTTTACCTTCTACGTCGTACGAAAAATAAGGAAAATGTGCATCCCCTTCTATTGGAATAAACTCTTCTTTATGTGAAACATAAAATTCTGTTCCCTTCCCTTCGAAAACATGCCTTGCAGTGACTAATTTTGATTTTTCTTTTTGGTGTATAATGAAACCACTGCCATGCAATTCGTATCTAAGTTTTTCCTTTTTGAAGATTGGAATTCCGGTGCAATGAATCAAAGAAGCAAAGCTGCCATCATACTTTTTTTCTTTAAATTTGATTTTTTGCCTAATGAATTTTCCGAATTTTTTCATAACTTAAAAAAGGTTTTTGCGATGGCGTATAACGACGCATGATTGTCGAAGTTCCGCGCGTCCGAAGGACTTGGCGCGAGGCTTGCTTTGCAAGACGAGTGACAAAGCGGAATTTGGCGAAGCCCAAGCAAGGGTTGCGAAGCAATCCCGCAGCGCCGCGACAATTTTTAGTTATCTGCTGTGCCGCGCCCCGAATGTCTAACCGAGCGAAGCCATGGAAGGCTGAGCCGGTTAGGGAACGCCAATAAAATTGCTGTTTAAGATTTAATATAGCATTGTTTAAATATCTAAAAGATCTTTGGGCTTAACCTTTAATCGTTTAGAAAGCTTGAAAATTGAGTTAGCAGTAAAATTAGCCCTGCCCGCTTCAATATCTTGTAAAGTTCTTACCGGAACGGCGTAATCACCTTCATCCATATTTTCCTGGGTAAGTCCCTTTTCCTTTCGTATTCTCTGAATATTCTTTCCGACTTTTATTAAAAATTCTTCGAAATCCACACACGGTATAATGCGGCATGGTTGACAAAATGTGAACTCGGTATACCGTGGGACATGTATTCTTTACAAATCTCTGCTCAATAAGGTTTCTTTATGATGGGAAAATCTAAAAACAAGTCTCAAAGTATTGTCCGAAAATGGCCTAAATCGGAGATCATAAGAAGAATTTCCGAGGAAGAAAGGAAAGCATTCTATCATCAGCTAAAAATCGCGAGACTAGAAGCTAATCTTACCCAAGCGCAGGTTGCAAAGATGATTAAAAGGAGCAGAAGTCAGGTTTCAAAGATAGAATCAGGGAAATGTAGAGTAAGCGCCTAAACAACCGCACCTTTTTCTAATCGTATAAATGTTGTAAACTGTCTTTGATGAAAAAAACGAAAATAGATTGGCCCAAAGAGTTTGATGACTTTTCAAAGAGTGGACTTTCCCAGCCTCAGTATTGTAAAGAAAGACACCTCAAATACACGACGTTTCGATATCATTGGGAGAGACGTTCTAAGCATTCAGAGAAGAACGACTTTGTAGAAATTCCTCCTTCCTCGACAAATTCTCAGTCATTGGTAGAAGCCGAATTTTTGACCCTAAAGATAGATACGTCGGGGAAGGCATCGCTCCAAGTAAACGTTCAGTTTAGTTTAGGACGATGGAGTTAAATCCCGGAAACAGAAAAGTGTATCTTCGACCTGGGGCGACGGATTTAAGGAAATCGATCAATACGCTCTCTGTAATCGTAGAAGGAAAGATGAAAAAAGATCCGTATTCGGCGAGCGTCTTTCTCTTCTGCAATCGCAAGAAAGATAAACTGAAGATGCTCTACTGGGATAAGAGCGGGTTTTGCCTTTGGCAGAAGAGACTGGAAGAGAGTAAATTCCCGTGGCCGAACTCAGAGGAGGAAGTGCATAAAATACCCGTTGAAAGGTTTCATTGGCTATTGAATGGGATCGATTTTTTCAAAGAGCACAAGAAACTAAAATACAAGAATGTCAGTTGAAAATGTTTGACTCAAGAAAAGAAAGTATTAAGACTGAATCCGAATGTCTTTGGATCTAAACTCTCTTCCTGATGATGTAGAAGAACTAAAAAGAATCATTATATTAGAGAATAATAAATATCAGGAAGAATTACGACTCCAAAAACAGAAAGAATCCGAACATTTGGATCAGATCGAGAGATTGAAGATCCAGCTTTTCGGGAGAAAGACTGAGAAATGGAGTCAGATCGAAAAAGATCAAGGATTTCTTTTTAACGAAATAGAAAGCTCCTTGCAAGAAGATTCTCCTGAACCCGAAGAAGAAAGTCTTTTTAGTCCTGTTAAAAGCCATACAAGAAAGAAGACGGGAAGAAAACCTTTCCCGGACTACTTTCCAAGAATCGAAATCCTACATGATATTCCTGAAATTGATAAAACCTGTTCTTGTGGTCACGAGCTTACTCGTATCGGAGAAGACAAGTCCGAGAAGTTAGATATTATCCCGGCTAAAATACAAGTCGAAGTTCATATTCGCCCTAAGTATGCGTGTAAGCATTGTGAAGGAACTTCTGATGAAACTCTACCTGTCGTAAGAATCGCGCCGGTTCCCCATCAGATCGCTGAGAAGAGTATGCTTTCTTCCGGATTCTTAGCTCACACGCTTACTCAAAAGTTTGCGGATGCTCTTCCGTTTTACAGACAAGCCGGGATTCTCCAGAGATCGGGAGTGGATATTTCAAGGAGCACCCTTTCCAATACCGCAATTCAAGTTTTTGAAAAACTTTCTCCGATGATCGAGGATGTGAGAAGGGAACTTTTCAAATCGAAGTATTTGCAGATCGATGAGACGATTCTTCAAGTGTTAAACGAAGAAGGAAAGTTGAATACATCCAAATCGTATATGTGGGTGATCCGAGGGTTCATCAGAGAAAAGCCCGTTGTTCTCTATCATTATGAGCCGAGTCGGAGCGCTAAGTTTTTAGAAGAATGGATCCAGGGATTTGAAGGAATCATCCAAACGGACGGTTTTGAATCTTACGATTCTTTGTTGAAAGTTAAATCTAAGATTCTTCACGCGGGATGTTGGAATCATGCGAGGAGGAGATTTTTCGAAATTCTAAAAATCGATTCTAAGAATGTGCAAGCAGAATGGATCGTAAAGAAAATCGGTAAGCTTTATACAATCGAGTCAAAAGCTAAGGTAGAAAGTTTAAGTTCTGAAGAACATCTGAAACTCAGGCAATCCGAATCTAAGCCTATCGTTGATGAGATTCGTTCTTGGATGAACAAACGGATCGTCGAAGTTGCTCCCAAATCTTCTATGGGAAAAGCGCTCTCTTATCTTTCTGGCCAGTGGGAAAAACTGCTTCTCTTTTTGGATCATCCGGAATTGCAATTAGATACGAATCTCGTTGAGAACGACATTCGTCCTTTTGTGATCGGTAGAAAAAACTGGCTCTTCTCCGGTTGTCCACAAGGGGCAACTGCGAGCGCGGGATTCTATTCGTTAATTCAAAATGCAAAGATCTCAGGTATCGATCCTTACGCTTATTTACGAGATCTTTTTAAGTCTTGGGAAACGATACCGAGAAGTCTTTCTTGCGAGGATCTGCCAAAAAACGGTGGGCTTGTGGTTCGTTAGGCGGTTACAATGTAGATTATACATGGATGAGTTTTTAAAGTTTATGAAGATTTATAAGAAGTCTCCTTTCTTCTTTTACTCCGTATTTACGACAAATGAAGTTATTAAATAGCAGAAGAGAGCCCGAGTAAAATCTGCGAAGCAGTTTTAACGAGGGCAATTAGAACAAACTAAGCCAAGATTCTGCGACCCGATCGCGAAGCGTTCGGGGTGAATCTGGTTCGTATGAACCAGGATAAACCCAGAAGACTACAAAAGACTATTGAGAACATTTAAGCATTTACTAAATCTTTCAATAGTATTCATATCAAGCTCATCATTAAATTTTGATACATTTTCAAGAAAATATCGTGCTGGTCGGTAATGATTAAAGCTGACGCCATTTTTCAGTGGCTTTTGTTTAAAGTATTCTTCTAGCTTTGCAGTAATTCTTGGTAAAGCGCCATTTAGTTCTTCCAACACAATCGGAAGTTGAAGTTCAGTAGCAAATTCTTCATTCACCAACCGAATATAAAAACCTGGGTCAAACATATCTTCAATATCAGCCTCTGTTGCACTAACAAAGTCTACAAATGTTACAACCTGTTTTTGTTTTAATAACTTTCTTTTATATAGATTTTCAATTGTTTGCTGATCTTTCTTCTGATAATCCATTAAGACAGCTATATTAAGATCTTTCTGCGCTCCTAAAAGTGCAACAAAAGTCGGAATTTTATCAGCACCGCCTACAGGAGTAATAACCCAACGCTGATCTAAGCCATTCTTTTTTTTCAATTCTAAAATTATACTTATTCCTTGAATAAATAAAAGATCTGAAACGCCTTCAACGACTAAGCTATTCGGTCCAACAAATAAAGTTTGGCTAAGTTCATACCCTAAAGCTCCTTGTAACGGGAATAAACTATCTCCACTTGCCTCTAGAACATCTGAAATAATCTTTGTTCCATCTTGACTTATAGGAAGATCTTCATCTGAGGTAATAGAATTATCTTGAACAATGCGGATTCTATCGAATTGCTTTGGGTTAACCATAAATGGAGAGTGAGTAGAATAGATCAGTTGATGCTTATCCTTCAATTCAGACTCAAAATAGTTTAATAAGTCCTCTTGCGCTTTTGCATGGAGGAATAACCCTGGTTCATCTAATAACAATATAAGCGGACTGTCTTTTTGCTTTAAATCTGAATACCACGCAAGAAAAGAAAAAAACCAAACAAACCCTCGTGATCTTGTTTCTAAACCAGTACTTACCCAATGCTTACTATCATATACTTCAGCCCAAATATTCGTTCCTGATCTCATTCCCTCTGGATCTTGAGGTTGCGCTGGTCTAACATCAAATCTCATTTGAAGATGCTTATTTTGAGACCAATATTTAACTATTTGTTTAGTGAGATGATTCCCTGCCCCTTCTAATCGATTTTTCAACTCTTGAGTTCTTCCCGGATTCAGAAGTTCATCAAGTTTGAGTCGAGATAAGTTCACAAGACCTATCAGTGGATAATCTGGGCTTTGCAAGGTATTCGTTTCAAGTCTATGTTTCAATTGCTCTATATTATCTCGACCGCGCATTTGATGATATTCATCAAAGTATAAGAACTGAGGAACCCTTGGTCTCAACAATTGATTGTATGCGTAATGTGAAAAACCTTCCTTCATTGCCGCAACTTTCTTTTCAAGCTTTGCAACAGCTTCCGTCTTTTCAACACTTGATATTAAAGATAACACATCCTCTGCGTCTTCACTATTAATAATTTTTTCCTTAAAATCTGGAAGCAATTCAATCCCAGAGCATAGAAACTCTAAAGATTTTTTTATATCAATCTCAAAGACAAATGTGCGTACGTTACTATATCCTTTTGAAAGTTTAAGCTCCTTTGTTATAATACAATTTTTTCCAAAAACTTTAGTTAATTCGGAGATGTCTGAATCTTCTAATTCAAAGATTGCATCGACGACTGTCACATGACTCTTTTTTCCATTTTGAACAGATTGACGATAGTCTTCTACATCTCTACGCGGATAATCATCAGTAATGCTAAATTCTCCCAATTTAGCTTCTACAGGATTCAACCGACGAAGGGCTTCTAAAACGGCGGTCTTCCCTGCTTCATTTTTACCAACAAGACAAGTAATATCACCGATTGAAAATTCGTTAGAATCTCGAATGCTATGAAAATCTGATATTTTAACTTTTTTTAAAATCATATTTAGTTCTTCCTAAAATAGTTTCCCTTTAAATTGCGTTGTAACTCCATCACCTGTAGCAATTTCTGAAGATACTGCCATTTTACTCGGGGTAGCTGCTTTCTTCAGACCTGGATATTCAAGAATTATTTCAAAATCTTCATGTGATCCGCTATGTTCAATTGTAGGAAATGGCAATGTTTGCTCAGACGGCAACACAATCTGTTTTAAGCTAGATATAGTCTTAATGACACATTGTAATTTATTTTCTGAATTCTCTATTGCAGTAAATGAATCATTTACAATATAATTTTTTTCTTTATGCAATACTAATTTTATGGCTTCTGATAAATGATATCCGGTATCGTATATCTCATATAATATTAGCGAAATCTCTCTATTCAAAGAAACAGGACTTCCGTTATTTATTTCGTTATATGGACCAATCGCATTGCCATCGCCCTTTCCATGCAGTATATATCCTAAAATCAAATCATCTTTATTTTTCCAAATGCTTGCCATGAGTCTTGCTTGATTATGCTTTATTTTATTTACATAATCTGCAACATGCTGTCGACTTTTCTGAATTGAATTTTTGAAGTATTTAATGCCTGGACAAGAAACTGATTCTAACCACTTATCTGCAAATATATTCTTTTTAGAAGCTCTTGTGAATGAGTAAAAAGTTTTTAGAATAGAATAACAATCATCGTAGTGAGATTGCATCAGATGAAGCAGGTTTGATAAAGAAGATATAATAGATTCCTTTAATGGGGAATTTAGTTTAGCATCCTTTCTCTCTTCAATTAGATTCTGATAGTCAGTCACTATTTTTTCTAATTCTTCAAATAAGGAGAAAAGAGAAGTATTATATATCCCTAAAGGATGTCTTAAACTGTGTTCTTGATGTTTAAATATAGAATCATCTAACTGTTTTAATGTATTATATGCAAATGGAAAACAATTTCCTCGTTTTTTCTTTTCAATATGAAATTTCATTTTATACTCCTATTGTAAATAGATAACACCTGCCATGGACGGCAGGCGTTCAAATTGGAAGGGGCGCGGCATGGCAGATAACGAAAGAGTCTCCTCGACGTTGCGTCCGCAAGCGCTTATGCGCGATGCGGTTGGCACGAGGTTCGAGCGACCTTAGTCGCGTCCCGCGAACCGAAGTGGCAAAGCAATGTGGCTTTAGCCCGTAGTGAGGATCGCATTAGCGATTCCGAACGAAGCGAGGAGACGAAGTTAGACGGCGTCTGCTTTTAATCTCATGCAATATTCTTGCGAGATTTAACCTTTACTTCTAAATCTAATGCGTGACAAACTTTCAAAAAAGTAGCAAGATTACAATTCACACCGTTTTCAATTTTCGAAAGTTGTTGTTGAGTTACATGAGCCATCTTTGCAAGTTCTGATTGAGATAGACCCTTTTTTTCTCGTAACTCATGTAGTTCTATAGATAAATTTATAAGTTCTTTTTCTTCTTGGAACTTTTCTTTGAATTTCTCGTTTTTAATTTTAGTTTTTAAATGTGTTTTGAATGATTTCATGATAATAACTTCCCAATTTCTTTTTCCGGATATTTCTTCAGAAACTTTTCCCTTCTCTTTATAGCTTTATCCATTTCAGACTTCGGAACCTTGTCAGAGCGCTTAATAAAATAATTTGTTAGTATAACGTAGTCTTTATAACAAAAAAAAGTATAAAATACGAACCTGATCTCCCGAAAGTTTAATTCGCAATTCATGAATTACATCTTTTAAAATATCTGCGTAAGGCCTTGGTAAATTTGGACCTAATTCTTCAAGTTTATCGATCCAAGCTAATATCTTCGCTTGATTTCGTTCATCTTTTGAATTGATAGAAGTTTCGATCTCGCTTTCTTCGTTCTCTGATTCCGAATAATAGTAGGCTTTCCATTTTCTCGCCACAAATCATATTACATCATATATGACGTATTGTCAATTCCAAAAATAAACAAAACTCGCTTAAATATCAAACTACGTTGCAATATTCATTTTTAGCAGATGCCGTCTAACGACGTAGGTTTCTCGACGTTTGCGGTTCTGGAGCGCGTTAAACGCGCGGAAGAATTGGAACGAGGGTCGAGCGACCTTAGTCGCGTCTCGCGAACCGAGTGACAAAGCAAATGTGCCGGAGGCCAAGCAAGAGTCGCGAAGCGATCTCGTAGCGCAGCGAGAAACCGCAGTTAGACGCCGTAATGCTTCGTTATTTCGGCACAAACGGGCTTTCAATAAAACTATCATTTAATTTCGTTATATTAATACCAAGATTACTTGCCATATGCTTAATGAGGCTAATAATGTTGTCAATTAGTCGACCTTGTAATTGTAATTCATCATGCAATTTTTTTAAGCAATTTAGAATTTCTTTTGAATCGTGAAAAATAATAAATACTTCATTTAATGCTGCAAAAAATTCTTTATTATCATTTGTAATAGATCCGGAAGATAGGAGGAAAAAACGAAACTTCACAATATTTCGCAAAACATCTAATTTCAATTTTCGAGTTTCTAATCTTCGAAAATAATAATTTGAAATCAAAACGCCGATTAAACCCGAAATCAAAGAGCTAAATAAAGTAAAAAAAATATAAAATGTCTTTTCAGAAAAATCTATCATATCACTTAACTTCCTTTATTTTTTCTTTAAGTGGGACTTGAAGCATTATTTTACTTAGCTGGTTAATCGAAATTGAATAATATCCATACTTTGGAATTTTTCGGTTTTTAATCAGATCCCAAACTCTAACACCTTTCCCATTATAAATCTCATGAAATTCTCCATTGTCTTCCAATTTAAGCACAATCAAGTGCTTTGGTTTATGCGCAATTACTATTGATTTCCTTTGAGTTGTCTTAACTTGAACTAATTTATTACCTTTTTGGCAATCATGCGTTTTAGTCCCACTTTTCAAAGGTGTTAGTCCATATTTATATTCTGCATAAACTTCTCCAATACTCCCTATAAGTATGCCATCTAAAGTAAATTTTTTTCCCGGATGATCGATCTGTAAAGATCTGACAATTTTTTTTAGAGCAATGATTTGATTGGGTAAATTATCCAAAAACTGAGTTCCTTATGCATTATGGCGTCTAACGACGTAGGTTTCTCGACGTTTGCGGTTCTGGAGCGCGTCTAAAACGCGCGGAAGAATTGGCGCGAGGCTTGAGCGACCTTAGTCGCGGCCTGCAAGCCGAGGGACAAAGCAAATGTGCCGAAGGCCAAGCGAGGGTTGCCTTAGCAATCCCGAAGCGCCGCGAGAAATCGCAGTTAGACGGCGTAATCTCGTTTTCTTACTTCTAACCTAATCCTTTCTCAAATCATTAGAAGCTTCCATTTTCTTTTCACCTGTATTGATTATTAAAGCAAAAAACTTATCAGATGAAAGCCCCGCTATTAGTGATAAAAATGCTAAGCTATAAGGATTGAAAAATCCGGGATCAAATGAAGAATTCAAAAACAGTATTGCCTTACCACCAATAATCGCAATATATGCAGCAAATCCTGTTAAGAAGCCGAGAACCGCATTTGATAAGTTAATACTTTGCTGCTTACGAAAACTATGTATAAAAGTGCCTACGATAGCAGATGATATCATTAAAGCAGAAAGCAACGCTTGATATGAGAATGTTTCTATCGGATTTATCGATATTGCTTTAACTTTGATAGTCGCCGATTTCGATTCGAGTAACTTCGATTCTACTTGCATTTTAAACTCTTGAAACCCTTGTTCAGAACTCACTCCAGAATGCTGCTTAGAATATTCATCTAAATAATTCAAAGTGTCTTCTAAGCTTTTAGTAACCTCATAGCTTTTTCTTTCTTCCGCCGTCATAGCCATAATATGCTTAATTGAATAATATGGAGAGCCTGTAATACTTAGGTCTTGAATTGTATTCAACTGCCTTTTACTTACATTCAGCTCTTGCTTAACTTCATACTCAGAAGTAGTAAATTGAGACTCTCGAATCTGTTCCTCTAACAATTTAATTTTCTTTTCCAGAGACTTAATTGCATTGGATCGCGATTCAATTTCTGCAAGAGCGGTAATTGCCGAATAAAATGAAAGAATCAGAAACAAACTTGCTACAGAAACGTTTGCTATTTTTCTAATTATTTCCAAATATCTTAGGTAATTCTTCATATCAAGCTCGTTTAGAGATTATGCCGCCTAACGAAAGAGTCTCCTCGACGTTGCGTCCCTGAAGCGCATTTGCGCGAAGGGTTGGCACGAGGTTCGAGCGAGCCTTAGCGAGCGTCCCGCGAACCGAAGTGACAAAGCAATGTGGCTTTAGCCCGCAGTGAGGGTCGCATGAGCGATCCCGAACGAAGCGAGGAGACGAAGTTAAGCGACGTGCCGCATCGTTAAGATAAAATTAATCGAATAAATCCGAATGTGTTCCAGTTCTTTCAAATATGATTAAATTGCCTTCTAACTTGTAGATCAAAAGCCAATCAGGTTCAATATGACATTCACGTCGATTCTTATAATTCCCAGTTAACTTATGATCTTTATGCTTTGAACTTAGTGAAATCCCATCAATCAGTAGCGACATGATTTCTTTAAGTTTGCCTAAGTCCTTTTTGCGCTTTTTCTGTAACTTAATATCTTTATTGAATTGAGTTGTAAAGCTAGGATTAAATTTCATATTCCCAGCTTCGTGAATAATTCCTCTTTAGATTTAAAAGACTTTATTCCTTTCTTTTTATCAGTGGCTTCAAAAGTCTTTTGCGTTACTTTATTTGGTAGTTTAACTGGAAATGGTAAACCTTTACTAAGTTTAATTTGATGATAAAAAATATTGATAGCTTCTGAAGCAGAAATACCTAAATGGTCGAGTATGTTTTCTACGTCCTTTTTTAAATTCCCTTCAACTCTCGCCCGAATCATTGCTGTTTTTGCCATGACAATTACCTTTAATTTAATTGTTCCCCAATTGAGATACATTGTCAATCATTACTTTGCCTTAAAAATACTCAAACAAAATGATTTTAATTATCTGATAAATCGCGGCATGTTCGCTTAACGAAAGAGTCTCCTCGACGTTGCGTCCGCAAGCGCTTATGCGCGACGCGGTTGGCACAAGGTTCGAGTGAGCCTTAGCGAACGGCGCGCGAACCGATGTGACAAAGCAATGTGCCGGAGGCCGTAGTGAGCGCGAGCGGGGACCGTGAGTCGCGAACGAAGCGAGGAGACGAAGTTAAGCGACGTTGTGATTTTTAGTTAATCAAAAAGAGTTTTTTCTTTTGATATAATTAAATTAATTTGAATTTCTAGATTGGGAATTTTAGTTATTACCAAATCCCAAACAATATCATAATCCACTACAAAGTAACCATGAATTAAGCGATTCCGGGTAGCCGACAGCTTTTTCCATTCCACATCGGAATATTTTTTCTTGAATGAATCTGATAGTTTATTAGAAGCCTCGCCTATTATCTCAATGCTTCTAACGAAAGCTCTTTTCATTAAATCATCAGAAACGAACTGATCACGATTTAATTTTTTCGATTCAATCTGTAAGAAAATAATCTCTTCTTTAATGTGATTTATATAACCTAAATCAGATTTCAATAAGAATTGCCTCAGAAAGTATAAAATCTCGTAAATCTTTAGTAAGAGACTCTTCAGTTAATAGATCAACGTGAGTATTTAAAAGATCTTCCAATCGGAAGGAAAGATCCATAAAGCTATCAAAGTTTTTCTTACCAGAATGGAATTGAACAAGAATATCTACGTCACTACCTTCATGATTTTCATTTCTCGCAACGGAACCAAAAAGCAAAAGTTTTTGAACTCCTAAATTTAGGAGTTCTTGCTTATGTTCGACTAATATATCTTTAACTTCGCCGGAATTCATACTTACTAATGATTTGTTCAGTAATTTTCTTTTCTCGCTTAATAAATGTCAAGATTATTTAGATCCGGCAATTTCTAATCTACTTTCATTCTAAAGTGATTTTTCTCACAATGTCGCTTAACGACCAAGGTTTCTCGACGTTTGCGTTCCCAGAGCGCTTACGCGCGGAGGGATTTTAACTCAACTTGAGTGAGCCTTAGCGAACGTCCTGCAAGTTGAGTTAAAAAGCAAATGTGCCGAAGGCCGTAGTGAGGATCGCATGAGCGATTCCGAACGAAGCGAGAAATCGCAGTTAGGCGTAGTCGGGTATTTCTAAGAAGACGTTTTTAATCTCGATGACTCATTCATAATTTCTGTCATTGGTTTTCCAAGCGAGTTTAAAATATCATCATATAAGAATACTAAATTCATTACAGAGGACTTTTCAATGGATCGATAGATTGAATTGTATTCTATGAAATTGTGGTCTCTGTGGCCCCCGAAAGCATTTCGGACGTTTTGAAGATCGATAAAATAGCACTTTTTAAAATTTATGATCTTATTTCTTTCCTGCTTTAAATCATTTAAAATTCTTTTTTCTAACCCCAGTTTAATTAACTCTTTCGATAATTTTCCACCTAATAAACTTTCTAAATCACTAATAGATTCATAAATTAGGTTAATTATATTCTTTATATATAAACGTTGCTTATCAAATTCAGTCTCATAAGTTAATAATTCAATCGCATGTTTTGATTCTAAAGAAATGTATAACATATATCCAATTGCGTTCCAAATTATTATAATATCATCCCATTTATTTATTTCTGCTGCTATTATAACATCATGAGTGATTTTTATCATCTTATCTATATTTTCATATGTATTTCTAAATGTTGACCGTAGATCCGATTTGTTTTTTCCTAGAAGAATCTCGAAAGATGCTTTAGCATCCTCTTCGAGTTTTAGATTATCCCAGGAAAAATTTTTCGTTTTTTTCATAGTTTTACCCGATTACGCCTAACGAAAGAGGCTTCTCGACGTTTGCGTTCCCGGAGCGCTTGCGCGCGAAGGGATTGGAACGAGACTTGAGTGAGCATTAGCGAACGGCTTGCAAGTCGAGTTACAAAGCAAATGTGCCGAAGGCCAAGCGAGGGTTGCGAAGCAATCCCGAAGCGCCGCGAGAAGCCGAAGTTAGACGCCGTGGCTAAACTTCGATTACGAATTTAATATGTGCTCGAGATACTGAATCCCTTTATAAACAAATGTGGATCCCGTTACAATCGCATTGAAATCCTTCAATTTATTTAGCACCATCTGAAGATAGTTCGTATGCTTTGTATTGATCTTTTCAATATCTTCTAAGTAAACTTCAATTAACCCCGCTAATTCCTCTTTTGCCGAAAAACTTGATGAATTTATCTCTTTTAAAATAATAGAAAATAATTTGGAGATCTCCGAATTATCGATAGTTTGCGCTATATTTTGAGAATTTTGAGCGATTTGAAGATTTCCAGCTAAGTAACCTATTGATACTGATGAAGAAGAAGTTGTTGATGAATCGGCAGAACTTAATTGATCAATCAAATGGCTTTCCAAAAGCTGGAGAAATGGCATAATGACGGCCTCATTGAACGGTCGGATATGCTTGCTTACGTCTTTTGAACCGCCACACGCGTTTCCATAGTGGTCAGCAAGATTCCAGTATTGCATATCTTGATCTTTAAGGAAGAATTCAATTAATGACCAAGTAAATCCAATTCTGCCTTTTGTATTTCCAGGAATTTGGTACCGGGACCAATCTCTTCCAGCAAAAAGCTCCTCTTCCGAATATTCTCGATCTCTACTCTCTATCACATAATTTAATAGGATAGAGTTCTCTAAAATAAAATTGTAAATTTCTTCTAATGAATTTTTTGCGTCATCCAATCCTGAATTAAGTAAGGCTGTGGACAATATCTCTAACCTTCGCTTAATTTGATTAATATTCATAGATTATCCTTTTTATTTCAATTTTAGCCATGGCGTCTAACGAAAGAGTCTCCTCGACGTTGCGTGTCCAAGCGCTTTAAGCGCGCCGGACTTGGCACGAGGTTCGAGGCGCCTTAGCGCCGTCTCGCGAACCGAAGTGGCAAAGCAATGTGGCTTTAGCCCGGAGTGAGGGTCGCATGAGCGATCCCGAACGAAGCGAGGAGACGAAGTTATGCGATGATGCCTAATATTAATTAAAGCAACTATTTGAATGTTCCAGTCTTAATAAATTGCAACGTTGCTTTCTGGACTTCCACGCCATCCATAATAAAAGTGTGGGTTCGATCAACGAGTAGAAATTCTTTCATAGAATTCAATTTACTATTTTCAATCGAAACTTTACCATCATCGTCGCCAGGAATAATCATTGAAGAAATTGGATCATTGCTCGAATCTCCCATAATAATTCCAAGTTCAAAATTCGGTGTTCCTATGTTATTAACAAAACTCGAGTTATCTGTTTTTAGTTGCATCAATATCGGACCAAGCAAGGTATTAACAAAATTATAGCCCGATAGAAAATCAGCGATCTCGCTTCCCTTATTTGGTGGAGCCAACATTACAACTCGACCAAGCCTTTTGATTTTATTCTCTTTAAGAAAGTGCCTCAGAACGATTCCGCCTGCGGAATGAGTAACGAAATGAATTTTATTAAACTTAGAAATACAATTATTTTGAACTATAGGGGATAAATAAGATTTAGATACTTCTTGTATAGTATTACTCCTCGAAGGATAATCCACGTAAAAAACCAAAAGATTATTATCAGTCAAATAATCCCCCATATTTTTAAGCTGTTTTGAAGATCTTAAAAACCCATGAATAAGTATAACGCAATCAAATGATTTTCCATTCTTTGCTTTCTCAAACTTTTGAGCAAACAGAGGAATTGATAAACTAAGAAAGAGGATAATCAAATAATTTCTTGTCATGGTATTTTTATAATAAGTGCTTTTTAGGCATTGTCGCATAACGACGCAGGTTTCTCGACGTTTGCGTTCCCGGAGCGCTTGTGCGCTAAGGGATTTAAACTCAACTTGAGTGAGCCTTAGCGAACGTCTCGCAAGTTGAGTTTAAAAGCAAATGTGCCGAAGGCCAAGCAAGAGTCGCGAAGCGATCTCGCAGCGCAGCGAGAAACCGCAGTTAGACGACGTCGCGTAGCAATTAGAATAATGAATCCAATATCGCGTTTGCTTCGACTGGAAATAGAATTTTTGGACTTTTTTTATCCAAATGTTTTAAAACTGCGTTTATCCGTTTTGCTAACGCTCGATCATTGGTAATGAAGAAATCACAGAAAAGAGAATTATTAAAATGGGGCATGTCAAATAACTCTAGAAAAAAACCCTTTTTCTTAACTTCACGCTTTCTTTTTTCTGAATCAGGATAGTAGCCCGCCATTTCAATAATACTTACCATAACTGTTTCTGTCTGAAATTGAAATTGCTTATTCATTGATAATGTTTCAGTGAAATATTCAATCAATTCGGAGTGCGAAGATAAGGAAACAGGGGGTGATTTGGGAAAAATGCCTAAACTCATTTTAAGTGAATTGTCTATCAGCTCACGACATTTGTTAATGTTATTTCTGTATTCCTTACTTTTCTTAACATATTCTGGTTTTACTAATTCAAATAGATCCTCTATTTCCGAATTATTTCTAAGATGATTCCTTGTCATCGTTTTAAGCTGTACTCTTAATTCTTTAAAATCAGATGATGCTTGCTGTAATAATCTAATCGAACCAGAACACAGTAATGATAATATTTTACTTCCAGAGTTTTTAAGCTCGACGATTTCCTTAGGAGTAATCTTTTTACTATATTTTTCTGGATGCTGTAAAATCTGGTTAAGTTCTTTTGAAATATCTTCATACGATTTATTATTCATCACTAAAGGGCCAAAGCCTATCCTATGAAAAATCTCTCGATTTCTTTCATAAATTCGTAATGCTTCTTGAAATTCAGGGGCCAATTCAAACTCATTTAATTGAAGCTTTTCGTAAACGTTATATGCATCATTAAATACAACAGTGCAATTTTTGCCGTAAGAATAGAGCATCATTCCTTGACTTAGTTTATTGATAATTGAAAGCTCTTTTTTAATTGATTCAGCTTTAGCTCTATTTTTTGTTTCTTGAATATGTGAAACTGAAAAAGGAACAATTATTTTTCTACTTTTAACAAGAGTGCATAGTTTATCGTAAAGAGACGTGCATAGTTTATCTTTTTTTGAAATAAATTCTCCGTAAATATTTTGGTCTAAGTAAACTATTTTCATAATAAATCCTAGCGATGTCGTCTAACGACGTAGGTTTCTCGACGTTTGCGTTCCCGGAGCGCTTGTGCGCGAAGGGATTGGCACGAGACTTGAGTGAGCCTTAGCGAACGGCTCGCAAGTCGAGTGACAAAGCAAATGTGGCGAAGCCCGAAGTGAGTCCGAACGGGAACCCGTGAGTGACGAACGAAGCGAGAAACCGCAGTTAGACGAAGTGCCCTTAATTTAAGCCTGTAACTAACTTGAGGCCTGCTTCAACTTCGTTAATCTTACTTGATTTAAGCTTTCCCGCCCGTTCAATGAATCTCTCTTTATCTAAAGTCACAATTTGAGACACGTTCACTACTGAATCTTTTGATAAGCTGGATTCTTTCTTACTAATCAGAACATTGCCAGGAGCATCAGATAAATTTAAGTTCGATGTAATCGCAATCGATATTACTGTATTAATATTACTTTGATTAAAAGAATCATCTTGAATAATCAAAACAGGTCGCTTAAATCCAGGTTCACTTCCGAATGGAATTCCTAAGTCTACCCACCAGATATCACCACGAATCATTTTTTAAACTCTTACGCAGTAACTCTACGGATAAATCTGCGATATTGCTTTTAAGCTCTTTGGATTTACTGCTATAAACTTTATTTAACTTCTCAGTTACAGATTCTTTACTATGGGATTGAATAAATTCTTCTAATGCCTTTGCAAAAAGCTGACTTCGAGGTATTCCAAGTTTTTTTGCTGTTTTCTCAGCGGTCTTAAATAACTCATCCGGAATTGAAATTGCAGTTTTCATATTAGTGGTATAACCTTGGTAATACCAATGTCAACTTCAAAATATGTGATTTTTTATCCTAAATTCTAAAAATAGATTTTTCTTTTAACCTTTACCGCTCTTCAAAATCAAATTAAGCTTAGGGCATTTCGTCTAACGAAAGAGTCTCCTCGACGTTGCGTCCGCAAGCGCTTATGCGCGACGCGGTTGGCACAAGGTTCGAGTGAGCCTTAGCGAACGGCGCGCGAACCGATGTGACAAAGCAATGTGCCGGAGGCCGTAGTGAGCGCGAGCGGGGACCGTGAGTCGCGAACGAAGCGAGGAGACGTAGTTAAGCGCTGTGCATTTATATTGCGTAACTTATAATTTTGCCAGTAAATTTTTCATTATGCTTACTTTCAAAAGAATAACCTTCTTCTGCATAACTATATTTCAAATTCCTTTCAATATTTCTCTTACTGCTCGTTAGATTATCTAATAAGCATACTTTTATCGAATAATTACTAACGTTCTTCCAAGATGTTGGTTTAATAGAATGAGCTCTCCTGTGGAACAAAGTTACATTTTCTGAATTGAAATCCCACTTATTGTCCAGGGTTCGAACAAATCCAGAAAAGTCTTCAGGGGTATAATCTATCTTATCCAAATAAATAGTTAATTTAAATTCTTTTCCGTTAATTTGCTTAGATAAAACCTTAATGAATTGGAACGCATCTTGAATATCTAAAAAGGCAATTATAGATGCGTCGCCTTTTGCCATTAACGGTAAGTAAGCCTTATTACAATTTCTCAATGAAGATGGGAAATAATTTGACCACAATTGCCTTATATAACTATTATATAGAATCGAACTACTTTTTTGAAGTGTCTCAGAACCTTCTATATCGCATAATAAATAAAAAATAGTTCCTCTTTGTAAGGCCTGCTTTGAGAGGATCAATGCATTTAACTCATAAGACGCTTCGTTAAGAACGGAAATTCCTCGACCATCGATCAATATTAGTATAGAATCTTCGATATCGGTATATTCGAAATCAGTTCCACATTTTTCGCATTCACTAATATTTGATTTGGCATTTAGAAAATCTAATGGATCCCCGCAATTTGGACAGTTAGGAGAATAGGAAATAATATTCGCTTCCGTTAACGCTTTAATTACATTGCAAAAATATGTAAAATTTCCGTTTAGAATATTAAAGATTACATTGGGCAAAACATAAGATTTAGTATAATAGTTAGATAATAGCGAGTGAATCCTTTCTAAAGCGGGAATATCAATATCGGAAATCGCTTTATTCCGAAAAAATTCTATCCAATTCTTCATAGAATCTTGCATTTTCTAATCCTCCTTTTTCTGGAGCAACTCTGAGAGATCCTAAAGCCGAATTAACGAAAACTTTAGAAATTTCTACATGACCATTCCTATTAACGATGCAAAAGAAAAACCCTGTAGCCGTTCTCTCTATTTCTTGGTCATTCGTTAGTACCTTAATAATGTGCCCGCTTCTTTCGGCGTCTAGTTGAGGATTCGCCAGAAAAAAGCCTTCAAATGTGGAATTTTCTTCATAAAACGATTTAACTGATTTCCTAATCATTTGTATAGTATAATTTTCAAAAGTATTAGAATTTTTCTCGGTGACTTCTCCACCCTGATACTTTTGCTCATGTTTATACGGAATAATGATACTATTACCATCGGACAAAGCTTTAATCTTTGAAACAGATCCACGAGAAATTCGGAGATTATTTTTAATTTCATCGTGAACGGCTTCAGGAGATTTGACATTGAGCAATTCTAAACTCTGCTGAACAAAATTGTTAAGCCTATTTTCCGGAGAAATTATCGTTTTTTCGTCCAAATCTGGATCGACAAGCTTAGGTTGATCTGTTGAAAACGATAGGTTCCCAGATACTTTATTCACTTTGACAATATTTATAATACGAGAATGAACAGCATATGATGCGACCAATTCTTCTAAAGATTCAAAATTTGGATTTGTCCCCTTAATATATTCTTCTATTACTGTAACGGTTTTCGACGGTAAACTAGCAATTTCTATTCTTTCTGGATAAAGCTTTTCGGCCTTTATTGAGAACCAAAATTCAAATTCTGTATCATTTTGCGCTGCAAATATTAATTTTGGATTCTGCCAGTTACCCATGCCAACAGGATCATAATCTAAAGGTGCAAAATTTTTGATAAGCCCACTTAGAAATTTATCTTTGGATTCAGATAGCTTGAGTAACGTTGTTGTCTTGTTTCTATCTCCCTCAAAAACCTTATTGTATCTTAAGAAAATGTCCAAATTCGAATCGTTATTTTCCACCCACCTTATTATATTTTGCTCATATATGCTTTTATTATAAGCAATTGGAATCTGCGAGTCCTTAGCTTTGAGTTCTCGTATATACTGAGAAATTAAAGTGTGACCCCAAAAATTAAAACTTTTAGGTTGGGTAATCGCATTTGTAATAAGTTTTTTTAATTTACTGTTCATTCTTTACTCTTTCAAAAAATTATTGCATGGCGCTTAACGAAAGAGTCTCCTCGACGTTGCGGCCGCAAGCGCATTGGCGCGACGCGGTTGGCACAAGGTTCGAGGCGCCTTAGCGCCGTCCCGCGAACCGAAGTGACAAAGCAATGTGGCTTTAGCCCGAAGTGAGGGTCGCATTAGCGATCCCGAACGAAGCGAGGAGACGAAGTTAGGCGACGTTTTTGCCGTTGCACAAACAAATTACGCCAAGGATGGCGTTTTTAATTTTTAATCCCTAAAATATTCAATGCTTTAGAATTATTTTTAAGAATGAATAACATTCTTTGAGCTGGACCTTGTGGAATATTTTTTCCAGATTCCCAAGCTTCAATTGTTTTAGTGGATACACCTAAGGCTTGAGCAAAAGTATTTTGAGTCAGATGTAAATTGGTCCTGATATTTCTTATTTCTTTACCTTTAAAAGTTGGTAATTTTTGAATCTCAATAATCTGCGCTTTGACACCTGGAACTTTTTTGCCTGTCGTGTATTCAATGGCTTCATTAAGTCCTTTGGAAAGACTATTGAATAGTTTGCTACTTTCTTTTTTCATGTCGTTCTCTCTTGGATTGAATTAGTTCTTTTAGTGAAGTTACTAAATCCGCTAAGATCGTAAGTTCTTTCTTTGAAAGGTTCTCTTTGTCGTTCTTTTCCAGAAGTGTTATTAAGAATGATACAGAAAATTCTTCAATATCCAAATAAAAGATTCGTATTCCCCCACTTTTACCTATTCCTTTCTTTTTCCATCGTATTTTTCTGATTCCGTTAGAGCCTTTAATTACCGGGCCATATTTCGGATTTTCTAATAGAAACTCTTGGAGTTCTTTTAACTCTTCATCTTTAAGTCCTGCTTTCTTCCAAAATTGATCAAAATCTGGAAGGTGGATAAATATTCTCTTCAATAAATCAATTGTCCCTATTTAATAGGGTATTGTCAATCGCTAAACCTTTAGAAAATCGTTATTTTAATCGCCGCATGGACGCGGCGAAATAAATCTGAGAAGCCTTGGCAAAAATGTTCGCCTAACGACGCAGGTTTCTCGACGTTTGTGTTCCCGGAGCGCCTGTGCGCGAAGGGATTTAAACTCAGCTTGAGTGAGCCTTAGCGAACGGCTTGCAAGCTGAGTTTAAAAGCAAATGTGCCGGAGGCCGTAGTGAGGATCGCATTAGCGATTCCGAACGAAGCGAGAAACCACAGTTAGGCGAAGTGCCATCAGTTAGCTAATAGTACCTTTAATTCGATTTTTTAACTTTTCAAATAAATCGTTTTCATCTGACCAAACAACATGATTATATTGTCTAGTATCAAAATGCACATTATCTATTTCATCTTTTTTGCAACACCAGATTACGGGTAATCCCAGCGCAAGGGCAAATCCAGCTTCAAAGTAAACGCCTTGCCTTTGACCAGTAACTTCAGAAATTAAAAAATGGCTTTTTTTGATTTCACTTAGTATTTCTCCCGAAATCTCATTGTTATGTTCTTTCCCGCTGATTTTAAATGCATCGAAACCATTTGCTTTACAAGCCATTTCAATTGCAAGGTACGATTTATCCATTTTTGGATCAAACCACATAGCAACAAATGCTTGCTTTGAAAAAGATGGCTTTTCGATTTCTTCAATTTCTATCCATCCTCTTTCTTCAATTCTAATTCCGCCAGAATGTATAGTAAGATGGCCGGCCCCCGACAACCTTACTCCGCTAAAAATGAATTTTTTTTCATATAAAATATTTAATCAGAAGATAGTCTCATAATTATCTCTAGAGAAACAATCATATCCATTTATTTCAGTGATAAATTTTCCATAATCAGACTGTATCCGTTTAAGGTTTAGTAATGTCCTAGTTTGTTTATCGATAATATTTTTGGGAAACTCCAATTGGATTTCTTCTAACGTTTTACAAATAGACTTAGCGTAATTAGTATATTTTAGTTTTTCGCTTTCTATACATATAATCAGGTTTTGCTTTTTGAGAAAATATTCTCTCAAAATCGATTGAATAATATAATCATTATTTTCAGGAATTTGTTTACTTCCGAACAAAGCATATTCAGAAACTTTCAAAATTCCAAAATCTTTGTGAATAAAAACATAAATCGGCCCATTCTCATCTGAATACTGCTCTTGTTTTTCCCAATTGATATTAAATAGTTTATTCATTTTTTAACCTTACTTGGCATTTCGCCTAACGAAAGAGTCTCCTCGACGTTGCGTGTCCAAGCGCTTTAAGCGCGCGGACTTGGCACGAGGTTCGAGGCGCCTTAGCGCCGGCTCGCGAACCGAGGTGGCAAAGCAATGTGTCGAAGACCGTAGTGAGGATCGCATTAGCGATTCCGAACGGAGCGAGGAGACGAAGTTATACGCAGTTGCGGAATTTCGCGACACGGATGTCGCTGAATTAAGTTTCGTTTCTTACTTTAATACTTAAATACTCATCTGGAGTAATGATGTTAAAGTTCTTAATTTTCTGAAGAGTTAATAAATCTTTGTCTCCAGTGATTAAATAGTCTACTTTTGCTGCAAAAGCAGACTCCAGAATGTGATAATCATCTCTATCTCTTAACTCTAAATAATCTTGAATAGGTTTATTTTTAACAAGCGCAGTAATATCTCTGATTTCAGATAAAACAATCTGAATAAAATTATCATCAAGTTTGAATTTTGGTTTAGAGAGCGTAGATTCAATCTCAGCTAATATTTCTTTCGAAATATATCCTGTAAAAACCTCATCAATTAAATCTTGGAAAACAAGCCTTGGTTTTCCCCTAAATAAAATAGCAGAGATGTAAATATTAGTATCTAATAATACCTTCAACATTAAGAAGCATTTCTTTTATTTCTAACGGATTTAATTTCATTAAAAACATCCTTTTCAGAAATATTACTTCGATCAGTAACTTTTGAAGTGAAGTCAAAGATGGCTTGCCATCTAGTTTTTTTCTCAATATACGCTCTAGCGGCTTCACGAATCAATTCTGACCTGGACCTGTGTTCCCTCTTTGCAATTTTATCGATTTCTTTTAAAAGTGCTTTTTCAAAGGAAATATTAACAGTCTGATTCATAATCTAAATAATATACAAAGATTGTATGCTTGTCAACCTAATTTCATCCTTTTCGCCCCTACTTCTCGCCACATGGATGTGGCGTCTCCCCCGCAATTGCGTATAACGAAAGAGTCTCCTCGACGTTGCGTCTCCGAAGCGCTTGTGCGCGAAGGAGTTGGCACGAGGTTCGAGCGACCTTAGTCGCGTCCCGCGAACCGAAGTGACAAAGCAATGTGTCGAAGACCGTAGTGAGGGTCGCATGGCGATCCCGAACGAAGCGAGGAGACGAAGTTAGACGACGTGCATAATCAAAATTAAGGTGAGTTTATTAAATTCGCACAAATACTCGAAAGAATACCGAGTACAAAAGTGAAAATAATTCCAGCAATAGCTTTCCGAGTTGAATTTTTTCTTTCTTTCTCGTTTGACGAAAATAATTTATCATCCCCTTTATTGATTCTGATATACGATTGCGCTCCCGTATCTTCGATGGAATTCTCAATAAAAAATCCGATTCTCATCCCAACTCTTAGCGAAATATATAAAAAGCTTATAACTATTGGAATAAAAATAGCTACAAAATCTAAAGAAATATTTGGGATATATATTTTATAGCTTTTAAAAAATATCCAAATAGAGAGAGCTGCTGAAGCTCCTAACAAATACTTAAATAAAGGGAGACTCCATTCAGAGTATTTCCGCATAAAATTTCCAAGGGAAGTCGTCTCAACTTTTTCCAAACCTTCAATCCAATCTTTAATATGAGTGGAAAATGTCTTTGCTAATAAATAATCAATGTATTCGATATCGACCCGGGCAGTTTCAAGTCCAAATATTTTATAAATTCCTTTGGGAACTTTCATAGGCATATCATACTTGGCAAGAACCCCAGACCTAAGATTAATAGTAATTTTATAATTTTGAGTTTTATCTACTTGTGGCAGTAGCACTGAAAAATTATAGACAATAATGATACGTGTAATTGGATTATTGTTAGTCTTATTATAGCCACAATATCTCTCGTAACTGCTGAAATACTCATCAATCGAATCTTTGTGAAATAGTGTTATATTGCAGTTACCGGCAATAACATTATACTGTTCAAATGTTTGAATTATTTTTTTATTTAATTGATCCAACTCTCCTTCTGTAAGAACAAAGGCATCATCGCTTGATAACGATAACTTTTCAGTTTTACCTGTAATTTCATTATAAATCGATTGGTATTGTTGAACAGTTAGTTTCGTTGGCTGTGTCGGTGGGCCAAATGATACAAACTTCGTCTCTACTCCAGAATCTGGACCTATTATTTCCTGAGTCATAACTTTCTCCTTGAAAATTTGATTTGCATGTCGTCTAACGACGCAGGTTTCTCGACGTTTGCGTTCCCGAAGCGCTTACGCGCGAAGGGATTTAAACTCAACTTGAGTGAGCCTTAGCGAACGTCTTGCAAGTTGAGTTTAAAAGCAAATGTGCCGAAGGCCAAGCAAGAGTCGCGAAGCGATCTCGCAGCGCCGCGAGAAACCGCAGTTATGCGAAGTGAGTTTTTATTTGAAATAAATCTTTACCTGTGTTAATGTTGAGATATCAAATGGAAATTTAACATCATGTAATTGCCGAATAGCTTCCAGTATTACATGTATCCTAATTCCCATAATTACGTTTTGTTTTTTATGATATTCTATAGATACAGCAACTAGCTTTTTGCTATTTTTAGTTTCGGTAATGATATCTGAAATCCAAAATATTCCTCCTCCGCTCATACCGTGTGGGGTGATTCCTATACATGGAATATTTTCTTCATTTGCTACATTATCAATGTCATATTTCACTAATAAATGCGCGTGTTTTTCTGCTTTTATAGCTGAGTAGATATGATTGTCCAATTCTGGATGATCGAATATAAAATATATTATACTTTTAATTTTTTTCTGGTCATTATCAATAAGCTTATTATTATGCTCACCTGGAAATCCCGCTACGGAATAGAAATTCTTTAAATCAAATTTGTGATCTATGTCAATATTCGCTAATGTCAAGAATTCATAATCATTTTTCAGACCATTAAGACAAACTTCATCTAATTCTAATATTGCAAAATCATATTTATCTTCTTTTCTTTTCGTTATTTCTTCTACATAGACTCCCGTTATAACGCCTGAAATTTTATAAATATCACCAAGATATGGCGCATAATATTCAGTTCCATTATCCATTAAGACATGGGCGGCTGAGATCAAAAAATATTTACTATCTAAGGTGATTAAAACTGCTGAACCCAATTGATAAACCTTTGATTTATTCATAATGTAAATAGGTATTACCGATTTTTTTATGAGCCCTTGTTTGTCGGATATTATGTCTTTGAAGTGTTCCTTAAGTGTTACAATTTTTTTTTCATTCATTTGGTATCTCCTGTGAATTTTTACTCATTTCGCATAACGACGCAGGTTTCTCGACGTTTGCGTTCCCGGAGCGCTTGTGCGCGAAGGGATTTTAACTCAGCTTGAGCGAACCTTAGTGAGCGTCTTGCAAGCTGAGTTAAAAAGCAAATGTGGCGAAGCCCGTAGTGAGAGTCGCATGAGCGATCTCGAACGAAGCGAGAAACCGCAGTTAGGCGCAGTTAAGGTATTAAACAGATTGATCGAAATTTGATCCGGGAAGATACTTAGTCTGATATTCAATATAATCAGTATGTCTTTGAAAGACAGGTTTTTCATTACCGTTAATGTAGACTTTGTATTGCTTTGATATGTTTTTATCCAAACTACGTGCGAGCTGGATAGCGCTATTTTTAAGGGATTCAGAGACATCATCCATTGAATCAACGCCGTCTTTTTTTAACTGTTCAACTAGGTCTAATTTTTTAATTACATCATCGAATTGCCCGCTAATCTTTGCATATTCTCCGTCGGCGGTATAGTTTGCAAAAAAATAGTCTGTTGTCTTATCAAGAATTTTAGAGACAACTCCAATTGCAGGCTTTGCACCAATTAAGTCAAATGTATCCGATCCTGAGTAATATGTCTTAATTTTAAGCGGATAAGTAGTTACATTAATCGAATATAATGCACAGCTAAAAGTATACGCGTCGATGAGCATTTTACATAAATTCACATGCTCATCGAGTGAATAGTTATTATTCTCAAAATTTAATTTTAATCTATCTTCTTCTTCCGACCCTTCTACTTTATTAGCAATCAGATCTTCTTCAATAATTGAAATAACTTGTAACTGACCGTCAAGATATTCATAGCTTTTATAAAATTCATTAATATTCTCATAAATATTAATAATATTATTCTGCGCGGAAAATTTTAATTTTTCAAAAGCATCGACTACTTTTTCGGAACTTTCTTTAAGTCTATGTACTCCATCTAAAAGTTGCTGCGAAGTGACCGAAGCATATTGATCAAGTAAATTATCTATGCTTTGCATTCTTCTACCAATTTTGTAGGACGAAAAACCATTGAGCTGAGCGTTCAAGATTTTTGTTATTGATTTCTGATAATCCGCTCCAGTAAAAGTTGTATTAAGATTTTGCATTAAGGACTTCTCAAAATCTTTTTTCCTATCATGTAAATCTTTAGCTACATTTATTAAAGTTGCAAATTCATCGCTGGAGAAAATTTCTTTTACTTTTTCAATTAAATTCTTTGATTCTTGAATACTCATAATTTTACCTTAATTGCGCCTAACGAAAGAGTCTCCTCGACGTTGCGGCCGCAAGCGCTTTTGCGCGATGCGGTTGGCACGAGGTTCGAGTGAGCCTTAGCGAACGTCTTGCGAACCGAAGTGGCAAAGCAATGTGGCTTTAGCCCGTAGTGAGGGTCGCATTAGCGATCCCGAACGGAGCGAGGAGACGAAGTTAGCCGAAGTTGGAAATCCTATTTAATTGCTTTTGTATTTTTTGATAATGCTCGGTCTTTTTCGCAATTTTAATATATTGTAAAAGATCTTCGCTGAGAATGTTATATAGAACCCCGAAAAATCGATTTTGATCATCTAACATGCCAAATGAATGTTCATCAATAAGATCAATTATACTCGCAAGGTGAAATAAATGACGATGCATTCTTCGATCAAGACTATTCAAGATACCATCAGCGGGTGAATTAGTAAATTGAGTTACGCTGTTTGATAAACAATTATTAAAATATTGGCTACCGCTATAACCGCCTGTTTGATATGAATCAAGGAGCTTAAAATGTATTTCAATCATTTGCGTGAAGGCTGATTCGAAAACGGTTTGATGTTGTGCTTTTGCTTGTGACTTTAGAGATTCTTCCTGGAGAATTGCAACCTTGCGGGATGCTTGTAATTCTCTTCTTGTTAATGCTAATTCTTTTCTCTGATAATATAGCGTTATTACAACGGTGATAAGTGTCAAAAAAGTAAATATTGAATTTGTAACTCCTCCAAAGTAATCACCTAATTTTGCCCAATCATCTGGATTATTAGAAATAGAATACCCATTGATTAGCCAAAACCACATGACATATGATCCAAGGGAGCCCGAAATTATTATTAGGCTGAATGTTGGAATTAGTCTTATATAATTACGCAGAAAATAATTCATTTATTCGATTAATCCCTTCCAATTTCGGCTAACGAAAGAGTCTCCTCGACGTTGCGTGTCCAAGCGCTTTAAGCGCGCCGGACTTGGCACGAGGTTCGAGGCGCCTTAGCGCCGTCCCGCGAACCGATGTGACAAAGCAATGTGCCGGAGGCCGTAGTGAGGGTTGCATTAGCAATCCCGAACGAAGCGAGGAGACGAAGTTAAGCGACGTGCCGCTCTGTTAGAATAAAATTAATCGAATAAATCCGAATGCGTTCCAGTTCTTTCGAGTATGATTATATTGCCTTCTATCTTGTAGATCAAAAGCCAATCAGGTTCAATATGACATTCACGTCGATCCTTATAATTCCCAGTTAACTTATGATCTTTGTGCTTTGAACTCAGTGAAATCCCATCGATAAGCTGAGACATGATTCCTTTAAGTTTACCTAAGTCCTTTTTGCGTTTTTTCTGTAACTTAATATCTTTATCGAATTGAGTTGTAAAGCTAGGATTAAATTTCATATTCCCAGCTTCGTAAATAATTCCTCTTTAGATTTAAAAGACTTTATACCTTTCTTTTTATCAGTTGCTTCAAAAGTCTTTTGCGTTACTTTATTCGGTAGTTTAACTGGAAATGGTAACCCTTTACTAAGTTTAATTTGATGATAGAAAATATTGATAGCTTCCGAAGCAGAAATTCCTAAATGGTCGAGTATGTTTTCTACGTCCTTTTTTAAGTTATCTTCAACTCTCGCCCGAATCATTGCTGTTTTTGCCATGACAACTACCCCTTTAATTTAATTGTTCCCCAATTGAGATACATTGTCAATCATTACTTTGCCTTAAAAATACTCAAACGAAATGGTTTTAATTATCTGATAAATCGCGGCATGTTCGCTTAACGAAATAGGCTTCTCGACGTTCGCGGTTCTGGAGCGCGCTAAACGCGCGAAAGAATTGGAACGAGGCTTGAGGCGCCTTAGCGCCGTCTCGCAAGCCGAGTGACAAAGCGAATGTGCCGGAGGCCAAGCGAGAGTTGCGAAGCAATCTCGAAGCGCCGCGAGAAGCCGCAGTTAGACGCAGGCGACAACTAACCTATTTTAGCCCTTAGTATCTCAATATCATTATATTCCATATATTTGGCTGGCAAATAATGAGTCGGATCAAACTCCTTACTCTCATTAAAAAAACCTTTTGGAATATTTCTGACTAACCTATACTTTTCTAAAAAGAATTCCTTTTTCCAAGTCAAACCGATATCAGAAATGATATTAATTAGAAGTAATGCTTGTTCATGATTTGATAACTGAGACCGAATATTTCTAACGTACTCATATTTATCTATGTTTATTCTTTGATAGTGAACAAATTTAACAATCGCATATAAATTCCTATAGTAATGACCTAAACGAGATTGATGTCCTTGAAAAGGAATATAACTCAGTTTACTTTTCTTTCTCACTTTTTTTATGGTTTTAGGATTTTGTAACTTTATAACCAATTTCTTAATGAGAAACTTAGGATAACGAGCAAGGGCGTTAGTGAGTATTTTTGTAGAAGTTTTTCCAACTCCGTAAAAAAAGATTAAGTACGAAATATTTACAACTTCTTCATTGTTGTAAATCAGATGAAGTCTCTCGATCTCCTTCTTTACAATGCGTAATAGTATTCGATATTCTCTTAACATAGGAATAAATATACTTCTACCTTTAAACCGACCAAGTTGAAATTCACCTACATTTTCTCGATGAAATTCAATCATTTCAAATAATTTATTCTGAAAATTTTGTAATTCGGATGCTCTTATCTGATGATTCAAAGTCGTAAAAACGAACACGACGGTCAACAAAGATACGCTGATAGTTACATATGACTCGAAAGTGAGTTTGTATTCATCAAACGATTTCAAATTACAACCATTCTTCCTAAAACAAGATTCAAGTAATGGATAGTTTATTAAAATCAATCCGATCAAAAGCAGAGAATAGTCTTTCCAATAACTTCTAAAGTGTCTAATAAGATTCTTCATATTTTTAAATTTTGTAGTTTTAATGGCGCTTGCGTCTAACGAAAGAGACTTCTCGACGTTTGCGGTTCTGGAGCGCGCTAAACGCGCGGAAGAATTGGCACGAGACTTGAGTGAGCCTTAGCGAACGTCTCGCAAGTCGAGTGACAAAGCAAATGTGCCGAAGGCCAAGCGAGGGTTGCGATAGCAATCCCGAAGCGCCGCGAGAAGTCGAAGTTATGCGCTGTAAACATTATTCTACGGCAAACTCATTCTGTAGCAATAATCACAGATAAATGGGAGCATATGGGTATAGGATGAAATTATTGCTATAATAATCCAAAGAAATATAAATAGAATAGGAAGTAATGATTCTTGTTGTCCGCTAGAATTATGTTTAGGTAAAAATTTCTCTCTGTCGTGAATTTTAATTAAACGAATATGACCAAGTTTCTTTTCGATTTTTTTTGATCTTCTGAATCTTAAATTAAGATATTCCTTCGTTCTTAGGCAGCTTAATCTCCAAATTAAGCAAATTAGTATGTTAAATACAATAAGAGAGATTAGTATTGTAATGATAGGTAATTCAATATTAATTTCTCCCTTTAAAAGGAAAATTGAGATTCCAGAAAGGAATAAAGATTCTATTGCTAAGAAAAAATTACTTTTTATCCAATATTGTTTGTCCCAATGAATTATTTGATTTGAAATAATTTTATATTCTTCTAGTAGTACTTCGTATTTGTGTTTCATATTTGCGTTTATATTAAGCGATTCTGCTATTGCTGATTATTAATTTCAATTTGAATGACTTTTACTTTTGCGCAACCTAGGTCATTTCCACCATTACAAGATTTCTTAAAGTATTCATGTGCCTTACTTAAATCTTTAGGGACCAAATTGCCATTGTAAAATATATTTCCTAATTTTCCGCAATTGTTTGAATCACCTTTCTGGCAAAGTTTAGATAAATAATCCGTATATTTATATAGATCGTTTTCTGGTCCTAGTCCGTCCTTCGACATCTGAGTAAGTCCGAAACATGCATCTTCAATATTTGAATTGCAGGCCAGTGTAAAATATTTTTGAGCATTAATTAAATCTTTTTCACCATCTATGCCATATAGAAACATATGACCTAGATTATAACAGCTAATCATATTTCGTTTTGAACACTCACTAGTATAAATTTCCCTGTTTTTTAATGAGTCTGAATTAATGTTAGTTGTTAAAAGAAATATCAATAGGATATATTTTCTCATTATCGAAGTATCCTTCATTGTGTTAAAATTTTTGTATATGAAAATTGGAATTCAATTTTTTTTAAAAGCATTATTTTGGGAATTTAAAGTATTTTTGTTTATAGCGCATAACGACGTAGGTTTCTCGACGTTTGCGGTCCTGAAGCGCGCTAAACGCGCGGAAGGATTGGAACGAGGTTTGAGCGAACCTAGTGAGCGGCTCGCAAACCGAGTGACAAAGCAAATGTGCCGAAGGCCAAGCGAGAGTCGCGAAGCGATCTCGAAGCGCCGCGAGAAACCGCAGTTAGACGCCGTTTTGTTTATCTATATTTAGTTCTTTGAATCACGATGTTTAATTACTCTCGATTAAGCTTTTCTAGTTTTTTAATATTTTCTTCAGTTTTTCTAGCAATATCGATAAAACCATCAAAAGACATGATCTTAATATCATACTCAGAAAATTGATTAATTTTTTGCCTAGCTTTTGCATTGATACTTTCCCTTCTTCCTATTATAATATTGTAAGTAAATCTCACGAAAGAATCTGGATCTTTAAGCTTTTGACCAGAATAGTTAGAAGGCTCGAGTTCAGTAGAATGATATTTAATCAAATCACTTTTCATACAGGCTCTGGATAAATCTTGAAGGACTATCGATCTATTATTTTCAACAAATTGTTTCCATTCCTTAACCTGCGAAAGTGCCGTATTTAATCTTTTCGTTGGGATACCTTGTTTCGTAATTAGCTTGTCCTCAGTATTTTCAAGTTCTATAAAATTCACTTCCCAATTCCCAGAATAGGAAAGTAAAACAACGAAATCTACTTTATATTGGTTCCCAAGCTGAAATTCGTTTAAAACGAATTTAGTGTGTCCTCCGGTCCAGCAAAATTTCCAAAGCACTAAATCTGGATTATTTTTTAGAAATTTAGTTATTGCCCGCTCTCCATTTGTCGCAATGGATTTCTTTAAGTTTCTTGTTAAGTTTAATTTATTAGGCATATTTTCAAAAAATGGCGTCTAACGAAAGAGTCTCCTCGACGTTGCGTCTCCGAAGCGCTTGTGCGCGAAGGAGTTGGCACAAGGTTCGAGGCGCCTTGGCGCCGTCCCGCGAACCGAAGTGACAAAGCAATGTGTCGAAGACCGTAGTGAGTCCGAGCGGGAACCGTGAGTGACGAACGAAGCGAGGAGACGAAGTTATACGCAGTTGCGGAATTTCGCGACACGGATGTCGCTGAATTAAGTTTCGTTTCTTACTTTAATACTTAAATACTCATCTGGAGTAATGATGTTAAAGTTCTTAATTTTCTGAAGAGTTAATAAATCTTTGTCTCCAGTGATTAAATAGTCTACTTTTGCTGCAAAAGCAGACTCCAGAATGTGATAATCATCTCTATCTCTTAACTCTAAATAATCTTGAATAGGTTTATTTTTAACAAGCGCAGTAATATCTCTGATTTCAGATAAAACAATCTGAATAAAATTATCATCAAGTTTGAATTTTGGTTTAGAGAGTGTAGATTCAATCTCAGCTAATATTTCTTTCGAAATATATCCTGTAAAAACCTCATCAATTAAATCTTGGAAAACAAGCCTTGGTTTTCCTCTAAATAAAATAGCAGAGATGTAAATATTAGTATCTAATAATACCTTCAACATTATTAAGAAGCATTTCTTTTATTTCTAACGGATTTAATTTCATTAAAAACATCCTTTTCAGAAATATTACTTCGATCAGTAACTTTTGAAGTGAAGTCAAAGATGGCTTGCCATCTAGTTTTTTTCTCAATATACGCTCTAGCGGCTTCACGAATCAATTCTGACCTGGACCTGTGTTCCCTCTTTGCAATTTTATCGATTTCTTTTAAAAGTGCTTTTTCAAAGGAAATATTAACAGTCTGATTCATAATCTAAATAATATACAATGATTGTATGCTTGTCAACCTAATTTCATCCTTTTCGCCCCTACTTCTCGCCACATGGATGTGGCGTCTCCCCCGCAATTGCGTATAACGAAAGAGTCTCCTCGACGTTGCGTCCCTGAAGCGCATCTGCGCGAAGGGTTGGCACGAGGTTCGAGGCGCCTTAGCGCCGTCCCGCGAACCGAAGTGACAAAGCAATGTGCCGGAGGCCGGAGTGAGGGTCGCATGAGCGATCCCGAACGAAGCGAGGAGACGAAGTTAGGCGAAGTGATGCAAAATACACTACAAGCATCCTTCTACTAAATTTAATTCGGGATATCTTCCAACACTAATTGATGTAATATTCTTATTATTTGTCTCAAAAATAATTCCATAATTTTTATCTGATTTATCCACTGGCTTATAAGTATATTCCAAGTAGTTTGTATAATGCCCGCGCGTTTCTTCTAACTTTTCTTTATATACACTTTTTAATTTAGCTAATGAATCTCCTATTTTAATGCCAGAAATTGTTTCATTCTCTGGCTTGTATAAGTAAATTCGTGCAAGTTTCATGTTATTTTTAGCAGGTCCAGTAAACATAAAGCCCAAGCTAGAAGTAGAATTTTTGAAATAATAGAAAGCGCAATTTTGCTCTACTAACGGATCCTCTTCTATTTTCAATTTTTGACCTGTCACTTTTTCAATTTCAACAACACTCATACCAATAAGAATTTTACCAACGCCACGAATGTGAATTTTGTATTTCTCAACGGTAAGCGGTAGATCCTGTGCAAAGCCAATTTGAGCATAACAGACTGCTAAAAGTATTAGTATTTTCTTAATCATAAAACATGTTTTCCTGTAAAAAATTGCATCATTTCGCCTAACGAAAGAGTCTCCTCGACGTTGCGTCTCCGAGCGCTTACGCGCGAAGGAGTTGGCACGAGGTTCGAGGCGCCTTAGCGCCGTCTCACGAACCGAAGTGGCAAAGCAATGTGGCTTTAGCCCGGAGTGAGGATCGCATTAGCGATTCCGAACGGAGCGAGGAGACGAAGTTATGCGAAGTGTAGCCTAAATTAAATCGAATATCATATTTTAAAGTAAGTGTATTATCAGTTCTTTACTTTTTATTTACTGAGCGAGATATTATGCTATTTTTGGATATTCCCTTATCTAAAAAGTCGTAATAGAGTTTATTATATTCTCTGAGATTTACAATTGTTGAAGCATTCCATGTAAAAATATGCGCATTACCTTTTCTTTGTTTTAAAAATATTTTCCATTTTGAATGAGTAGTAGCTTTAAAAAATGGTGATGCCAGTTGATTTCTTATTTCATCAGAGAATTCTGTCATTTCAGCTGCATAGTCAGGCGCTAAATCGCTAAATCTGTTAGACTCAATGTAGTCGCCAAGGCTATCAAACGATCTTATAGAAACATTTCTTTCATAAGCTAATTCATTTCTTTTTTCTAAGAAAGGTTCAGAATTTTCTCGGTTTCCAATATAAATAGTAAATGAATAATTTAAATGGCCCTTAAAAACTTTGTAAGCTTCGTTCGGAAACAATCTTTTAAACTTTTCTCTATTTTCTTTAATCCAAAATCTCCAATCATCAATCTGCTGAAGCGCAGTCGTTAATCTATCCGAAGGTTTCCCAGCTTTTGTAAAGGGTGGAGAATGCGGCGATTCTATTTCTATTAAATTATAGCACATACCATTACTGCGCATATCCTCAATCGTTACAAAATCCACTTCGTAATCATCCGCAAGTTTAATCTTCGATAAGACCATATAACTGAAATCGTCTGGAGCTAAGATAATTCCCGCATGTTCACTGAGAAATTTATGGTAATCATGTTCGGTCAGTTTTTTATTCTTTAAATGCTCGTTCCATTCTGCTTTTATTTTTTTAAGAATCTTTTTATCACTATTAAGAAGAGACCATTTATATATCATAACTTTTACTCCGGGACAGATAAGTTGCTACATTTCGCATAACGAAAGAGTCTCCTCGACGTTTCGTGTCCAAGCGCTTTAAGCGCGCCGGACTTGGCACGAGGTTCGAGGCGTCTTAGCGCCGTTTCGCGAACCGAAGTGACAAAGCAATGTGGCTTTAGCCCGTAGTGAGGATCGCATTAGCGATTCCGAACGAAGCGAGGAGACGAAGTTAGGCGATCGGTTTGGCTGTATTTAAAATCATACCTAAGCAGAAATTGGAAATTTAATCACATTCTTAGGTTTATCTTGTAAAGCATTCCATAAATCTAATTTAGTCTGCATATTAAGCCAACTTTCGGGAGAAGTATTAGTCGCTAATGCAATCCTAATTGCTGTTTCAGGAGTAATTGAACTTTTGGAATTGACGATCTCAGAAAGTGTTTTACGTGATATCCCTAAATCTTTTGCCGCTTCTGTAATAGTCAAACCCAATGGTTTGATTACGTCTTCCAATAATACTTCCCCTGGATGCGTTGGTTTTCTTTTATTCATAATAGTTACTTCTAATGATAATCTTCGTAATCGACTAAGATTGCGTTTTCACCTTCGAATTCAAATATAATACGCCAATTTCCATTTACCCAGACCGACCATCGATCTTGCTCCTTACCTTTAAGTTGATGCAATTTAAATGAAGGTAAATCCATATCCTTTGGATTTAATGAAGCGTCTAATCTATCTAAAATTCTACCTAACTTACCTGCGTGATCCGGTTGAATTCCTTTCTTACTGCCGGTTTCAAAATACTGCTCTAAACCTTTATGTTTAAATGAAAGTATCAATCGCCTCCATTGTAACCCAATAGGTTACAATGTCAAACAATTTAATGATTTAAATCCAAATTTGCCAAACTGTCGCCTAACGAAAGAGTCTCCTCGACGTTGCGTGTCCAAGCGCTTTAAGCGCGCCGGACTTGGCACGAGGTTCGAGGCGCCTTAGCGCCGTCTCGCGAACCGAAGTGACAAAGCAATGTGCCGGAGGCCGGAGTGAGGGTTGCATGAGTGATCCCGAACGGAGCGAGGAGACGAAGTTATACGCCGTAGGCTTTACAACCCTATGACCGCTGAAATTGAATAAACTATTTCTTTTTTATCTTTGTTTTTTGTTAATGTAAAATATTCACCGAATTCATTTTTCGATAAACTTATATCTTTGTTTATGATATTTTTTTCATTAGATTTTTTGAGTATGCTTAGAATTTTTGCAATATTTATGCTAGATTCGTTGTGTTTCTCGATTATTGAAAGTGATTTTTGAATTTCCAAATAATAATCTATCTTGTTATTAATGGGAAATTTGAAAGTATATTCAATCCAATAATTTTCACATCCTTTATTCTCAATAATGATGAATTGTTGATTATTGAAAGTAAAGGATTCAGTAAAAATTTGTTTTTGATTTGAAAAAGTAGATCTAATTTTTATAGGAAAATTAGAACTGAGGGTTGCGACAGGTTCTCCCCTCTGACATTCTTCTGCTAATAAAATGTTTAAATATGGAAGAATTGATAATATGAGAAATATGATATATTTCATGATGTTTTTCTTAAATAATAAAAACGGATAGGCCCATCTTTGAAAGATTATTCTAAAACTTAAAGAATCATTAGATTCATAGAGTATTTTTAATGATATATATTATTGCATTTTTTATGATTTTTTTAAAAAAAATATCTTTATAATATTTTTTCTGCCTATGGCGTATAACTCAAACTAGCTGATTGTAGACTATAAATCGCCTGTGCGAGTGTCGTATAAACGCCCACAGTATCCGGATATGCGACAGTCGTCAAGGTCAACCGCGCGCTCGGGTCATTCCGAGGGTTCAAACTTCCTTCAACCTTCCGGCTTTAGGGACCAGAGATCGAGAGGGCTGGTCACTTCTGTCAGACGAATCTGACTGACACGGGTGTAAATCTCGGTAGTCTTCACGCTTTTATGACCGAGAAGAAACTGAATGTGTTTGATGTTCGTTCCTGCTTCGAGCAAATGAGTCGCGAACGCGTGACGAAGACTGTGAATGCTGACTGCTTTTTTGACCCCTGCTTTTTCCTTGGCGATCTCGAAGATTCTTTCGGCTGAACGGATATGCAAGTGTTTGGAAGCGTCCTGTCCCGGAAATACCCAGTCTTCGTACGGAAACTTATCGCGGAATTCTTTCCAGAGAACGGTGCACGCCTGCGATAACATCGTAAACCGATCCTTCTTTCCTTTACCTTGTCTTACTTTAAGAGTTCTTCTTTTATCGTCGATATCTTCCGGTCGAAGTTTAACAAGTTCACTGACCCTTAATCCGCTGGCATAACAAAACGAAAGGAGAAGTTTGTGTTTCGGATTCCGCGTCGCTTCGAGAATATTAGAAACTTCGAATGTGGAAAGAATATCCGGAAGTTTTCGTTCCCGTTTCGGTCTCGGTAAATCTCGGAACCAAGGTTTACCGAGATAGGCGCCGAATAAAGAATTCAACGCTTGAATCCGCGCCGTAATCGTCGCGGGACTCAGTTTCTTTTGCAGAAAGGAAAACTCTAAAAAAGAATGAACGTCCTTTTTCAGAACGTCTTTCGGTTCCTTGCCGATCCAGCGCAAGAATGAGACCGCGTTCGAATAATACGACTGAATCGTTCTTCGAGACGAATTCCGCATCCTTAGGTTTTTGATCCAATCTCGAAGCGCCAACTCGCCCATAAGGGAAACTTTACAATTTTTGAATCCTTGGAATTTCTCCAGAAGCTCATCGGAAAAAGGGAGAATCCAGTGTTTCTTTACGGGATCCCATTTAACCTTGGGAATACGACGGACAAACGCATATGCCTCCGGATCGTAAGAATGCCGGACAAAAAGAAATCTTCCTCGTTTTTCTAAGATGAAATGCATGAGGAAAGATTACGAAATACTAAATATATGTATAGTTATTTTTGCGATTGAGGGAAGGTACAGCTTCGCCGGGTCGGTCACATGGTTTTGAAAAAATAGATGCGCTGTAGTATACGTCAAGGAGATTCCGACACATTTTCCGACCTAGATTGCTTTCATTTTTCATATCTCTGAAATTCAGAATCATTTTGAACGAAAAGTGACGTTAAGGCGTATAAAATATTGGATTCTTTCCGAAGTCTGGCGTTTGGATCAGCCCGCTCTTCGCGGAAATTGCACGAGAAATTTCCATCCGCAGATAGGAATGCGAACTCGGTTTCAAAATTCCTGCAAAACGGAGGATAAGCGGGAGAATAGGACAAAGAACGTTCGTCATCGTTTTTTTCGGACAGAACGGCTTTGCTGTTCTGATCATGAATCGGGCAACAACCACTACTACAAATATCAAAGTGGCGGTAAAGCCGCTGCGTCACGAAGTCCGGGCGCGCCAAGAAAGAATATTCTAAAAACGGAATGTTATTTCGATTTCAGGGATGAGAAAGCCTTAGCCCAGTCTCGCTTGAGATATTCGAAAATTTTTTCCTTGTTCAAGCGTGCATCTTGTTTCCCGAGTTCGTACGCCCTTCTGACTCCGATCGGATCGGTATAATCGAAAGAAGTGATCGGCAACGGTTCGGAAGGCATCTGTAAAAAACAACGTTCGAGCAATTTCGGATCCTTCCCTATGATCGTCGTGGGTTCGTAGTAGATTCCGATCGTCTTTTTATCGGGAGGAAACGCTTCGAGCAGAAGGTTGTTCGTCAATCCTCCGTCGAAATAATATTCTTTTCCGAGACTTTGCACGGATACGATCGGCGGTACGGAGGAAGAATTGAGAATGATCTGTTCGACCGTTTGTTCGTTCTCGAAGTCCTTTTCCGTAAATAAGACTTCTTTCATATTCCAATTTCGGAGAATTCTCTGCATTCTTTCGGTGTTGAGTCCGCGGAGACGATCCCGTTCGTCCTCCAGAAACGCCTTTGCGGTTTCGGCGATCAGCCTCGCCAAACGGAACTTATTCTTGAAAGAATCCTCTTTGGGAATGGCGCGTAACGTGTGAATGAATACTTTCGTTCCGGACTTAATGATCTTTTGAAAGTCCATTCCGAATCGGATCGTTTTCCGATACATTTCCTCGTGCGGAAACGCCCTTTCCCCTTTGAAAAGTCGACTGAAATAAAAGTTCGCAGGATTTTTACGGACGATGTTTTCGAAAAAGGCCACACATTCTTCCTCGTCTCCGCAAAGAAGACAAAGAACCATAGCCGCTCCAGCGGAAACCCCGGATACTTCCCGGAATTTAAGCCCCCAGCTTTTCATTTCGTGGCCGAATCCCAATCCGTAAAACGCCTTACAACCTCCTCCGGCGATCGCAAAACAAATTTCGTCTTCAAGCCAAAGTCCTTGAAAGGCTTCTTCGATGGCGTTCGGGGCTTCTTGTTTTCGTTCAAATGCGATCGAGTCGTCTAAAACGGGAGGCATTTCTTTTTCTTTCTCCGGATCCTGATGGAACCATTGTCGAGCGGAGCCCGTCTTTCTGGAAAGAAATTATTCGCTTTGGAAATCGTTCGATTTTCCCTTTTCCGTTTAGAACTTGTCCCAAAACCGGAACTCTGTGGGAACTCCTGCGTGGTCAATCGACGAAAATCCTCTTCGAAAGCCAAATAGGCCGAAATACAAGGCTTTTGTGGGAACTATTACAGTTATGCTCCGAGTTTGGAACAAGTTCCAGAGCTATTTGTGGGAACTCCTGCAATGTTTTTCCGGTTTTAGAGATAATCGCTTATGGCAAACGAACAGATTCTTTTCAACGGTTGCGATAGCGATTGAAGCGGAAATCCCCGAGCGGTTCAAATAGAGAATCCGGATCGAACGATAGAAGTGCGAGGGATTGGAGCGGAAAGCGCGGCGCGAGCACGAAAGCCGGTTCGATCGAACAACAGCCCGCGGCAAGTTCCGCGAACACTGGCCTATTCGCGAGCGAATCGCCCTTATTTTTTACGTGGAATTTCGACGGTTTGAGAATGTGTTGGATTTCCTGTGCGTGAATTCATCTATATCAGAATTACAGCAATTCGTTGTGACAACAATCGACGGAGAACTTTTGTGGGAACTCCCGCGTAATCGTAATTTTTTTTCTTTCCTATTCCTGTTCGGCCGGATTGTCGGCGATCGCCTGCTTCTCGAATCCGTAACCCCTTCTTTCCATAAAATCCCCGACCATAAGCGCGACAAAACTCGCGGTCAAACCCGGGATCGACGCGGGAGTTTCAAAATTCATTATATTCCAAAAAAGCCATACGATGAATCCGACGATCATGGAAAATACGGCGCCTGTCGACGTCGAACTTTTTCGAAAAAGTCCGGCCACAAGCGGAACGAACAAGGATACGAGACTCAGAGCGGACGCCTGCGACACAAGTTCGTAGATATTGCTCTTGGTAATCGCCATCGACAAGGATACGACCGTAATGGCGACCACCGAGATCCTCAGAATCCGGAGCAGTTTTTTCTCGTTCGGATCTTTGAGAAACGGACGCACGACGTTTTCGCCTAACACCGATGCAGGCGCTAGGATCGCGCCGCTCGCGGTGCTCATCACCGCGGATAACAACGCTCCGAAGAATAATATCTGCGTGAACAATCCGGTATGCGTCAATACGGTTTTGGGAAGAATCATCTGCGCGTCTTCTCCCGCGATTTCCGGATACACTTTTCGCGCGCAAAGTACGGCGAGAAGCGGAAGCATAGCGACGCTCAAATAAAAAAAAGATCCAAGCAAGGAAGAATACACGGCGATCTTTTCGGATTTGGAAGCCATCACCCTTTGAAAGATATCCTGTTGCGGAATCGAGCCGAGTCCGATCGTCATCCAAGCGGCGATATAAACCAAGACGCTCTTCGTTTCCATCTCGGGCACGAATCGGAAAAATCCCGGTTTTGTCGAGGAAAGCACGACGTCCAATCCTCCCGCCTGCGAACTCAGATCCCAAACTAGATAAGCAAGTCCTAATACGATTAAGATCGTCTGTAAAAAATCCGTAAGAGAAATCGCCCACATTCCTCCGATCACCGTGTAGATCAACACCACACCGGCTCCGATGAAAATTCCCGTCGACACGGGCAGATCCGTAAGAGAATGAAGAATGATTCCGAGCGCGACGAACTGCGCCGCGATCCACCCGAAATACGAAGGAATCATAAAGACGCTCGATACGATCTCCGCCCTTCTTCCGAATCGATTCTTATAAAAATCTCCGAAGGTGAGAATGTTCATCCGATAGAGAGGTCGTGCAAAAAACACTCCGACTAAAAAAAGACAAAGGGCCGCTCCGAACGGATCTTCTATGACTCCGAGAACTCCTTCCTCGACAAAACGCGAAGACGCTCCGAGCAAGGTTTCCGATCCGAACCAGGTTGCAAATAATGCGGAGGAAGCGAGAAAAAGCGGAAGTCTTCTTCCCGCGAGAACGTAGTCTTTCGAATCGCTTACGAAGCGCGAGGCGGCGGCTCCGATGAGAATCGTAGTGAGGAGATAGAGGACGACTGAAATTCCGAGCAATGATTTACCTTCGATCTTCTCCTTTCCTATTTTTGTCTTAGGAAGGCAATTCAAATCCCGGATATTTTCAAACGGAACGACGGATTCTTTTTTTCTTCCTCGTTTTTAGGAAACAAATCCGATTTGCGATTCAAGAAGAATCGCGATTCTTTCCAGCTCGCGTTTCGAATTGTGAATCGAATACCTTTCCATTTTTCGGTTTGCCTTTGCGGATAGCCGTCTCGTTCCAATTCACCGCGGGAGCCGCGAGCGAGACCGGAAGACGGGAAAGACTTACTTTTTTAGAACCGCTTTTTTACAAAGCTCGGCCAACTCCGTATGCGACAAGCCCTTTGTTTCACCAAGATTCTTAGGAGAATTTCTGACAGGAAGTCCTGCAAACCCGCCTTCTTTCTCGGAAAGATTGATCAGACATTCCCGAGAGGGTTCGCTTCCTTTTAGTTTCTGCATTTTTTCCGAAGCGGTCGTAAAACCGTCCTTCGTGTTTTCAAAAACGAATTCGGACTTTCCGTCCGAACGACCGGAAACCGCGTTCACACGTTCCGAGATCAATTTGAGTTCGGTCGGAGACAGAATGAGAAGCGTAAAGATGATCAGAATTTCGGACATTCTTTTTATTCCTTAGGAAGATTTCGGAGATTCGTTGCCTCTTGAATGAGAATCGCCGCGGCTTCTTCCTGAAACCGAATCAACAATTCCAATTCTTCGTCGGAATATTTTTCGAAAAGGTTTCGCATCGCCTCTCCCATCGCAGCATACACCTTCGCGGTTTCTTGCATTCGTTCCGGATTGAATTCCACCACAACCTTACGCCGGTCGTTCGGGTCCGCCACGCGGCGCACGATTCCGGATTTCTCCAAACGATCGATCACGGTTGTGACCGCCCCCGTTGTTAAACCCAAGGATTGAGCCAATTTTCCGGCGGCGATCGGACCTTCTTCCAGCAGAGGAAGAGTTTTCATATCCGTCGCGTTCAACCCGAATCGTTCCGCCGCGGCCTGATGGAACAAAACGGTCGCGTTGCTGGATCGATGCCCCGTTAGAGACATTTTTTGTAGGAGCTCCTCACGGGAGAGTTTTCGGGAGTTTTTGGTTGACATATTTAGTTAGATTTATTAAGATACTTAACAGTTCTAGCAATTACAAGAAAAATAGAACCGGAAAAGGAGCTTTTTCATGAATCTACAAGGCAAAGAATGGGAAGAATCCGTCAAGCTTTCGCTCGGAAAATGGTACAGCTGGGATACGCCGATCGGATTGAGCGTGGCGATGGTCAGTTTCGGGATCTTTTTGGTGCTTCTAACAGTTGTCGGTTATATCGGAAAATCCATCGCGCTATTGCAATAAGAAGAATCGGAGACGGGAACCGCTTTCAAAAAACCGCTTCCGAATTCGACAACCCTCCTGTCTATGGACTTTCTTACAAAGGTCGGCGAGTTCGGAATGGCTCAAACATTCCGTCTCGCCTAAATCTTTCGGAAAATCCCGATCGTCAAGAAAGACGTCCGGCGCATTTTAATAAAATGTAACGAGATCCGCGATCGGTTCCCTCGGAGTATGAAACGAATTCAAGTCGGAATCGATCTTCGGGTATCCCAAACTCAAACCGCAAACCACTTTCTCCGTCGCGGGAAGATTCAACTCTTGTCGAACGACTTCGGGAAAGGCAGATAACGCGGCTTGCGGAACGCTTCCCAAACCGTAGCCTCTCGCCAAAAGCATCAACGTATTCAGATAACAACCGATGTCCAACGCGATGTAAAAATTCAATTCGAACTCGGTCGTGATGAACACGGCGGTCGGCGCGCCGAAAAATTCGAAGTTGCGCAGCATAAAACCGTCGCGCGCGTCTTTGTCTTTTCGTTCGATACCGGCGACACCGTAGATTTTCATCCCGAGATCGAACATTCTCCGTTTTGCGTCGGAAGGGAAACCGGTGGGCCAAACGGTATCGGGAACCGGATCTCCTTGTTTGGCGCGGTCGACGAGTAGCTCCGCCATACGATCTCTTCTCGCACCGCTCACGACATGAACTTTCCAAGGCTGACTGTTCTTCCAGCTCGGAGCGCGCAAAGAATTCCGAAACAACTCGGAAAGAATTTTTTCGTCGATCGGTTTGGATTCGAAGTCTCGAATACTATGACGCGTATTGACCGCCTCTTCTACGGTCTTGGCCGCGCCCGTTATATTTACGAATTCGGATTGTGTGGATTCCATAAAATCTCCAAAAAGACTTGCATTTTCGAACGTTTCCGGCTTTGATAAAGGAAGAAAAACCAGAACAGACAAGTCTGTCTGCTATTGAATCAAAAAGGAAAGAAAATGTCAAGTCGAGAATCCGGACCCAAGGATAGAATTCTAGAAACCGCGGTCCGATTGTTTCAAACGCAAGGCTACGGAAATACGGGAATCAATCAAATCATCCAGGAATCTAAAACCGCTAAAGCGAGTTTTTACGACCATTTCCCCTCCAAAGACGATCTTGGAAAGGCAACCATAGAATTTTACGGAAACGAACAAATCCTTTTGCTCGAACGTTTAAAGTCCCGCTCGGAAACTCCCAAAGAATTCATCCGCGCGTGGACCCAAATCCTGCGCAGACAAACCAAAAGCACGGGATTTGCCGGCTGCCCGATGGCAAACACAGTGGCACAGATCGCCTCCACTTCGCATTCCATTTCCGAAGAAGCGAGAAAAGTTTCCCTGCGAACGATCGATATTCTTACCGAATATCTTTCGCAGTGGCAGCAAACGGGTTTGATTACGAAACAAGCCGATCCGAAACTTTTAGCGCGCAGAATTTTTGCCTGTTACGAAGGAGTTCTGCACACTTGGAAATTGACGGGAAAAGTAAGCGCGCTCGACGACTTGCCGATTCTCGTGGAAGCGGTTTTCGCAGCAGCGGCGTGATATCGAAATTGACCAAATAGAATACCCCCTATCCTATGTAACTATGAAATCCGAAACCGGCACAAAATTGCTCATAAATCGAATCCACCGCATCCAAGGCCAATTGGAAGCAGTGGAAAAAGGTCTTCAAAACGACACGATGGATTGCGAAAAAACGCTTCTTCTTTTAAAAGCGGCGAGCCAAGCGATCAAAAAGTTCGGAGAAGCGTATGTTCAAGAGTATATGGATCGTTGTTTAATCGAGAGCAAAAAGAAGCCCGATATGGAAAACATTCGAACCGCGATCAAAGCCGCCTTCTTCCTTTGAGAAATTTCTCTCCCACTTAAGGAATAAAAAATCGATAAATACCGACGTGCCCGTAAAAAACTCTTGTCCGTTTTATATACTATACGGGGTATTGTATAATTATACTCTATGGGGTATATAAAAAAGGAGAATCAGATGAACAGTTGGTATTTGGAAAGGTATTTATTTTTGATCGCAGGCACGGTTTCCCTTGCGGGATTGACTTTGGGATTCTTCGTGAATCAATGGGGATTCGCCTTCAATCTTTTGGTAGGGTTGAACCTGATCCTGTTTTCGTTCACGGGATTTTGTCCGATGTCTTATTTTTTGAAAAAGATCGGCATTCCGTCCCTTGCGGAAATCAAAGGCGGAAACAGATGAGATCCGCGGCCGTCTTTACGATCGTGTTTTTGTCGTTTGCGTTTTTCGAAAACGTTTCCGCGACGGAAGAGAAACGAATCGAGTTCTCGGAAATATGGGATCAAATCCGGTCCCAATCCGCCGTTTTAAAATCTAAAACGGCGGAAGTCCGAGTCGCCGAAATCGGAAAAGACCGCGCCGCAAAACACTGGCTTCCGAAAGTATATGCCGACGTTCGTTCTTACAGAACGAACGATCCTGCTTTGAACTTCCTCGGGAAACTCGGACAAAGATCCGCAAACCAATCCGATTTTTCCACTGCGAGCGTTCGAACCCAACCTTCGAACTTTCTCGACGCGAACAATCAACCGTATACCGTCTTAAATTCGGATTCGGTCAACCTCTTTGCAAAAGACACGCTCAATCGTCCGGGCGATCACACGTATTCCCGCGGCACGATCGGCGTGGAACTTCCCCTCTTTGAAGGAGGAGGAAAAACGGCGGCTCATTCCGCTCTTGAAAAAAGGTTTTCCGCGGTAAAATCGGAACAACAATACATTCGTATTTTAGAATATTCGAATGCGGCTGCGGCTTTCCAGTCGATTTCGCTCTCGGAGGAGAATCTCGCGAAAACGGAATCTTTACTCCGGGAGATCCGCGATTTTTTAGGTAGATATAGAATCGGAAATCGCGATAACCCCGTGGGGTATTCCGGCTTTCTCGCGTTACGCAGTCTTCAAAATCTTTTGGAGGTTTCCAAAAAGGAACAGGAGACCGCGCGCAGAACCGCCGAAGAAACGATTCGCATGATGGCTCCGGAGATTTCGGAGGAACAACTTCGTCCGAAGCGAATCTCACTCCTGAAATTTGCGGACCAATATCTTCCTCTTCCCGCTTTGCGTGAATCCGGACATACGCCTCTTTCCGAAGCGTTTCGCTTTCATTCAGAGGAAGCGAAAGCAGGGATAGAAGCGGAACGCGCCCGTTTTCTTCCGAAGATCGCGGCTTATGCGGAAACCTACGCCTATGACGGCAGTCGAAATCAGGCGAACGCTTACAACGCCGGTGTTTATCTTCAGATGAATCTTCTGAGTCCTTCCGATCTTGGCGCTTTGGACGAAGCGAAGGCGAAAGAAGAAGCAGTCCGTAAAAAAGCGGAAGAGATCCGTCTCAAAGAGGAAGGGAATTTTCGGCTTCTTCTTTCCAGAGAAAAAAGTATATTCGATAATTTGAATTCGATTTACGACTCCGTCCGTTTTCAGGAGGAGCAGCTCAAAATTTCTCAGAGATTGTTTCAAAACGGCTCGATTCTCGTGCCTCAAATGGCGGAATCATTTTCAAGAATGGCCGAACTGTTACGAATCAAATCCGCAACGGAAACCGAATATCTCCGTATCCGCGGAGAACTTTCCCTTTACAACGCAAAAGGAGCATCCCATGAAAACGAATTCTAATCCGTCGAAATCCGGCGTCGGCTTTGCGGGAAAAATCGCCGGGGCATTCGTCCATTCCAAGTTGACTCCCGTATTGATTCTTTCCAGTTTACTACTCGGTTTGATCGCCGTGTTTCTGACTCCGAAAGAGGAAGAGCCTCAGATTTCCGTTCCGATGATAGACATTCAACTCGCGGCTCCGGGTTTTAGCGCTCACGAAGTGGAACGAAAAATCACGGAGCCGGTGGAACGGTCCGTTTGGGGTTTGGAAGGGGTGGAATACGTGTATTCTTCCAGTACGGATCACGGCGCGTTGGTTACGGTTCGTTTCGAAGTCGGTCAACCTTTGGAACCTTCTTTGGTGAAAATACATCATAAACTTCTCGAGATTAGAAACGATCTTCCGCCTAACGTAAGTTATTCCTCAGTCCGTTCCTTGACCATAGACGACGTTCCCTTTCTTGCGCTGACGTTCAGTTCGGATCAGAGGGACGATTTTTCCCTCCGAACGTTAGTCGCTCCTTTAGCACGAGAATTGTCCGGAACACCCGACCTTTCGAAGGTGGAACTTCTCGGAGGAAGAAAACGATCCGTACGCGTCATCGCGGACCCGGTTCGATTGAATCGTTATGGAATCGGGCTTTCCGATCTGGCAAACGCGCTCCGTGCAAACGACGCGTTTCTTCCCGCGGGTCAAACCTGGGGGAAGAATCAAAATTACGACGTGGAAGTGGGGACCACGATTTCGCGTTCGAACGACGTGCGTTCTCTTCCGATCGCACAAAGAGGCGGACGGGTGATTCGAGTTTTCGAAGTGGCCGACGTCATCGACGGCCCTCAGGAAAAAACGAAAGAATCGGTTCTTTATGAACGGGAGAATTCTTCCGTTGCAAAAACCGCCGTTACGATCAGTTTCGCAAAACGGAAAGGTACGAACGTCGTGCCTCTTTCGAAAGAACTTTTGGACAAGGCGGAATCGTTTTCAAAACGTCTTCCTCCCGACGTTCGGATGTCCGTACTGCGGGATTACGGCTCCACCGCCTCCGCGAAATCCAACGAGTTGATCGAACACTTGTTGATCGCCACGATCTCGGTCGCGATTCTCATCGCGTTATGGATGGGTTTGCGCGCATCGCTCGTCGTTTCGGTTGCGATTCCGGTTACTCTCGCGCTGACTCTGGCTTTGTATTACTTTTTGGGATATACGTTGAATCGGGTCACGTTATTCGCGCTTATCTTCTCGATCGGGATCTTAGTAGACGACGCCATCGTAGTCGTGGAAAACATTGAACGCCATCTCAAAGAAAATCCGGAGTTGGGAATTTTACGGGCAGCGTTGAATGCGGTCTCCGAAGTGGGAAATCCCACGATCCTCGCCACGTTTACCGTGATCGCGGCGATTCTTCCGATGGCGTTCGTAAGAGGACTGATGGGCCCTTACATGAAACCGATTCCCGTGGGTGCGAGTCTTGCGATGATTCTATCCCTGCTCGTCGCGTTTATCGTAACTCCTTGGATGAGCGTTCGAATTTTAAAACACGAAGCGGAGCATTCTCCCGAAAAACGGGAACGCCAAAAGATTTCCAAACTGGATCGACTCTACATTCGATTTACCGATTGGCTTTTGCGGAACAAAAAGAATTCGGCCAAGTTCCTCGTCGGAGTGGCGACGCTTCTTTTGATTTCGTTCGCATTCGTCGGATTGAAGATCGTAAAAGTCAAAATGCTGCCGTTCGACGACAAGGACGAGTTTCAGATTCTGATCGACTACGATCCGAAAACTACATTGGAAAAGAACCTGCAGATTTCCAAACGTCTCGCACAAGAAATATTAAAAAATGATAATGTAGAAAAAGTGCAGATTTTTGCGGGAGAAGCGGCGCCCTTTTCCTTTTCGGGTATGGTCAAACACAGCTTTTTACGAAGCGACGATTGGAAAGCGGACCTGCATATCGTTCTTAAATCGAAAGACGAACGAAACTCGAAAAGTCACTCGATCATCGAGTCGATCCGTCCGATTCTCGCCGAGTTTGATAGGAATGAAAACGCCCTGACAAAGGTTTTGGAAATTCCTCCCGGTCCTCCCGTGCTTGCCACCTTTGTCGCGGAGATTTACGGTCCTTCGGAAACGGAACGCAAACAAGCGGCGGCCAAGGTGCGCTCGATTCTTTCCGAACAGGAAGGCGTCGTCGATTTGGATTCAAGCTTGAGAACGGGACGTCCTAAGGTCGTATATCCGTTCGATACGAACCTCGGCGGAATTTTGGGAGTTCGATCTGAAACGGCCGCGAGAGATTCTCGGATTTTGTTTTCGGAAACCGCCCTATTCTCTTTGAGCGAGGCCGTAAACCCCGAAGAAATCACGGTGGATCTTTCCGTTACAAACTCGGCCCGATCCTCCGCACATCCGTTTCACGGCCTGGGAGTTTCCACGTTCGAAAGCGGAGTCGTATCGACCGAACGATTATTCAATTCTCCTTATATTCAAAATACGGTATATTTGAATCGGAAGAATTTGAGACCGGTGGAATACGTCACGAGCGAGTTTAGCGGAGCGGAAGAAGCGCCCGTCTACGGGATTCTTAAACTGTCTCCGAAAATTCCGTTCCCGACTTCCACGCTCGAAACGCCGAAACAAACCGATCAGGTCTCGATCAAATGGGACGGAGAATGGTTCATCACCTACGAGGTCTTTCGTGATTTAGGAGGAGCTTTTGCGATCGTGATGATTCTGATTTACGTTTTGATTTTGGCGTGGTTCGGAAGTTATTCCGTTCCTCTTGTGATCATGGCTCCGATCCCGATTTCGTTAATCGGAATTCTTCCGGGACATTGGTTTACGGGCGCGTATTTTACCGCGACTTCGATGATCGGTTTTATCGCGGGAGCGGGAATCATCGTACGGAATTCGATCATCCTCGTGGATTTTATCGAATCGGAACTCAAACTCGGGAAACCGTTGCGCCAAGCGGTGATCGACGCGGGAGTCGTTCGATTTAGACCGATGCTTTTGACCGCGGCCGCAGTCGTTGTGGGAAGTTCGATCATGCTCTTTGATCCGATCTTTCAAGGTTTGGCCGTGTCATTGATTTTCGGAGAAGTGGCGGCGACCTTACTCAGTCGATTTACCGTTCCGATTTTATACTTTTGGTTTTTGGGAGAACAAAGAAAGAACGCAATCCTGCATTCTTCTTCCATGACGGATTAAAAAATCTCGCTCCGAACGATTTGAAAGTCTGTACGTTTTTTCAGCACATCCAAGGATCATTCATTTCGGAATCGAATTCACTAATACGTTCGATGTATTGGTGAGCGATTCCCACTTTTTTTCTAAGAATTTTTCGGTTCAATTTCGCGGAGATATGTCTTTCAACCTTCTTCAATAAATTATTGCAGCAACCTTTTGTAACGGTTGTGCCTCATTTTTTTTCAAAAACAAAATTAGATTCAAGTGCAGAAGAACGACGAAAGAAAACCTTTTGCTCTTACGTTTTGTTCCTTATTTTAAAATTTTTTTTTAAAATCGAACGTAGGATCGCTCTGGAAACAAAAGACTTCACTTTATAGCCTGCAATGATTTTGAAGCTTTAAAGAACGATAATCTATCTTGGTCATGAAAAAATCCCTTCGCTTGCAGATTATCGTTATTTATACGATCTTAACGGTCGTCAATCTTACGTTTGTAGCGGTCATGATTTTTGAAAACCAAACCGATCTTTTGATCTCCAATTTCACGCTCGAATCCGATCGAGTCGCGCGCGAAATTCTAAAGAAGGTGGAATCCTTCGGCAATATCAACTTTGAAGACGCGACCCAAACCGACGAGTTTCAATCCAAATTGCTCAGCATCGGACTTACGAACTTTTCCGTAATCGCCGCAGACGACGCTTCTTTAGAAAAAACGCATACTCTCCTTTCCAACGGAGTTACGGCGTCCGTAGCGGATCTCAAAACGAAACTCAAAAACATGACCAACGCCAAAGCGGCGTTGAATACTTCCTATGATATCGAACTCGATACCGATCATTTTATCGTAAATCTGATCTTTTATCTGAATCCGAAAACGTTTCTGATTTCTCAAATTAAGATGAGGGAGATGGTCGATCGTCTACGTTCTCTTTACATCCAGCTCGGTTTGTTGCTGGTTTGGGGATTTGCCTTTCATATCCTTTTCGGAATTTTTCTCTACCGCAAGATTTTCGTGCGCCTGTTTCTTTTAAAAGAAGTCAGCGAAACGATGGCAACGGGAAATCTCAACGCGAGAATTTCCTGGAACGTCTCCGCGCAAGACGAATTGGACGCGTTAGGAAACACGTTTAACGGAATGGCGGAACAGATTTCCTCTCAATTCGATTCTCTTCGATTGAAGAACACGCAGATTCAAACCGAATTGGAAATCGGAAAGAACGTTCAGGAATGTTTTCTTCCCGAAAAACGGAAGAATTTCAATCTGATCGACGCCGAAATCGTCTATCAACCCATGAGGGAAGTCAGCGGCGACATCTACGACATCATCGAAATCAACGATACAAGAACGGCCTTCTTTTTGGCGGACGCAACGGGACACGGAGTTTCGGCGGCGTTGATCACTTCGATCATCCACTACAACGTGGAAAACATCATGAAGGAAACCGTCAATCCCGCGTTTATCTTCAACCGTCTCAGCGACAATCTGTTTGAGACGTTGCAAGGGACGTTCTTTGCGACGGGAATCTTCATTCTTTTTGAAAAGGAAGGAGGTTACGCCTACTTCTGCAGCGCGGGCCACAACCCGATTTATTACTACCGCAAGGCGCAGAATAAGATCGTCGTTCTCAATTCCACCGGGTTCGTACTCGGAATCGGAATCCCGGACGACTACAACGTGTTGAAAATCAAAACGTCTCCTGGCGATAAGATTCTCGTTTATACGGACGGTGTTTTGGACGCGACCAACGAAACCAACGAACCCTTCGGAGACGATCGTTTGATCGAGGCGTTTCAAAAATACGCGACGCTTCCTACCGGAGAATTAACCGAAAAGCTTAGAGGAGAAATTCATTCCTACGCGAATGTTTTTCCGGACGACGTAACGTTCGGAATCTTAGAGATCACCGAATGAAAAAAAGTGTGTTCATCGCTATTTTAGGATTTCTATTGATCGTCTTTTTCGGTCTTGTCGTACTCGACACAAAACTCTACGAACTCAAAGTCACTCTCGAAAAGAGAAAACTCTTCAACTTCTCCTTTTCGAGCGAAATTCTCCGGTCCAAATTCGAAAGTATTCTTTCCAACCGGGACAATATCCAAGCGGAGATGAATCTCAACAATCTCCAGAGTTCCCTGATCGAAAGCAATCATCTCGAATCGTTCAGCGTCGGGGTTTTACAGAGTTTCGGTTCGGTTTTGATCAACGCGGTCCGTTTCGTAACTGGCAAACCTCCCATCGATTTCGAAATCAATTCCTCCAAAATCCGCGCCTTGGAACACGCATTCAGTCTGGAACGGAACCAAGGTTATAAGGAAGCCTACCAAGCCTACGGAGAAACGTTAGGCGACTTCGCAAAAGGAACGGACGAAAGCGGGTTCATTCTTCTTCATCAAGGATTTTGTCTCGCGGTTCAAGGAGAATTCGATCACGCTCTCAAGGATTTGGAAAGCGTTCTGGAAAACAATCCGGGAACCGTCTTCGCAAACGACGCGGAAATTCTCATCGCGATCCTGCAAAAATCGAAACAAAGCGCCCAAGAGATCGAGGAGAATTTCGACAGTCCCGAATCCAGAGCCAGAGCCTTTTTTGCAAAGGGAAACTACGCCAAGGTTTTGGAAGAATTCGCCAAAGCGAAGATGGATTCCGCCGAGATGCGCTACATCCGCGCCTATTCTCTGGAAAAGACCGGAAATCAGAGCGCCGCGATCACGGAATACGCAAAACTCGCCTTTTCCGATACGGATAAGGAAATCGCGATCAAAGCCAATCGAAGACTTCTGATGCTCGGATATTACTACAACGCCGGCAGCGAGATCGCGAGAATCTCCGATAAAAACGCGGAACGTCTCGGTGATAAGAGCGAAGCAGCGGAAATCAAAGCCTCTTCCGAAAAACTAAAACCCACTCCCAGCTTGGAGGACAGTTTCAAAAGTTTTCGGGAATCCGCCAAGGTCGACGACAAGAAAAATCTTCTCAGTTCCGAACTGCAGGATATCGTCTCTAAGTCGGACGCGTTCTTAAAAAAAGCGGAAGAAGAAGCGAAAGCCGACGCACGGAACTTTATCGCGGTGCAAGTCGCGGATTCCGTTCCCGTATACGGCGATAAGATCGTAATCGACGGAGATCAGACAAAACTCTACTCCGCTCACTTCCCCGTTACGATACCGACCTACACGATCGATTCCATCGCGTTGATGAGAACTCCCGTGAAAGCGCAGCACAAACTTTTATTCGTTCGGAATTCGCAGAAAACCCCGTTTTTAAAAGCGATCTTCGAGGACGACCAATCGATCACCTTAATCGAAAAAAAATCCAAAAAGAAAATCAGCCTGAGCGAGCCGATACAAATCGAGTTATCCAAATGAGAAGAATCCCGATCTACGTTCTATTGTTTACTTTTATCACGGCGAGTCTTTCCGCGCATCGAGTGATTTTAAAATCCGGAGAAGTTCTTTCGGGAGAATTGAAAGAAACGGAAGGCGCTTCCGATCATATCATTCTCAATACCGAAGACGAAGACATTAAGATTTTCAAAAAGGACGTGGCCGAGATCTTTTTCGAAGAATCCGGAAATCATCTTTGTATGCGTTTGAAAAAACAGGCCGAAACGAAATGCGGTTTAAAACTTCTCAAACTCAATTCCAGCACGGTGTATTATATCGACGAAAACAACCGTTATCTCCGTGCGTCTTTCAAAGACTTGGAATCGATCACGATCGAAGCCGCTTCCACGAAGGTTTTGGAACAATTCGCGAAAGCCGGATTTTCCGTTTTAATTACGTCCAAAGATAAAAAAGAAGTTCGAGCGCCGATCGCGGAAGTGAACGAAAATTCGGTTCTCATTCAAAAAGAATCCGAACCCGTGCCGACCGAAATAACACGCGACGAAATCTCCACCCTTCATTACAAAACCGCGGAGGAGGAAAAAGAGATTTCGGAAGAAAGCACGAGCAAGGAAATCCGACTGATCGATTATCTGATTCCGGGTTATTACATTCGCAAACAGGGTTATGTCAAAAGCGGAACGACTTTGATGGGTTTGACGGCTTTTTTGATGGCCGGATCCGTCTATGAATTTATGGCTGCAAAGAACTCGGAAGGGAAAACCCCCGTTTATATTCCGCAAAGCAACGGATCGATTCTGTGGGCGGAACAAGCCAACGGAGAATTTGAAAAACACAAACAGCTGAATCAGCTTTTTTTAATTTCTTTGGCTTGCACGTATTTATTCAATGCGGTACTACTTACGTTTCCGGTGACGTTCGCCTTCTTTTTTCACGACGGAGCCGCGGCCCCCGCAATCAATCCGAGTCCGGAACTCAATCCGATCGGGAAAGATCAAAAAATCGAAATGAAAATCAATATTAATTTTTAGGAAAACAAAAATGGAAGCAACCAACAATTCAAAAGATGAGTTATCCGTAGAGATCGTGTCCAATTCTCACGTAAATCACTTACTAAAACCGCATATTACGATCGTGAAAACGAACGGGGAAGTAAATATTTTCTCTTCTAAGAAACTCAAGGATCTATTCAATCTGAAAATCGACGAAGGAGCGAGGGTTCTACTTTTAGATCTTTCCGCGACGACGCATATCGATTCTTCCGGACTCGCGGTTCTGATCAGCACGCAAGCCAGATTGATGAAGCAGTTAAAAGGAGCATTGATCGTGTATTCGATCCCGAACGCGATCAGCAAAATTTTCGAATTAACAAGATTGGACAAATTGATTATATTGTCGATCGACTTGGACGAAGCAATGGACAAAGCGATGACGTTTTGATCGAAAAAAGAAGCGATTTTTCGGACTCGAATGTTTCGGGTTCCGAAAGGGCCGCCCTACTCGAAAAGAGAACTTTCTTCCGAGGACTGGGCGGATAGATTTTTTTCCGGAAGAATTCTTATCGAAAAAGATCCATTCTTCTAAAATTTCCCTTCAATAACTATCTTTAATCAGATAATCGAGGTGCAGACGAATATCGGACTCGTCGGTCGTATCGTCCAAAAGCGTATCGTTTGAAATCTTCTCATTCAAAACCTGAGCCAATTCCGAATCGTTCTTAGCGAGATAGACTCCGTTAAAAACGGAATAATTTTCGATCCACAATTCCAACTTTCTACACTCGGATAAGATTACGCAATTCTGGTTTACCCGAATCGAGTCCGAGATCATCTTTCGAAAATTGGTAAGATTGATGAACTCTTCGTTTTCGATCTTATTCAAATCCAAAATGTAGATCCCCGAAAATTCGTCCAAAATCGATAGGATGATATCGCGAACGTTCATAATGGAACGATTGTCGATCACTCCCGAAAGTTTAATCAACATAACTTTGGTAGTCGTTCCCTGTACATTGAATGTAACGAACTCATTACTAACCTGCATTTGCGCCCTCATAGTTTGATTTTATTGTCTGATACATAAGATAGAATGACGGACATCGCAGTTCGAATACGAGTCGTCGAAAATGGAACTCATGACCAATGCCGAAACGGTGTTCGCACTCGAAGTCCAGTTCGAACAATCGACCGATGTCTGAAACGAATTGTAATATCCCGACCAAACGACGGGGGGATTCGGCAGAATCGAATTGGGAATCCCGTTGGTCAAAGGAATCGGAAGAATTCCCGACGGATCCTCCGAGGCGGGCGCGGGAGAATACGCCGCTCCTAAGAAGAAATGAATTCTTCTTTCATCGTTGCTGTGAATGTAATATCGCAAACCTCTGCGCATCGGCCAAACGGAGATTCCGCTCTGTTCGATGTTCAGGGCCGGTTTCCGAGTAACCGTAGTCGCTAAAAATGCGGAATATTCTCTTTTATCTCCGGGCAGAAAGTCGCTTTTTTCCGTCTGACAGATCGCATCCGCACCGGCAAGACCGCCTAAATCGCCGGTAAACCCGGTGCCGTTTGCCGTTGCAAAGAACATACATTTATCCGCTTCTAGGATCCGTATATTTACTTTTCCGATCCCAACGTTGTTTTCCGCTTTTAAACCAAGAACATAGTTCTCTTCTTCGCAATTTGCATCCGTAGCGACGGCAAGACGAATGAGAATTTTCGGGGAGCCGGACGTGCGTTGTATTTCCGCTTCCTCGGAGAAAGTCAAGGAGTCGTCGTCGGGCGCATTCAATTCTTTGAATATTTTGACTTTTTGAATATCCGAAGATGTCGTTATTCCCAGCTCTATGGTTCTGGAGCTCCCCTCTTCCAAAATCAGATTCTCAGTTCCGTTCCTCAAAGAATGAGCGCTGTATACGAATGCGTTTAACAGAAATCCGACCGGACTATGCGAAACATCGAGCTCGATCGGCTCCGCTTGTGCGCAGTGTAGAAGAAAAGCTCCCCCAAAGATCCAGAGTATATTTGTAAAATGAGTCGCTTGAAATTGCAACAAAGGATGTTTGAAAGAGCCTTTCCATCGAAAATCAAGACGAAGAACATTTGGCATACCTATAGTTTATAGAATCCACTGTCTTTGTTCGCCGCATTCTATAAAAGGAACACTTTTTTATTATTGGCCCCTTGAAAGTTACAAAGCTATTCTATTCTTTAGGATTTTATGTTTTTCTAACTTATCAATTCGAATTCATATTTCTATTTTGAATACTTTACTTTGATAATTCTGAAAAATGAATTTTAATTTAAAACGGATCAAACAAGTTTTACGATTCTTCGGTTGAAAGATAACCTAAATGCCGAGTCAGAAATCGACTGGAAAAATATTCGAATGGAAAGAGCGTTTAACGCAGAACGCTTGATGGGATTATCGAGGAATTTGAAAGGAAGAAAGATCTTGAATCAAGGTCGGCTTTCCATAGTGATACCCTTGGAGATAATTCGCACCGTAATCGATCGCGATATTTTCCAAGGTCGCGTTTTCGATTCCTTCAAAAACGGTTTTCTTACCGAGCGAAGAAAGAACTTGAGAAATGGCTTTCAAAACGCTTCGTTTGCTGTGATTGACGTCGACTCCGATCACAAGGCTTTTATCCAATTTCACATAATCGCATTCGATTTTTTCGATTCTGGAAAAATTCGAATTCCCGATTCCGAAGTCGTCGATCGCAATCTGAAACCCGAAACGTTTTAAAATCGCCATCTGTTCGATGATCAGAGCGGTTTCTTCGTAACGGCTTTCCGTCATTTCCAAAACGATCGAATTCGGATTCAAATTCAGCTTTGAAAAATAAGAAATCAAATTGTCCGCAAATTCGGGATTCTTCAATTGAAATGGAGAAACGTTGATCGAAATCAATGCGTTCGAAACCGAAGAATCGCTTTTTCGAATTTGAGAAAGATCCCAGAGAGCGCTTTGAATCACCCAAGCTCCGATGGAACTGATCAAACCGGATTCTTCCGCTAAAGGAATAAACACGTCCGGACTGATCATCCCTTTTGCGGAATGATTCCAGCGCGAAAGCGCTTCCAAAGAATGAAGTTCTTTCGTTTCCGAACGAACGATCGGTTGATAATACAAGAGGAGTTCCTTTTTGTGAACCGAATTGCGAAGGGATAAATACGTGGAAATCAGATTGGAAGAATCGTTTTGGCTCTGTGTCGCATAACGGCTGAACGGATAATCGATCACTTTTTTCAGATTGGCCCGCAGCCCTTTGAGAATTCGTAGCGGACTCGTATCGGTCTCCGCCGTATGGTAACCGCCGATCGAAAGTTTCAGATGAAATTCGTGATTTTCAATTTGAATCGTGTTCTTCATATACGAAATCAAACTGGAAGGAATCCAATTGATATCGACGTCCGGTTTGTTGATCTGATACGCGAAGAAAATCTGATTCGTGGAAATCCGAAGCCCCACGTTTTGACTGTTCGTAATCGTTAAGAATTCCGTATGCAGATCCAAAAAAACCGCTTCGTATACCTGAGTTTCGTATTTGTGAAGAAAGGGGTGATTGTAAATTTCAATGTTTACCAGATAAAAATACGTTTTTTCAAGCTTGAGAGTTCTCACCAAATCGTGTTTGAGAGAACGAAATCTTTGCACTCGATTCTTTTCGAGATTCGATAGAATTCGAGTCGTGGATTCGATATGCGCGAGAACGTAACCGCCTTTCGGATTGATTTCAAAATTAACCCGATAAATGCGATCGTTGTTCGACCGCACCATCAACTGGACATTTCTGCCGTTCTTGAATCTGCGGAGAGTGGAAACGGCGGAATGAAGATTTCCGTAATCGATAAATCTTTCTACGATTTTTTTGAGTTTTGCTTCGGAATCCAAGAGCGGATTGTAATTCGGTTCGGAATACAATTGCTTCCCTTCCAGGTTATAGAGAGAATAACTATATACATCCATTACATGTGGCTTATTCTCAATGTAGAAAGCGCTGCTTTCAGAAATCATACATCGATTTTATACTATAAATTCATTCTTTCTTTTCATCTTATAACATAAATTTCAAAAGAAATTTAAGGAAAATTTTCAACTTATAGTAATCTATCCACTTCGATAAGAAGACCACAGCGATCAACGCAAATGAACAAACCGATCGAAGAACGTTTCGTTTTGTTTTCAAGAAATTGGTAAATTATCACTTTCTAAAGTAGGCAAAGGATCCCCGCATGGCTCAACTAAGCTCACATCCTTCTTTTAGAAAAACCTTTTTTCTTCCCGGCGGTTTGTCGGCAGTTCAATTTATGAAAAGGAACGATTCTTTCAAAAAGAAAAAACGTGCAATGGGAACCTGCATTTCGGCAGGGCTCCCGAGTCGAATCTCCCCCAAACAAGGGATTTTTTTACAATTTTCTTTGAATAAAAAAGTGTCACTCACCGTCCTTCTCTTTTCTCGAGATGAATTTTCTGCGCGAGTCGCCTGATATCTTCGAAAACCTTCACGAATTTATGAATTTACATTCCTGTTGAACGGAAGCGTAGGCAAAAGGGGCATTTCCTTTTAATTTTTTTTCTACTTTTACGGAGCGCATCAAAGCGATCATTCGTTTCTATGACGGAAAACGAAGTCGAATTGGGTAAAACGAGTTATACGTTTCTCAATTCAGCATGTTTTTCTTTTTTCAAATCATCGCATTCGCACAAATTCATTTGAATTTCATGAAATCAATTCTTTCCATAATATAAATTGAAATGTGCATTTCCTTTAATTCGACATGAATCTGTTGATTTGATTGCAGGCCCAACAGAAAGACTCAGAAATTAATTTCTTTCATTTCATTTAACGATAGAACGTTAGATACAATCCTTATTCTCTTGCGACACTTCCGACCCAAGGATTCTTGAACTTCGTTTAACATTTTAAAGATTTCTAAATTAACGACTATACTCCGAAAATAAGAATTGGTTGATCTGTTTGTATTTTTTGAACATCAATTTAAAAAGAATTTATTTTTTTTTACAATACATTGATCGCAGGTTATAAACCGAATAACCATAATCCAATTTAAGGATGGGTTCTGGAATATTTTACATACAAAAGAAACTATTTATCACTTGAATTGATCTTAATCTATAGAGTTGTTAATCGAAATAAAAGTAATCACGAATATTCAAAATTTCTTTTACAATTTAAATGTCAATTTCACCTTCGTATATAGAATGATTTCTTTTAATTGAATTTGAATGGACCAAATTGAATTCAAATTAAAAATGAATCTCGTGATTGGAATATGGTGAGTTCACTGACTTTAATTAGAGATGAGCTTTGGTTTTCTTAACAAATAAATGGAGAAGATACAAAGCGAATAACGGATATGGCGAATATTTTAGATTCAATGTTAAATGAAGAAATCTTATTGAGCTTGATAAGATTTGGAGCGGGCTTTGCCTTAGTCCTGGGAATTGGAAGTTGGATTCGTGCGAACAGACAGATCGATTATCTGGTATCGACCGTCTTGGTATTGACGGCGATTTTTCAGTTCGTCGACGAATCGAGCCTGAATTGGGTCACTCTTCCCTGGCTTCGTAAATTTCTCTTTTTGATCGATATCATCGCTTTAGCCGCAAGCGGCACGATCGTATTTCTGATCTCAACGATGATCTTTAAGAAGTTTTCGACCCTTCCTCTCATCTATTATTGGAATCTGTTGGGGCCTTTTATTCTCGCGCTGCCGATCGCGACGTTTTACGAGCAACAAGGCACTCAAGAGCTGGAATTCTTCTTATTTGCGGCCGATTTGTATGTTTTCGTCTATTTCGTAATTGCGGTAGCCAATGTATTTATCGACAAAAAATACGAATCTTCTTCGTTCAGTTTTCGGACAATTCTTACGCTGGTGATCTTGATTTCGCTGTGTATTCCCTTGGAAATCCTCGGAATCGTGTTTGAAAACAAGATTCTCGTGCTTCTTTCCAGCGTCCACACCACGTTTGCGGTCGTTTTTTACTACTTTCTGACTCTCATCCATCCGAATCTTTTGGATTTTTTAACGATCGAACCCGGCAAAAACCTAGTCAAACGTTCCCTTTTACACGACGTAGACATCAACGCGTTGGAAGAAAAACTCGCGCATATCATCAAAGAGGAAAGAATTTATTTGGATGAAGACATCCGCCTCCCCGACGTTTCGGAAGAACTCGGAATTTCCGTTCATCAGCTTTCCTTTTTTCTGAATAATCATCTTGGAATCAATTTCAACAACTATATCAATCGTTTCCGGGTGGAAGAAGCCAAGTCGATGTTGTTGAACGACCCGGCTCGTTCGGTTGTTTCGGTCGGAATCGCCGTCGGTTTCAATTCCAATTCTTCTTTTTATAAGGCTTTTTTAAAGGAGACGGGAATGTCACCGAAACAGTTTCGGGAAACTCAGCCCAAAGTGCTTCACTTTCAGTCTTCATCGGCGGACATTCAATTTAGAAATTAAGAATCCGGGAAAAGAATTGTATACGGAGCTTCCGGCAAACAAGGGTCATACGATTGTGACCCCGGTTCGCCGAGTTTTTTTCTACGAGTTGTTATACGATCCTACTTCAGATTAAATTAAATTCTAAAATGGCATATATGATATTTATAATTTTCCTTTTTTAGAATTATATTTACCGATGACCGGACGGGATCCGGCGGGTTATACTCGATGGAACGCAATACAAAGATAGAACGATTCTATTGCAAGGGATGATTTCGAATGTTTAATTTCAATAACTTCTCCGAGATTGTATCTTCTCTATTTTTTTCCGAGATTCATCTGTTCTACGCGCACGCGGCCGGCGTCGGAACGGGAATCGTGATGGCGATCGTAAAACTGTATTCGGGCAAAAGGGACGAATTCAGTAAGGCCTATGGAACGATTCTTCTCAGCGTCAGCATCTTTTTGATGGTGAACAACAAGGTCATCTTCCCGCAGGAATCGGACCCGCGATTGGAAAAAGATCCTCTCTTTCTAGGAATTTATTTCGGTCTTGTTCTGTATGCGTCTTCCGCGGTTTTGATTTGTATCCGTTTCGTCCTCGATCGCCTACACAACCCTTGGTTTTACTGCAAGCGACTGATCGTAATCATCCCGATTGCGATGGGAAGCGCCTTCGCGGTTCCAGGAACGATTTTCATTTGTATTTGCGATTCGATCGCGGTTTCTCTGATGTCTTACACGACCGTTTGGTCCATCATAGAAATTCGATCTTCCGCAAAGCCCCGTGTTTTCTTTAACTTTCCTTTTATTACCTCTGCGATTACGCTTTCGCTGATTTTGGACTTGCTCGGAACCGTTCTGCATTCCACGAGAATTCTGATGTTTTCCGAGCTGATTCCGGGAATTATGATCGCGTATATCACTTTGATCGAACGGTTTTATCCGATTCTTTTCAGCCGCGCGTATGGAGAATCGAACAAGGAGTTTGTGGACAGTCATTCGTTGGTTGATTCTCCCGTGGAAGATCTGATGGAATCGGAGATGCTTTCGGAAGGTTCTAGAAACATTTTAGAAGGAGTGGAACTGGAGAAGATCGAAGAAAGAATCAATTCCTTTCTTCAAGTGAGAGGTTACGCGGACGAAGAGTTGCGTTTGCCGGACTTTGCTTCCTATCTCGGACTTTCCACGCACCAAGCTTCGTATTATCTCAACAAACACATGTCCATGAAGTTTGCGGACTTCTTGAACATGAATCGGATCGAAGACGTTAAACGGAATCTAAGAAACAAGTCTCATATGAATTTATTGCAGATCGCTTTAGAATGCGGGTTCAACTCCGCTTCTTCCTTTCATCGAGCTTGTGTTAAATTTACGGGGAAGTCTCCGAGAGAATTTCGAAAACTAATCAATTCTCAGAATTGAAAATTCGTTTCAAAAAACGCAAACGCGGGCAATCCATTGTTTGCGTCGTGTGATCCTTTCGCTTAAAACGAATCCGATCCATACTACACGTTAGTTGTCTTTTCTCTCAATTAAACAAAGCGCTTTGACGATTTAGTCCTTTTGGTTTAAGCGAATACACATCTTCGCCATTCCATCGACATGAACGAACGAAAGAATTCTTCCTTTTTTTCAAAGAAGCATCCTCGATTTTTTTGGTCCGAAAAAACGATCCAAATTCATGGCTTTAGAAAAACTTATCAGGTTATAACGCGAGCGGAAATCCCGCTCTTTTTAGAATAAATTTACGTGTATATAGAAAGGATGTTGGATGTCTTGATTCTCTTCTCCGTTTTCAGGAAAAGGAAGCAGTTTCGATTTTGAATCCAAGTTGGATCTCGGGGATTTCCCGATTCTTTCTTCGGAGAATGAATCGATTTTCTTTAGAGAAATCGCACGGAAACCATTCCGTTCGTAAATCATCCAACAAGCGGTTCCAATTCTTTTGAGTCATTTTTTTATTTTTGGATGGATCATTGCAGGAAGTAGGTAAAAAATTTATGAAAGAAAAACATCGATTCAATTCGTTCCAGAGTCGGATTCTTACATTCTTTTTTTGGAAAAGAAATCGCTTCCCCTTGAGAAGCCGCACACCGCTCGTCCTTTCTCCGTTGTTATTCATTTTCCTTTCAATCCATTGTTTAGGAAGTTCGAATTCTTTTAGTTTCAAAGGTTTTTTCGGTCCGATGAATCTTTTTCAATCACCGACAGATCCACTTTCTCTCAATTATTCTTCAAGTCCTTATGTTCTTACGAAAGACGCGCCGATCGCTACGATCCAACCCAGCACCGCGGGGTTGATCGAACAATGTTCCGCAAGCCCCGCGCTCCCGGCGGGACTCTCGATTGACGGCAAAACCTGTGCGATTTCAGGAACTCCGACGGTCAACCAAGCGGCGACGAATTACACGATCACCGCCAGCAATTCTTCGCAAAGCAAAACCAGTTCTATTCTTATAAGCGTGAATATGAATCCTCCCGCGGCGTTGAATTTTGCTACGGGCGCTATGGTTTTTACCGTCGGCACTTCCACGTTTGCGCCGATCGTTCCGACCTATACCGGCACAATTACCGCTTGTACTTCGGACATTCCCCTTCCGACGGGATTGAGTCTGAACGCCTCGAATTGCGGAATTTCCGGAAATCCGACCACGCCCCAAGCTGCGACCAATTATACGATTACGGGAAGCAACGCGTTCGGGAACACCAGTACGACGATTTCCATTACGGTAAACCTCGCGCCTCCTTCCGCTTTGAATTACGCGGGAAGTCCGTATGTCTTTACGGAAAACGCGACAATCGCAACGATCATTCCTACGGTTACGGGAACGGTGACCAACTGCGTCTCCGATATTGCATTTCCCGCAGGTTTATTTTTAGACAATACGAATTGCCGAATCACCGGAACTCCCACCGTTGCGCAAGCGGCGACAAACTATGTAATCACCGCGAGCAATCCGTTCGGAAGCACGACCTTCCCGATTACGATTACCATAAATTTAGCCCCGCCCTCGGCTTTGAATTTTGCAGGAAGCTCTTATACGTTTACGGAGAATTCTACAATTGCAACGGTAACGCCTACGTTCACGGGAACTGCGACGAACTGCGTTTCCGATATTCCGTTGCCGAACGGTTTAGGAATCAATGCGGCTACTTGTGCGATTTCGGGAACTCCGACAACAGCACAACCTGCGACAACGTATACGATCACCGCGAGCAATCCATTCGGAAGTACGAATACAACGATTTCCATCACGGTAAACTTAGCTCCTCCTTCCGGATTAACGTATGCGGGCGATCCGTTCGTTTTTACGCAAGGTGCAACGATTACTACGGCGACTCCAACCGTCACGGGAACCGTTACGAATTGTACTTCGGATATTCCCTTACCGGCCGGTTTGAATCTCAATACGACGACTTGTGCGATTTCGGGAACTCCGACGACCACTCAAGGAGCGACCACATATGCAATCACTGCGAGCAATGCATTCGGAAGCACCACCCGAAACATTTCCATTAAAGTGAACTTGGCCCCTCCTACAGCGCTGAGTTACGCAGGAACACCTTTCACTTTTACACAAGGGGTTACGATCACAACCGCAACTCCTTCCGTTACGGGAACGGTCACCGGATGCAGTTCGGATATCACACTGCCTACAGGACTAGGGCTCAATCCAACCACCTGTGCATTATCGGGAACGCCGACCGTAGCACAACCAGCTACGACGTACACGATTACCGCAAGCAACTCATTCGGAAGCACTAACACGACAATTTCGATCACGGTCAATTTGGCTCCTCCGACGGGACTCGCTTACTCCGGTAGTCCGTTCACATTTACGCAAGGAACGGCGATTCCTACACAAACACCTTCGTTAACCGGAACGATTACAAGTTGTACGTCGGACATCACATTGCCCGCTGGACTTGGACTCAACGCAACCACATGCGCATTGTCCGGAACGCCGACCGTAGCACAACCAGCTACGACGTACACGATTACCGCAAGCAACGCATTCGGAAGCACCAATACGACTTTTTCCATCCAAGTCAACATTCCTCCGCCTTCTTCGTTGAACTACGCGGGTAGCCCGTATGTTCTTTTTAGAGGAATGGCCGCAACGGCGACTCCGACGTTTACCGGAACCGTAACCAGTTGTACTTCCGATATCGCTTTGCCGGCCGGTCTTTCGATCAACGCAACTACCTGTGCGATTTCGGGAACACCGACTTCATTTCAGTTGGCGACTGCTTACACAATCACTGCGAGCAATTCTTCGGGAAGCACGACCGCAAATATCAATATCATGATCTTCGGAACGGCGCCTCTCAAAACGATGCAGATCAATTGTTGGGATTCTTCGGGGACTTTGGACGCAACCTGCTCTTTGGCAAGCTCAGCGGGACAGGATGGGAAACTCCAGAAAGGAGTCAATCCTGCGTTCTCCCTGCTAACCGTAAACGGAAACGAATATATAACACTCGATGCAAACACCGGTCTCTATTGGAAAACCTGTCATCAGGGTAGAACCAATTCGGATTGTTCCGGCGGGTCCAACACTCTCTACGACTTAACGGGCGCGACCAACGCTTGCCTCGCTTTAAACGCACTTAATTCAGGCGCGGGATATGCGAATCGAAATAACTGGCGACTTTCAACAATTTCGGAAATCGAAACGTTAGTCGACTTCAATGCGGCGGCATCTCCTCGAACCTTTACGACCGTATTTCCGAATGCGACGGGAAGCTATTACTACTGGAGCTCGACTCTATATCTCCCGGATACGACGAAGTCATTGGTTCTGTATTTTTCCGACGGGGGAACGACTTGGACCACAAGCTCTTCGGCTGGATCTCTGGCCCGGTGCGTTTCTCCGTAAAAAGGTAAAAACAGTATGAAATTCAAATATGTGAATCTTCCATCGTTGCCCAAAAGAATCCGAAATCCGATTTCGAGAACCGAAACCTCAAAGAACGCAAAGGAGACCGCAATGAGCTTACGACAAATTCGAAATAAAATGAAAATGTGGAATGCAGTTTTTATTTGGGGAATCATCTCCTTCCTGTATGCCATGACACTTTCCTTGTCGGCTGCTCCCTTTGTGGATAACAACGACGGAACGATCACGGACATCGGGAAGGGTCTCATTTGGCAGAAATGTACAAACAACTTATCCGGAACCTCCTGCGGAACGGGAGGGACGAATCAATTAAACTGGGCTAACGCGCTCACATACTGCAACGGCCTCTCATTAGCAGGGAAGACCTGGCGGCTTCCATCGGTGACCGAATTGAGAAGTATCTTGGATCATTCTGTCGGAGTTTCTCCGTTGATCAATGGAACGTATTTCCCCGCAACGCCAACGCAGTATTTTTGGACTTCGACCACATATAAGCTGAGTACCACAAACGCTTGGGCGATCAACTTTCAATCCGGATTCACCTCCGGTAGCGCTTCCAAAGCAACCACCTACTATGTTCGGTGTGTGACCTCCGCACCATAACCGGATGCAAGGATTTAATTTTATAAGGAAAATTCGGGGCGTTCCCGCTCCGCGGTCGGGCTCCAACTCAATGTTGCTCCTTACGGTCGCAACATAATGCTCCAGTCAATCAATCGCGGATCGGGAAGTCGTTTCAAAAGAAGGCGGTAAAACGATTGATTGACTCCGCTTCGATCCCTAACGCAGGAATCTCATTCGAACGAATGATAATTCCATACTTTTAGAAAAGATAAACAAAGTAAAAACGATCCCGTTTATCCCGTTCGCGACAGAATCTTCATTTCGCATTAAAAAACCGGATCATTCCTCTTAAAATCAATGCCGAAATGGCATGAGGTAAACTATTTGTCAATTTTATAGTTTACTTATACTCCCCTTTCAGAGACATGGCTCATAGAAGCGTTCGATAAGAATCAAACCAAATCACTTCGGTTTAGAATGATTCAAATTATACAACGATACTCAGAATCAAAATGAAATCATTTCGTATTAGCAAAACAGCGTCTTTGCAAATCATCGAGTTGTTCAATCGATACTTTGCAATTACGAATCGATTCTTACATTATAGATTCAACATACAGTTTCAAGTTCGAAACCAAGGGATCCAAAAACACGATCTTCCATTAAGCGAAAAAATAAGCCGAATCGAAACAACCCGGAAGTTTTTAAAGAGCCTCCTATTTGAAAATATAAAATTCGAATCCGCAAATAGAGAGCTCGTAGCTTATGAATACTCACATCCAGAATTTCTTAATTACCGTCTATAATTCGAAACTAAGATCAAGCTTCGAGTATAGGTCGGTTTTGAAATCCGATCTGCAATCGTGCATCGAGAGGAATATTTTCTCCGCGTTTATTTTGTTTTTCGGAGCTTACCTTGCGCTCTGGAACGGAATCGTTTCCGAGGCGCTCGATACCGGAGCATTCCCTAAACTCAAATGGATCGCATTGATTTATGGAACCGGAATCTATTCTTTTCTATTGCTCCGAATGACGATCCAAAACGTTCTTCAAAATCCGGTTCCGTGTAAGACCGTTCTCCGAAACGCCGGCGGTGCGGGCGCTCTTTCTTTCATCTTTTTGATTTATTTCGAAGAACCCGCTCCTCTTTTAATCGCCGGAGAACTCGCGTGCTTCAGTATTTGTCTGATTACGGCCGTTGAAAACGGTTTGTTTTTCCGCAAAGTCGAGCCGAATCGGAAAAATCCGTATTTGTTCGCGATCCCGGTCGGATTCGGCGCGGGGATTCTGGGAAATGTAATCGGGATAACGTTTTATAACTCGAACTGGAACAGTATTTCAAACTATACTCAAATACTTCTCGTTTCAATTCTATACTTCATCAACAGAGAAGCCGCAAACCGGAATCTGAAAAAATCCGAATTCAAAGAGTTTACGGAAAACGAAGAGATCGAGGAAATCAACGAACAGCCGTCGACCTTAAACGATTCCGAACGAACAAACGATCGGATCGAGGAAAAAAATCTTCTCAAAGAGGACGATCTTAAACGCGCGGAAGAAAGATTGAGCGCCTTTATAGCGGCGAAATTATACGCGGATGACAGCATCCGTTTGATCGATCTTTCCGCGTATCTGGGAATCAGCCTTCACCAAGCATCTTTTTATTTGAACAATTATAAGAACACCGGCTTTTCCGATTTTATCAATCGCAATCGCATGAACGATGCAGTACGCCTTCTCTCGGAAAAACAAAACATGAATCTCTTGGACATCGCGTTCGAATGCGGATTTAACTCCTACACTTCCTTTCACCGGGCGTGTAAAAAGTGGACCGGCGATTCTCCAAAGGGACTCAGAAAGAAAGCTCTCCTTTAAGAAATCAGGGAACATCCGTTTCGGTTTTTCCCGAATTCCCGAAAAACCGAAACGTTGACAAAAGATTCCGCGTCCAATCAATAGAACACACACCTATAACGATTCCCGATATGATTGAAAGAATTTTAGAGAGAACGACACGGCTTTTTTTATCCGCCGGATTTGCCAAAACGAACACGGATGAAATCGCCAAACATATAGGAATCAGTAAACGTACCCTTTATCGATATTACGACGCGAAAGAAAAATTGATCAGCGCGGTTTTCGATTTCATTAAGGAAAAAATCAAAAGCCAGCACGAAGCGATCATCGCCGATAAATCCAAAAGTCCGAGTCAAAGACTGCGCGAAATCCTGTTTATCGTTTCTGAACTAGGTTCGAAGATGGGGAAACCCTTTGCAAGGGACATTCAGAATCTCCGCCCCGATCTTTACTCCATGATGCAGGAATACCGTCGGGAACGAATGAGACGACTCGCTGATTTAATCCAAGAAGGTCAGGAAATCGGCGAATTTAGAAAGGATATCAATCGCGAACTTACGATCGATATCTTGGTCGCAGCATTGGACGGAGTTATCAATCCCACGTATCTAACCCAAACCGACCACTCGATTGCAAGCGCCTTCGAAAGCATTTTTAACATGTTTTTGCAAGGAATCGAATGCAGGAGCGAAAACATTCCCATAATTGATCGCAAACAAACGCTCCCGCTTGATTCACATTCCGGCATTTTCTTGTTCCAAGTCATGCACTTTGACGACTATGAAGAAAAAGACCCCCACTCGATCGAACCTCTTCTTCCTAAAGAAAACAAAAAAAAATCTACCTGGCTAATGAATGCAAATTAGCCAAATAGATTCAGTGCTGTGTTTATGGAGATATAGGAGCGAGTCGATTGAATCGTTTTCTTTCAATGGAACGTTATTCTTCCTTTATTCTAATATAAGTTTGATTTCAAATCTCCCCTAGTTATAAATTGAATTTAAGAATTAAAGAATGACAACTCGGCAACGATCATTAGCATCACATTCGATTTCCGCAATAGGATTTGATTTTTTCCGATCCCGTCTCCAAGCCGAACAGAAACGATTTACCCCATCCGGCGTTGTCCGAAGTTATACAAAAAATTGCGCAAGGAAATATAGATTTTCTTTAATCAAAATAAAAAGGAAGGAAGAAGTCCGTACTGCGGAGAATCGGAGAAGATTGAAAACGAAAACTCTCTAAAATTATCTATCTGGCTCGTTGTTGCGAACGGAACCAGATAGACGAGTGTAATAGAGTGAGTTCCCTTCTACACTCAATAGTATAACAGATCTAAAATTGGGTTCCCTTCAAAATATAAAATGAATATAAGAAATTATTTTCGCTCTGATTTTTTATAAGAACCTGTCCCACAGAAAACTCAGCGACACCGCTCTCTACGGATCGCAGCGGGAAACTCAGCGACGCTGCTCTCTACGGATCGCAGCGTCAGGACAAGAACCTTGCAGCTTGCTTTTCTATCCAAGTAGAAATAAGTTTTGGCACAAGCTGTAATTCATAATTCGAATTCGCGGATCAAAGAGTCCAGTTCCAACTCTTTTTTTAAATCTTCGAAATTCAGAATCGGGTCCACGTCCCGCAGCTTACTGGAATTTAGAATCCAATTGTAAACTTTTCTTTCACTCGTCATGATAAAGTAACGGACAAAACGCTCCGAAATGCCGAGCAAAATATTGGTAAAGGCTCTTACGAACTCGGCATCGGGATTTTTTACCCCTCGAATATCAATGACCAACGTCCCTTCCAATTCGTGGAATATTGAGTGCAATTTTGCGGGAATCCCTCTCAAGGTTTCGTGATTCACGATGCCGGAAAATTCGATAATGAGAAGCTTATAACAAACCGAATTGACTTGTAGATCTTTTAACCCGTAGTCGATTGCAATTGTATGGCCCATATAAAACTCCGAAACAGGAAACGCGATTTTTTCAAATCAATCTTTCAAAAGAATCGCTTTGTATTTTTACAAACTATAACAAATCGGATTTCGAAAAGCTGCTCAGCTTATAGCTTGAAGAATAAAAGTTAAATCTGAATGATAGATCGACTTCCCTTTAATGAGAGGGAACGGTTGCGGGCATTTTAGGATCAAACGCACAAACTCGATTTCTTCCGGAAGACTTTGCACGATACAAGGCTTGATCCGCGTTCGCAAAGGCTTCTTCCAAGTTTCTTTTTCCTTGTGAAATTCCGATACTCAATGTCACCGGCCTTCCATCCTCGAGGTGGATTCGATTCTCCACTTCTTTGCGCAAGTTTTCCGCGATGTTTATCGAGTCCTCTTGCGTCGCTCCGAATAAAAAGACTGCGAATTCTTCCCCGCCCCAACGGCAAACGGCATCGCTTTGTCGCACGGAATCGTTCAATACCTGTGCGACTTTCACGAGCGTTTTGTCCCCCGTCTCATGGCCGAATTTATCGTTCACCTGCTTGAAGTGATCGATATCCACCATCAAGATCGTCCAATCGTGCTTTCCGTTACGGCTTTGACGGTTTCCGATCGCAAGAGACTTCTGTGTTAATTTCAAAAATCCCCGGCGATTCCAAATGCCGGTCAATGGATCGGTATGAATCAACGTGGAAACCTGATTCATCGATGATCTCAGCTTAATATAGAGAATCAGAACGATGGAAAACGTGAATACGAGAGCCCAAAACGGCAATAGATTTTTCAATATGTAAAGAATATATTCAAAAATCTTAATTTCGTGAACGAGCCACATCTCGTTGTTTTTAATCTGAAATCCTATCCAAAAACTACCGTCTTTGATAAAGAACGATTCTTCGGGGGTCATGATCAGGGAAGCGACGTTTACCGGCAGCCGGTCGTTCAGTTTAAACGGACCGGGTTTTGCGACGATCTTTCCGTTTTCGTCGATGAGCATGCTTTCTCCGATACAATCCCCGCTTTCTAAAATTCTCCGCATCGCATCCAAACCGATATCGATCGATGCGACCCCTAAGAATTTCCCTTTTACATACACGGGCTCGGAAACGGTGATCATCAAACCCTTTCCGGCAAGATCTTCATAGAGATCGGTGATGATCTGACGTCCTTGCGGGTTTGCCTGCGGATTGGCCTGAGTCCAGAAAGGTCCGGTGTAGAGATCGTCCGTGAAATAATAATTTTCGTCCTTGAATTTGGGAGTGATGTAAAGGAATTTCTGCGCGGATAAATAATAAGCCCATACGACTTCGCTTTGTTTTTCGGTGAGGGATTCGAATTGTCCTCTTAAACTCAACGCGGCTTCGATTTCCTTCAAATGCTGCGGCTCGACCTTTGCGATCGATCCGACCGCGGTGAGCGTTCCCGCATCCGCGCCGTCGATCAACTCACGGCTTACATTGGGAATTCCGAAACGATTCAGATTCGGATAGGTCTTTAACTTTTTCAGCAAACTCGGATTGGCAGGCACATCCTCATTAAAGTTGAGATAATCGGCAATCGACAAGCCCAGGGCTCTAGTCTGCGATCCCACTCTGCGGATATAATCGTTCATCACGCGGGCTCTCATGCCTACGATCCGATCGATTTCTTTTTCCATTCTAAGATTTTCGTAGATGAGAAACAAAAACATTAGAATCAAAATCACGGCTAAGAGAGAGAAGATGATTCGCTTTTTGATTCTTACCTTTTCGACTTGTACACCGATACGATTCTTTAACTGCAATGGATTCACCTCGAGAACGGAACCGTCCGACCGTTGGACCGTTCTCGAAGCCGATACTATCAACTCTTTTCAAAAATAAATCCAAAATCTTTTTCAGCACTTCTCAAAATAAAATTTGAGAATCAATCCTTTAAATTGTAGAAGATATGAATCTTTAGATGTTTTTCCTCCCAATAGATTGGCAAAAAGTTCTTCAGATTTGACAAAAACGCAACCGTTCCGAGTTTCGAGATGGATTCTAAACATGAAATTCTGTTAGCCAACGGATCGCATGATCACTTCGCATACATTATATAACAAAAAGAATTTTTCCGCATTGTGTTTGGATTCAAAGAAGATTTGGGCTCAGCGAAAGAAATAATTTCATCTTATAATAAGGAAAGATGAGACAAGGAAAGCATCGACGAAAAATCCGAGAGCGGGCGTCACTTCCGTTTAGCAAACGAATTCAATCTTTATAATATACCGTTCGCCCACGGACGATTCAAATCAAATCCGTGACGGTTTCAAATACGCAGACTCGATTTCTTCCGGATGTTTTGGCCTGATACAATGCTTGGTCGGCGTGAGTAAAGGCTTCCTCCAGACCGCTTCTACCTCCTCTTCCTTCCGAAATGCCGATGCTCAGCGTTACGGCTTTTCCGTCTTGTAGAAAGACTTTGTTTTCCACTTCCTTGCGGAGATGTTCGGCGATGTTCACGGAATCTTCCGGATTGGCTCCGAATAAAAATACGGCGAATTCTTCCCCGCCCCAGCGACAAAGCGCATCGCTCTGTCGAATACAGGTTCCGAGCACTTGCGCGACTTTGACGAGAATTCGATCTCCCGTATCGTGTCCGAATTGATCGTTCACTTGTTTGAAGTGATCTATATCGATCATCAGAATGGTCCAGTTTTGTCCGTGGCGATTGCTGATCGCGAGAGCCTTTTGCGTCAGTTTTAAAAAACCGCGACGATTCGCGATTCCCGTCAACGGATCGGTGTGAATCAATTGGGAAACATGTTCCATCGAGGACTTCAACTTTATATAAAGAATGAGCACGATCCCGAGCGCGCAAACAAGTCCCCAGAACGGCAATAAACCCGTAATGATGTAGAGAATAAACCAAATCGCGGAAATCCGATGTATTAAACGGACATCACCTTCTTTGATGTCGAAGAAAACCCAGTAATTTCCGCCCTGTAGAAAGAATTTCTCCGAAGGTCCGCTTGGAACTTGAATCAACGAATCGTTCAAATCGATCGGCGCCACTTTTGCGATGATCCGATTGTTTTCGTCGATCAGAATACTTTCTCCGATACAATCCCCCACTTCCAAAATTCTCCGCATCGCATCCAAACCTATGTCGATCGAAGCGACCCCGAGAAAACGATCTCGAAAATACACGGGCTCGGAAACGGTGATCATCAAACCTTGATCGATGATATCGTTGTATAATCCGGTGATGACCTGTCTGCGATCCGGATTGGCCTCGGGAGTCGCTTGCACCCAAAACGGCCTTTCATACAATCCGTCATTGAATACGTCCTTGTAAACATTACCTTTAGGCGCGTAATACATAAACCCCTGCGCGGATAAATAATACGCCCATATAAATTCGCTTTTTGTTTCTACAAGCGTATCGAATTGTCCTTTTAAACCCAACGCGGCTTCCGCTTCTTTTAAAAGAAAGGGCGTGATCTGTTTGGAATACTGCGGCGCTGGGGAGGTTTGCGAGGTTTCCCCAGCAAGCGCTGGAGAATTCCTTACATCTCGATTTTCAATTCCGAACAATTTCAAACTCGGAAAGTTGCGGAACTTCCGAAGAACCGATGCGCTTGGAGTTTCATCCGAATGATACAGCATCGCGTTCGTAATCGACGACCCCAATGCCTTGGTTTGATTGCTGACTCTACGAATGTAATCCTGCGTCACTCTCGCTCGCATCCAAACGATTCGATGAATCTCTTCCTGTTTCTTTTTCGCTTCGTAAACGAACGTGCCTATGATTAAAACGGGGGCAATCGTCAAAACCATAAGAATCGTTTTTCGTTGAATTTTCTTCTCGTTCTGATGTACGTTCATGCTTGGAATCGCTCGTATTTCCCGAGTGCAGAATCAGCAGGAAATTGATTCTACGCAAATGTTTATTTAATTTTAGCCAGTTTGGATCGTATGATTCTATATTTTAAGAAGGGATGGAACAAAGTTCCCAAAAGAACCTCGGGAAGAATGATAAAATGATAACTTTTTAGGAGGATGACATTTCTGAAGAAACAGAATGAATTCTGCTCGGAAGAGGTTCCTTTTGTCGGAACGAGTTTAAGTGAATTCTAAAAAATTCCTTAAAAAGAATTCATTTCAATAACTTGAAACGCAATTTAGACACAATTAGAAAGATGATTCGAAAAGCAAAAAGAAGAATGAAAACTTTAAAATCAAATTATAAAAGAAGAACGAGCCTCTTCTTCGATTCGATCGCGGAAGAGACTGCTTTCCGCAAGCAAGTCAGCGCTCGTTGCTTGCGGAATTTGCGATCCGATTAAGGGGTTACGAATTTTTTCTTAACCAATTCCAAAACCGTTCGGAATTGTTCCGGCGTCATTTTGCTCTGAGCGCCCAATTGCGAATTTTCCAAATCGCTGTGCTCATGGCTGTACGGTACATTCGATTTTTGTAAATCGGCGGGCGTGATGTAAATCGTTTTGTTTCCTTTGGTTACCGCCAGGTAATCGGAATCGTTGATCTTTTTGGAATGACTCTGCATATTTTCCAATTCGATTTGACCTTCGCAATGACAAGTAAACGTCATATCCTCGTAGATCGAAGTATAAAATTTAGTTCCCCGTACGCCCGCCGTTGTGGTCGGCGTGTGCAGACTCATCCGATCGGTTTTGAGAAGTTTGTTCGCAAGAATCCAAGAGCTTCCTTTGTTTTGAAGAAACGACTTCTCGTCGGCGTCCGCCTTGACTTGAAACTCGGAATCCGATTCGATTTCGATCACGTAAGAATTCTCCCCAAATACGAGCGTAGCGACCGATTGAGGACCTGTAACGATCGTATCTCCGACTTCGAGCACTTGCGAAACGGAGGCCTTGCGTTTTTGATCCCCTCTTTGAACGCTCACATCGCCCTTAACGAATGTGATCGCGCCTTTGTGCGGATCCGTTTGTTTTTTTCCGCAATCGGCCAAGAACGCGGCGATACAAACCGCAAAGAACAACATCTCGATTCTTTTCATAAATTCTCCCATAGATAAAGTCAGGTTTTGAAATCGAACTCCAAACAATGTTCTCGGATTGTGAAAAGGCAAACGAAATATTTCCGATCGGATTCCTGAATTCTTTTTTGCGGAGTCGAATTAGAATCGAATCTTAAATTTACAGCGAAGAAAGCCTGTTTTTTCGGTAGAGGGCGGGCGACAGACCCGTGGCTTTTAGGAATTGAGAATTGAACGCCGATTTGGAATTGAATCCCACTTCGAATCCGATATCCAACACGGCCTTTTGCGGTTCTTCAATCAAAAGCCGACACGCTTCCTGAACGCGATAATGATTGACGAGTTCGTAAAAACTCATTCTCTGAACTTCGTTGAGATAACGGGAAGTTTGATGCAGACTCAAACCCAGACCGGCGGCGAGATCGATCAGTCTCAATTCTCCGTCCCGATAAAAGGCGCGGCTTTCCATCATCTCCTTGAGCTTCCGATCGGCTTGCAGAATTTCTTCGCTTAACAAAACGGTGTTTTGATACTTGGAGCTTTGGATCGCCACGGTCATCTCGTTGAAAAACGCGGGGTGATTTTCCCGCAAAACGAACATCAAAAGAACGACCGAAACGATGCAGGAAGCGCCCGTTTTAAACAGAATTTCGTTTTTCAAAAAGAAAGCGGAGCCGATGAGGACGTTCGCCGATACGGGCAATAGAAGAATGATCCACACGAGTTTCAATTCATAGATCTCGTATTTCCGGCTGATCCGCAGATAAACACGCAGGCAAAGAATGGAATATAAGGAAACTTGAATGCACGCAAGAAAAGTCGCGAGATGAATCGGGTCCCATTGAAATCTGCGGAAGCTGTTCGAAACCCCTTCTTTCAAAACGTCCGGTTCCTGCAAAAAATAGGCGATTTCGAAAATCGCGAATACGACCGCGGGTATAAAATGAAACCAGTATCTGGCTCCGATTTCCCGAAAGGAAATCCTTCCTTCGGAAATTTTATGGAGATGGGATTTTACGTAAACATATACGAGCGGACCTACGAGCGTGATTCCCGTAAATAAAAAACAGAATAAATACGGAACCGCAAGCAGGGAAGGTTCGAAATACCAGGCATAACGAAGTAAAATGCTTCCGGTAAGACATTGAATGAGGATCAAAGTCGGATTGATCGGAGTTTTTTTGACCGATTCCAAAATCGAATAGAAGAAGGCGTTCGCCGCTCCGAAGTAAATAAAGAATGTCAGACTCGAATTCAGATATTCCATCTTTTTGATTCCGTTTCGTTTTTCAAATTCTTCCCGGACGATTCGCGGTTTAACGACCTATCCGATAGGATCGCACGGCCCAACCGATCGGGAAGGTCGATCCTTCTTCCCCGATGGTTTATAGTTTCGGACATGAAACGCAAAACACATCCTCTCGCAGTCGTACATCTCAAAGGAACCCAGGAAGAAATGGGACGTCAGTTCGGTGAAATCATGAAGAACATCGGAGAGTTCGAACCGATCTTCGATTTTTATCCGGTTATGGCGCGCAACTTACTCTTAGGTAGCCTTCCACGCGACAAACGCAATTTCCCCGCAAAAGGATTCCTATCCATGTATCTCAAGTTCGCGCAGAATCAAATGAGAAAACGCAGGCCGGAAGAATTTTCTAAACGGACAATCGCCGCGTTGCAAGCCGCGGGTAAAACCGCCAAGATCGAGAAGGATCTGTTCACGATGGATGCGTTTCAAAACTCGGTGGGACTTTTAGGCGCGATTCAGATGTTGCCCGAACTCGCCCACTTCGGCGGATTCGGTAATTCGCAATTGGTGCCCGCCTGCACGAGCGCGGCGGTCTGGGGAAGTCACAGCAAGGACGGAATGTTATATCACGCCCGGAACTTCGACTTTCCGGGAGTCGACGTATGGGATTTAAGACCCGTGGTGGTTTTTTGCACTCCGGTAAACGGCCTTCGATACGGATACGTCACTTGCAGAGGAGCGGACGCTCCCGGAATCACGGCGTTCAACGAAGCGGGATTGACTCTTTCGTTTCACACCCGCTTTCACAAAAAGATCGGATCCAAAGGTTTGGGAGTGATCGACTTCGGGCATAAGATCATTTCCGAATCGCATAACATCGATGAGGCGGTCGAGATCGCGAGAAAACACAAAATCAACTCCACGTGGGGAGCGATCGTTACGAGTTTCCGGGACAAAGTTTCAAAGGCGGCGGTCATCGAAACCAACTTCGGCGATATGGACGTTACGTATTCCCAAGCGGGTTCGGAATCCTTCGTAAACACCAATCACTATTTGAGTCCGCGTCTGCAAAGCGGAGAGATCTTGGCTTCTCCGGTTTTTTACAATCACACGTTCGGAAGATACAAACGAGCGCATCAGATTCTCGCCCAAAGCCGTTCCAAAGGAACGAGCGTAAAGGATCTGCAGAATTTGTTAAACGACACGGTTGATCCGAGTAGCGGAGAATTTCGAGTCATGGGTTCCACGATCCGTCAGATCACGTCCGTTAAATCGGTGGTGATGAGCCCGGAAGCGCAGAAACTTTATATCTCCGTCGGAGCCGCCCCCACGGGAGAAGGACCGTATCTCGAAATTCCGATCGTCTGGGAGGACGGGCCCGGCTATTCAATCGTCGATCCGAGCGGCAAACGTACGTCGATCGCAAAGAAAAAGTCGATTCAATCGGAAAAGCCCACGGCCGTCGAACATTATAAAGAAGCGATGTTGATCAACGACAATCCGCAGTTAGGCGGAATCCCCGAGATATTCGATCAACTGGAGCAGGCAAAGAGGCTCTCACTCAAAGATCCGGCCCTTTCCTTTTTGCAAGCGATCCTCAAGTTGGAAACGGGAGAATGGAACGAAGCGATCCGGCTTTTAGAGGAATCTGCCGCGTACGAATCCGGTTCCTTCCGAAAAAACCAGGCTCATCTTTGGCTCGCTCGCACCCAGTCCGCGATCGGAAAGAAAAAGACGGCGGATCATTATTACGAAAAGGTAATGAACGGTCCGAACACCGCGGACGGTTTGATTTGGAAAAAGAAAGCCGTGGCGGACAAAGGGTCATATTCCAAACGAAAATTGAAACAGGTTTCGCCGAATTTTCTGTTGGTCGACGTGAACGAACTCTGAAGAAAACGAAGAATTGCTTTTCCAAAAAAAGACATTTGTCATTCTTTCCAAATAAGAATCGCTAAGAACGTTCCGTTGAATTCGGATCGTTTTTGTTTCTTGAGGGAATTAACGTATGAATTTGGAAGCAGCAAAGAATTTCTGTGTTCGCTGGTTGTCCGCTTGGACCGGTAATCGGCCGGAACATCTTCTCACCTTTTATGCGGACGACGCGTTTTATTCCGATCCGACCGCAAAGAAAGGCTTGCGAGGCCGCGGAAAACTTCTTTCCTACTTTAGGATTTTACTTCGGAATAATCCGAACTGGGTTTGGACGCACGACGAAATCATTCCGAACGAGAAAGGATTCGTTTTAAAATGGAAAGCGGTGATTCCCGTTCGGGATACGGAAGTGATCGAATACGGAATGGACATCGTGGAAGTGGAAAACGAAAAGATCACCCGCAACGAAGTTTATTTCGACACGAGAAAGCTGATGGAAACGATTCAGAATCGTTGAAAGAAAGTTACGATCCTTCCGCCCAGCGTTCTCTTACTTCGAGAAGTTTCGGCATCACTTCCAAAAAGATCGGAATCAAACTCGGATCAAAGTGTTTGCCGGATTCTTTTTGAATGTAATCGATCGCTTCCGAAATTTCCCAAGCTTTCTTATACGGCCTTTGCGTCGTGAGCGCATCGAAAACATCGGCTAACGCGACGATACGAGCCTCGATCGGAATCGCTTCCTCTTTCAATCCGCCCGGGTATCCGGAGCCGTCCCATTTTTCATGATGATTCAATGCGATCGTCTTCGCTAATTGCAACAATCTGGAATCGTGATCGCCGATGATTTCCGCTCCGATGGTGGGATGTTTTTTCATCACTTCCCATTCTTCGGGATCGAGCTTTCCTTGTTTTTGTAATATATTATCCGGAATTCCGATCTTCCCGATGTCGTGCATCGGAGAAGCGTGAAGCAAATCCTCCGCGCAATCGGGAGAAAAGCCCGCGGCCAACGCGATGATACGGGAATAATGACTCATACGGATTACGTGAAGACCCGTTTCATTGTCCTTGTATTCGGCGGCAAGTCCGAGTCTTTGAATGATTTGCAGACGCGTTTCCCGAAGTTCCTCGGTTCGAACCAACGAAAGATGCGTTTTCACCCTTGCCTTTACGATCGCAGGGCTGATCGGTTTCGTGATATAATCCACCGCGCCCGAATCGAATCCGTCCGCTTCGTCTTCTTCGTCCGCCATCGCGGTCACGAAGATGATGGGAATTCTCGAAGTGGAAGGTTCGGCTCTGAGAATTCTACACGTTTCATGACCGGTCATGCCGGGCATCATCACATCCAGAAGAATGATGTTCGGCTTTTCGGATTTGGCGAGTTCGATTCCTTTGTAACCGTCCTTCGCGAAGTACAAACGATAATCCGCGCTCAGAATCTGTTTCAACACCTGAAGATTCGCGGCTTCGTCGTCTATGATCAGAATTTTGGCCTGTGAATTCGTAACTATGCTCATTTAACTTTCAATTCCCGGAATATTCAAAAAAGATGAAAATTCAAATAATCTCGACCGCGCCTCTTCGAATTCGAACTGATTGACGTTGGAAAGGAATTTTTCGATCCGCTCCTCCTCCACTTTTCCGGCGATCAAGGTCAACAATTCGTTGATATGCGATTCTTCGATCGTTCCTCTTTGAAACGCGTTTAGAATTTCCGGGAACAAAATTCTGATTCGTTCCTTATCGGATTCGCTGGGCGCGATCAACGCGGGAATTTTCGTTTCCTTCCTGGAACCGGAAACCCCGTCCAACCGAAGAACGGAAGCGAGTTCGCTTAACAATTCGGGAAGATCGATCGGCTTGGCGACGAAACCGTCCATTCCCGCCTCTTTCGCCGCTTCCCGATCCTCTTGAAATACGCTCGCGGTCAAAGCGATGATCGGAGTTCTTTTTACCTTCTCCTGCGTTTCATGAAAGCGGATGATTCTTGCGGTTTCCAAACCGTCGATACCCGGCATTTGAACGTCCATAAAGATCACGTCGAACGTTTCTTCCGAGTATTTGCGGACCGCGTCCTCCCCTCTATAAACTACCGAAACGGCGTGACCTTCGTTCGTCAGAAGAAGTTTGAGTAGTTCCGTGTTCTTTTCCATATCGTCCACGACGAGAATCTTGAGTTTCGGGTATCGATAATCGAACGGCTTTTCCTTATGCCAATCGATCCTCGTATTGGGAACCAAAGGAAGCCTAACGTGAAATACGCTTCCTTTTCCGAATTCGCTTTCCACCCAGATTTCGCCCTTCATCAGATCCGTTAACTGTTTACAGATCGTCGTTCCCAAGCCGGTCCCGCCGTAACGTCTCGTGGTCGAAATGTCCGCTTGCGTAAACGGATCGAAGATCTTATCCAATCTGTCGGCCCGGATTCCGATTCCGGTATCCTTTACGGAAAAATGTATATAAGAATCCTCTGAATCGATTCGGAAAACGACCTTGCCTCGATCGGTGAACTTGATCGCGTTTCCGATCAGATTGGTGAGAATCTGGCGGATTCTTAAGGAATCGCCGATGAAAAATTCGTTCAGATTCGGATCGCGGATCACTTCGAACTCGAGATTCTTCTTGCGCGCGTTTAAGCCGAAGATGGACTTCAATTCGCTTATCAATTTAAAAAGGGAGAACGTGTTGTTTTCCAGCTCCACCGCTCCTTTTTCGAGCTTGGCGGTGTTGAGAATGTCGTTTAACAAACGCAACAAGGATCTAGCCGAACCTTTGATGATTTCAAGATGACTGACTTGATCCTTCTTCAATTCTCCCGAAAGAAGAACTTCCGTAAAGCCGATGATCGAATTCATAGGAGTTCTGATCTCATGACTCATGTTCGCGAGAAAGGAGGTTTTAGTAAGCGCGGCGAGTTCCGCTTTTTCCATGGATCTTCGTAATTCTTCCTCCATGTTTCTTCGTTCGGTGATGTCCAAAATAACGCCGTCCAAAAAAAGGACTTCTCCGTTGCCTCCGAAAATGGCGCTGCCGTGGCCCCAGCACCATTTGACGTTTCCGTTTTTATCGAGGATACGGTATTCCAAGACGAAGGCCTTTTTCTTTTGGACCGCTTCCTGCACGACCGCGCCGATGCGTTCCCGGTCTTCCGGAACGATCAAGTCGACGAAGTATCGTTTCGGATTCGGTTCCATAAAATCGCTGACCGGATAACCGGTTAACGTTTCCACCGCTTCGCTCAAAAACACGATGGTCCATTTATCGTTCAGCAAACAACGATACGTGACGCCGGGAATGTTTTCGATGAGGGAACGTTTTTGAAGTTCGCTTTGTTTCAGAGCGGTCTCGATCAGTTTTTGTTCGCTGATGTCCGTGACAAAACAAACAAGAATGTCTTCGTTCGGAAGTTTCGCATAACCGACCGCTAGACGAATCGGAAATCGCCCTCCGTCCTTTTTTAAACCGAAGGATTCCTGACCCGTGCCGATGAATTTTCCGAGAAGTCGCTTATCAATCCAGTCTTCCTCTTTGTTTCCGAGCGCTTCCGGAATGAGAAGCTGGATGTTCTTACCGATCACTTCTTCGCTTTGGTAACCGAATATCTTTTCGGCTGAATTGTTGAAATCAAGAATGCGGCCTTCCTTGTTAAGAGTAAACACTCCGTCTACCGCGGTCGTAACGATCGCTCTCATACGGGTTTCACTCGCGCGGAGGTTGTTGACAAGTTTTCTGTAACGGATGAACGCATTTACCGCAAACGTAAACGCGGTGAACGTGATCGTAGTGATCGAAACCGCCAGCGCTAAAAAAGTAGGATTGGAAGATCCTGCGGCAAAGGAAGTGTCCGGAGTTCCTATGAATCTTGCGGCGAACATCCCGGTATAATGCATACCGGAAATCGCAAGTCCCATCACGGAACCCGCGATCAAAGTGGAAACATTTCGGCTTAATTTTAAATTCGATAAACCGAAACGGACCCAAAGGGAAAGAATCGCGAGAATCACCGCGACTAAAATCGAAAGCGAGAAGAATACGGGATCGTAACGCAGTAAAACATCGGTTCTCATCGCAGCCATTCCGGTATAGTGCATGGCTCCTATACCCGAACCCACCAACACGCCGCCGAAAACCAATTCCACCCAGTGAATCTTGGGGCGCGCTACGTACGCAAGAGCGATCATAGAAGCGACGAAGCTCGGAATCATCGAAACGATGGTAAGAGTTTTGTCATAAGAAACGGTCGTGCAGAGTTGAAAGGAAAGCATTCCGATAAAATGCATCGCCCAAACTCCGCAACCGAGCGCAAGACTACCTGCAAAAAGAATCAGAAGCTTACTTCCTTTACTCGAAGACTCGGGGTCGCTTTGACCGACCATCTGAAGCGCGATAAACGAAGAAAAAATCGAAACAAGAACGGAAAGAACGATCAGCGCCGGATCGTAGGAACTGGGAAGAAAGGGGGTGGACGTATCGAATAGAAAAAAATTCTGAAACAATGTCATAAACGAATCGGATATCCCAAAAATAAAAAGCCGCAAAACTTCGACCAAACCGGTCGATTCCGAAGTTTTTCAGCGTTCGGCTACTTTTTCAAATTTTGGGTCCCGAAAATCCGATTGGACCTCGCGGGTATTCGCTTATTTTTTATAGTTTAATAAGCCCTATTATTTAAGCAATAGAAAATATCTTTCGTTCCGCTTCTTATAAATTAGGAAATCGAGTTGGGAGCTTGAAAGCGGACTCTCCGATTAGCGGGAAGGATTCTGTTGTTCTAAGGAATATCCGGTAATCAGATTCAAACAATATCCAACGATTCCTTTACCTATATACATCGCATCCGATTCCGGTCTGCATTTCCCGGAGTCTGCGCACACTTGATGACTTACGATGCAAGAAATCAGTAATTTGTCGTAATCTCGAGCATCGTTTTCCGCGGAACGATTACACGAGAAGAAACAAAGAAGCAATGGAATTAGAATCGCGTTCCTAAGTATTTTCATTGCCAGTAACATAATTGATCCGATAAAAATCGCACTCGGGAGAATTCCGTAAAGATGAAATCAACGAAATTTACGAAAATGGAAGTTCATCGAAATAGGATCAAAGGTTCTTCGTTTTAAGAAGAGATTTCAACAATTTTAATGTCCTTCAAATCCTCGAAAAAACTTCGCCCAAAAGCTCGGCGACGATACCTGCGCCCGCCATCGAACCGGAAGCGGCGGCCAATAGAACGGAATGACCCATCGTAACATTATCTCCGCAAGCAAAAACCCCGTCCACGGTCGTTGCGCCTCTTTCGTTCACTTTGTAAAAACCGAACTGAGTTTTTTCGCAACCGAGTTCTTCTCCGATTTGCGATTTGAGTTTGAACGGTAAGAGCGGTTGAAAAAACGCTACTTGCCGTTCCACGACTTGACCGTTTGAGAGTGAAATCCCTTTGAGTTGTTCGCCTTCATGCACGAAACCTACGATCGGATCCTCGATTAGTCGAATACTTCTTCTGTTTAAAACTTCTTTCTGTTCTTCACTGAACACCGCCTTCCCATTCGTAAGCAAGATCAGATCGGATGCCAAGTCGTTTATCAAAGATACCATATGAAACGTCATTTCAGAATTAGAGATCAGACCGATTCGAGAGCCGCGGATTTCGAATCCATGACAATACGGACAATGAAAAATGGATTTCCCCCAAAGCTCTTTAAAACCGGGAACAAGCAAAGGACGGTCCTCCACTCCGTAAGCGAGGACCACTTTCTTAAAAGAAGCCCGCTCTCCCGAAGAAAACTTTGCGGTAAAACCGGAAACGGATTTCTCTACGGACAAAACCGAACCTTCAAAGAAAGAAATCGTCTTATATTTTTCCAAATCCTTTTTCACCAGCCTTCTCCACTCCGCAGGATGAATTCCATCACGCGTAGGAAAATTATTCAGATGAGAGGAAGGGGCGTTTCTGGGACGATTGTCGTCGCACACCAAAGCCGTTCGGCTCATACGACCCAAAGATAGGGCGGCGCTCAGACCCGCAGGTCCGCCGCCGATAATCAACACCTCGGAATCCAACTTCATAAAACTTTTCTCCTTGAAAAGGAACGCTTTTGCGTTCCATTTCGACATTCTAATTAAAAAAATCGAAACGCCGTTGCAGATGTAAAGAATAATGCGAGGAACATTCCATTTTTTTGATATTATTCCGAATTTAGTTGCTTAATTGATACCACAAAGGTATCAATGTTCTATGGACCTGTCAAAACTGAAGTCGTTTATCGTCGTCGCCGAAGAATTGAACTTCCGAAAAAGCGCGGAAATCCTGGGGATGTCGCAACCGCCCCTGACTCGATTGATCTCTTCCTTAGAAGAGGAACTCTCCACGAAGCTGTTCGAACGTACGACACGGCGGGTTCATCTGACCGGCGCGGGAATTTTTCTTTTGAAAGAAGGAAAAGAAATCATTGCACGGGCCGAAAATCTCGAAAGAGAAGTGCGTTCTATCGGCAAACTCAAGGCCGGAAACTTAAACATCGGATTCTCAACAACTTCCTTCTTAGCGAACCTGCCGCAAATCATCGGAGAATTTCAAAATCGGTTTCCGAAACTGAAATTTCAGCTCCATCAAGAAACAAGGATTCGGATTTTAAAAGGGTTACGATCGGGCCAATTCGACGTTTGTTTTATGGAAGGAAGCGGCTTCGAGGAAGGATTGGAAAGTCATTCCGTTCACGACGAAGGACTCGGAGTCTTGGTGCCGAAAAAACACTCCCTCGCAAAACGAAAAGAAATCGAACTTCGAGAATTGAAAGACGAAACGATCATTTTACATCCGAAAAAAGAGGCGGGAAAATTCTACGATACAATCTCTCAGCTTTTCAAACAAAGCGGTATCAAACCGAGGATCTATGTAAAAAACGATCGAGAAAGTTGTCCCATCCTAGTGGCGACAGGCAAAGGAGTTTCACTTACCGTATTAGGAGCTCAGAATATCGCGCCTTCGGAAACTCAATTCGTTCCGATCAAGAGATTATATCTGCCGGTTTCCGTCTTTTGGTCCCCGGAAAACAAAAACCCTTTGCTGAAAACTTTTTTAAGTTTTGTGGTCGAAAGCGATTCCTTTAAGAATAAAAAAGCGGAATGCCTGATGGACGTAATGAGATTGTAGATACGGATTCAAACGAGGAATTCTTTGCTCCGTAGAATATTCGGAATCCTATAAAACCGCGCAAGATCGAAAGCCGTATCTACCGCTCAGCGGCCATCAACAACGCGCATCAGCGAATTCTCATCCGTGTGAGAAAAGATTTTGTCATAGATTTGAATCTTTAATTCTTGAGAATAAAAAAGGTGATCGCCTCGAATGATAAGAATATTCTTAAATTCTAAAGCTTTTGCGTTGGATGTCATAAACGGCGGCTGGATAATTCCCCAATCCGCGCTCCCCTCTTTTGCCTTGACTTCCAGATGAATCGGATCGCCCGCCTCGACGTAACTTCCACCCGCAACGACACACGTTCCTCTCGGAATCACAAAGGAATGAAACACGATCCCCGTTTTCGCTTCCCACATCCAATATCCCGTTTGGTCATGAATCACCTGTTTGGTCGACTTATCGGTCACCAACTGTCTGTAAAACAGACCCGCTAAAATCTGAGATTGCGCGTTCGTCGTAATGCCGATCGGTTCGTAAGAAACCGTTTCGTAGTATTGTATGACCCCTTTTCCGATCTTTTGCGGCGAAATATCAAGTCCCTTATCCCCTTCCCATCGTCCGATCAAACGGGCCAATGGACCGTAAATTCCGTTATCATTAGAGTTTTCTTCTTCGCTTGATTCGTTCCTTCTTTGATCCACAAATGCTTCCATGACAAGGCGCTCCGTATCGCACTATATTCTACTTTACTAAATTACTTCCGAAAGAATTCCGTTAAGACCGAAGCGCCGTTTCCGTATTTAACTATCTATCGAGCTGTTTTAGCGCTGCGAAACTGTCTCTTGTAAGCTTAGACGATTTCCGCAAGAGCCGCCGTCGGTTTTTCGAATAAAATCGACATGGTCTTTAGATCGGGGCGGGTTTCGGGGAAAAAACCTTGTTGTAGCGGTAGGTTTTGTCGAATGTAATCTGACCAATTTTTATAGGAGCATTTTTTATTACCCTGAAACCGCTTCTAATCGAAACGATAACTCTTCAAGGATCGATTCTCTGTTAAATGAAAAAATCGATCTTCATTCTCCATTAGAATTTTAAAAAATCGCTTCATATTTTCCTTATTATGGGAATAATTAAAACGATTGCAGAGTCTTAAATGAAATATTCGCCGAACAAAAAACGATGCTTATGAACCCGTGGAAGGTTATTCTGCTACATTTCGTAATACCTCTTTGCCTCATTGCATGCAATGGCACAGGAAGCAAAACATATGTTGCGGAACAGGGAATCATCGATTTATCGGATTGGGACCCGACTTCGGGTGCAATCAATCTCAATGGGGATTGGGAATTTTGTTGGGATCGTTTCGTATCGCCGAACGCCTAAGAAAAAGAATGGAAGGAGAATTGCAGCGGATATTTTCCTGTTCCTTCCTATTGGAAATTTTATGAGATAGCCGGAAAAAATCTGCCCCCGGACGGCAAAGCCACTTACCGATTGAAGATTAAACTACCGATCCATTACAACGGCTCCTATGGTCTACGCTGGACGGAGATTTTGTCCGCCTTTAAGATGTATATGAAATCGGATATCGTGGCTCAAGTCGGACAGGTCGGAAGTAGTTATGAAACGATGACCCCTCAATTGAAACCGGATCGAGCCTTTTTAGGGAATCTTGAAAATGAGGTTACGATCGTTCTTTGGGTCTCGAATTTTAATCACGAAAATCACGGCATCTGGCAACCGATATATTTCGGCGAGTGGGAAGAGATTCGAAATTCTAACCGAATGTATTCGATGCTCGAAACAGCCGGCTTCGCATCCATCTGTCTCATGGGCCTATATCATATTATTCTATTCTTTTTCAGACGAGGTTCCAAAGAGTATCTGTATTTTGGATTATTCTGCATTCTTATGGGAATACGTCAGCTTCACAACGAGAATCACACTTTCTACCCAAACCTTATTATCAAACGGACATTGAACAAATCATCTACGATTGGCTCGTCAAGACGAAGTAGAATCAGATTCTGAAATATTCCATACGATATCCGCGGATTACGCATTGAATCAGCAAAACGTATCTTAAAGGAAAACTGATACGTCGATGAATCGAAGACTCGACTTTTTCGACGTTGGCCCCAAACGAACAACGCCGTTCTTATTTAAGTCGAAATTGTTTAAGCTCTAATCTGTTTTTGACCGTTGCATTCGGGTCATCAATCTCAACGACTTCTCCTCTGGATACCATCGGCGCAATCGCTTGAATGACTTTACCGCGATTCATGAATGAATCTTTAAGACCGATCCGTTTGACAAGCTCGGGTAAGGTCAAAACTCCTCCCGCGTCTTGCAGTTCTTTAAGAATACTCGGTTCTAATTTTTTCCCGCGACGCGCGACGATACCCAGCGCCAAAGCGACGCCGATTCCGGCAACAATACTCGTTATGATCGTGTCATCCATTGTAGATCCCTTTTGGCGATACAAAATACAGACTCTCTCCAATGTGTCAAGATCAAGATTAGAGATTCAGAATATTCTAAGTTGTATACAATAACAAGAATGAACCTTTTAAATAAAGGAACAAAGGCGTATTTATTTGGAATGTAACTTTGGCCGTTCGTGTTCGGGAAATTTTTATACTTCTACCCCGCTACATCCGCAAACTTTGAAAGACAAAAGAAATCACAAACGCAGGAATTCGAAGTTCAGTTTCAAGATTCGATACCAAACGTAAGAGCGCCGTGATTTCCAAAGTTCGTCATTGGGAATAGAGACATTCGTCCAATTCGTTTAAGCTGCCGTTTTCTTGATCGGTGGTTGAGGACTTTTTTTCGGTTTTGAAGAAGTAAATTGATCCACCACTTCCGAGAATTTGTTGCGAACGTCCTCGTATCCCTTTTCTGCCTGGTTCGCTAATCCCGAATATCTTTTGAATATCGTATCTACGAACTCACGCAATCTCATTACGGATTCGGAGTTATCGGCGGCGCCTTTTGCTACCAAATTCTGGAAGTTCTTATTTAAGGTCTGTTTCAGATTTTCAATTTGTTCCCTTCCGATTTGTAGAACACCAAATCCTGCGTTTAATCCGTCTCTGATTTGTTGATCCATTATTTTCTCCTTTGAAAAAGTTGATTCGAATTTATACCGAAAGAGCGAGTTCGTCCAATACTTTAAAAATTATTCTCCGAATGTCGAAACTCGAGATTGAATCGAACGGACTATGTCCCGTAAATGAAGAACCGCCAAATCGATGTTACTTGGTTTACGTCTCTATCGTTATAATCGATTTTCAAAAGCGAAAACTCTCCGCATAAAGTCCTACGAATCGTCTAAAACGATGCAAAAGAATTCGTTTCATAAAAATGAATGCGAACGTTTTGTCGAAGTTTCATCCGATTTCATTCCGGTATAAAGATAATGAATCAATTCCTTCGTGATTCTTCTTGCTTCTTTCAGATCTACGGACCGAAACATAACTTGTTTTCCCGCTAAGAGGACAGCAATGCCGTGCACCATGGTCCAAGCGGAAGTCGCCGAACTTACCGCATCCTCGGTTCGAATGACTCCCGCCCGCTGACAATCGCGGATGATTTCGACGATGATTTGAAAGGATTCATCTTCCGTTCTAACCAAGGATTTGTATTTAGAATGGCTCTCGATCTGATTTCCGTACATGATACGGAAAAGATCCGGAAATTCCAGAGCGAATTCCACGTAACAAACACCCGATTCGCGAAATAGCAGAAGAGGTTTTTTCCTATATTTGATCTGCAATTTTTTTTGACGCTCGGCGAGCAACCGAAAGCCCTCTTCCGCTATGTCCGCATATAAGGATTCTAAATCCTCATAGTGTCGATAAGGCGCGGATTGACTGACTCCCGCGTAGGCGGCGGCTTTTCTAAGACTCAACGCCTTATAACCTTCTTCTTTCAGAATGCGGAGTGAAGCCTCTAATAAGGCTTTTTTTAAGTCGCCGTGATGATACGAAATTTTATCGGAGGAGTTTTTCATGTTGACGATTATTACATCTATCGCTATTATCGGATATACAAATGTGATAACCGTTCACATTAAATCGATCCGGGAGGATTTTGTCAATGAATATCGATCAAATAGAAAACGAGTTCGATATAATATTTATAGGTTCCGGAATGGGAAGTCTTTGCGCGGCCAGCCTTCTGGCTCAATCTTACGGTAAAAAGATTCTTATACTGGAAAAACACTTCCAACCCGGAGGTTTTACGCACGAGTTCCAAAGGAAACAAGGCAAGTATCATTGGGATGTAGGAATCCATTACGTTGGAGACATGCAGGACGACGGCCTTTGCAGAAAAATCTCGGATAAGATCACCCGAAAAAAAGTCCAATGGAAGAGAATGCCGGAACCGTTTGAAAAGTTGATCTTCCCTACGGTGTCTTTCGACATCTATGGCGATCCGGAGAAATTCAAATCGGACCTAGTAAATAAATTTCCAGAAGAAGCGGCAGCCGTCGATCGATATTTCAAAGATATCAAGAAGACTTCGAATCTGTTCGGGAAATCGATCATGATGCGACTTGCTCCTCCCCCTTTGGATTCCGTGGCCGGACTATTGGGAGAATCGAAAATCTTCACTCTCAAAGATTACTTGGATGTTAACTTTAAAAGCCAGGAACTCAAAGGAATTCTCGCTGCCCAATGGGGGGATTACGGATTGCCTCCGTCGAAAGTCGCTTTTGCAATGCACGCAACTCTTGTACAACATTACCTTTACGGCGGCTATTACCCGATCGGCGGCGCCGGAAAAATTTTCGACGCGGTAGAACCGATTCTGGAGGAATTCGGAGGCGCGGTTCTTTCATCCGTTGAAGTTAAAGAAATTCTAATCAAAGAAGGAAAGACCGTCGGAGTCAGGGCCAAGGCTCTTCGAGGAGAAGAATCGGAAAAGGATTTCTTCGCACCGATCGTCGTTTCCTGTGCGGGCGCTTATCCGACTTATACGAAGTTGATTCCGGAGAATTATCCGATTCCGTTTCGAAAAGGTCTAAAAGAATTTTATAATAAAGAAAAGATGACTACGAGCGTCTGTCTTTATCTCGGCTTGTCGGAAAGTCCGGCAAAGTTCGGTTTTAAGGGAGAGAATTATTGGATCTTTTCCTCAAGCGATCACGACCAAAACTTTTCGGAAAGAAACGATTGGATCGGTGCGGATGGAGAAATTCCCAATCTTTACCTTTCGTTTCCAAGTTTGAAAAACCCGGAGGCGAAAAGTCATACGATGGATGTGATCACGTTCACGGATTACGAACATTTTTCTCCCTGGAAATCGGAGCCTTGGAAACGAAGAGGAGAGGAATACAAACTACTCAAAGAGAAAATCACGGAAAGAATTCTGACAACCTTGGAAGCTCGTTTTCCGGGAATCACAAAAATCGTGGAATACGCGGAACTTTCGACTCCGATCACCAACGAACATTTCACTTCGCATCCGGATGGAGCGATTTACGGCTTGGCCTGCGTTCCCGAAAGATACAAAAAGGAAGAATGCCCTTGGTTCAACGTTCGAACTCCGATAGAAGGTTTGTATCTTACCGGCGCCGACGCGGCTTCTCCCGGAGTTGCGGGAGCGATGATGGGAGGTCTTGCTTCCGCACTTGCGATTACCGGAAGCGCCGAACTTCTGAAAGAGTTACGCAACTAAACAAGTTCTTCCGCGTTCGATCCTTTGGAAAGAATCGGACGCGAAAGATGTCGAGTTTTCGAACGGAAAACATGTCGATAATTTTTGAATATTTACGGATGATATATTCATAATTTTTAATTTACCAATTTGCGAAGGCGCCTTCAATATCGGACACAGCCCTCCGGACTGCAGCGAAAGGAAACATCCTTAGAATCGCGATTTATTTCGAATTCAATCTCATAATCGTAGAATTTCGCCTTATCTTCGTGAAATTCCAAACGCAGTTTGTATTTTCCGGGTAAAAAGTAAAACCCGATCTCATCGAAACGCGAAGGTTGCACGTGATAGGAATAAAAAAGAGTTCGTTTTTCGGAGACGATATTCAAGGACAAAGGTTCCTGAAAATCTTTCCACGTCAGCGAAAAGCGGATCTTCGGCGAACCGTCCACGGATAAACGTTTTGTTTTTTTAATCTCGTCGAGAACATTCTTCCAATTCGATTTCCAATACGATTGGATCAGAGTCATTCCCGCATCCGATTTGTTATACGTTTCCCGGTCGATTCCCACTTGTACACTTTCTCCGCCACGATCATAGATCGTTTCCTTTCTTGTTTCGATTCGATCAAAACGATTTTTCACTAACGTTTCGTATAGATTCCGAAACAATACGGGATCGGTCTTAAAACAAAGAATCTCCTCTTTTCGATCCCTTCTTTCCTTAACGTAAGAAAGATCTTTCGAAAAATAAAATTCGGTATTGTCCGGCCGCATTCCTCCGCCGCGATGAAATTCCAAATAAAACTCGGCAGGCATTTCTTTCGGCAGAGCGCTCAAACAAGATACGAAGAACATTTGAATCGAGATCAAGAGCAGACAATTTCTTAACATGCGACGATCCTTTATGCCGGGGGCATTTTTTCGAATTTCGGAATAGACGGATCCATTTGATCCCAAGCGTGACCGCGCACTGTGTAGGTCACCGCTTGCGGTTTGTATCGATGAGGTTCGTCCAAACTCGCGGCGTGCACCGTAAAAAGTTCAGGCATTGCAGCGAAGGTCATGTACACGGGCGAGCCGCATTTTGGACAGAACGCGGAAGTCTTAATGCCGCCGCTATCTCCGACCCTATCAAAATGGGTCGCTTTGCCGTTCAGGTTTACGGCCGTTCGAGTTGGAAACGTCAGATAAGATCCATGACCGGTACCGCTCATCCGTTGACAATCCCGGCATTGACAATCGTTCATAAATATGGGTTCATCGGAAATGGTGTAACGGATTGCACCGCATGCACATCCGCCCGCGTAAGACGCATTCATGAAAGATCCGCACTCGAAGTCGACTTCGGTTTAGCAAAGACATCGATACCCTGCCCCGTTTCCAGCAATGACTTCAGACTGGAAAGCACAATCGGCCAACCTTGTTGGATTCCCTTTGCCATTCCGCTTCCCGCTTCTAGTTCGTCATGAGTAACCGTTAGGCGCACCATATCCTCGTATTCCTCGACATTGAAAGTCACTCGACTATAACTTTCCGGATCTGCCGCTTGGGAAGGGCTCGCCCAAGTGATTACGAGGCGACTCGGCGGCATAACCTCGACCACCTTTCCGACGATGTTCACCGTTCGTTGTTCGTTCGCACGCACATGTTCCCATGTTGATTCAGGTTTCCAGTCGGAGATATTCTCGTGACCCCAATAGAGCCTCGCGACCTCGGGCTTTGTGATCGCCTCGAAGACTTTCTCCGGTGTCGAGCGGATATAGGTCACGTAAACAAAACTCGTTTTCTCTTTACTCATGGTTCTCTCCTTCAAGTTCCTTCTTCAGATCATGCAACAGACTCAGTCGCCGATGTTCAAATTTCCTCACCCACCGCTCGTATATCTCGTGCAGAGGGACCGGATTGATGAAATGCAGCTTCTCGCGACCCCGCCAAACTATGCTGATCAGGTTGGCTGTTTCAAGGAGCCCGATATGCTGCGTTGCCGATTGTCGTGTCATATCCAAGTGCTCGCAAAGCTGACTTAGGGTCTGGCCGTTCTTCTCATAAAGAAGGTCCAATAACTTTCTGCGCGTCGGGTCTCCTAACGCTTTGAAAACAAGATCGGCGTCCATTCGTTGTGCTTGTTAGAAAACAATATGCAGTTAAATACCTGCATGTCAAGTAAAATATTCGAAAAATACCCGACCAATCGATTGATAAAGGAACGGCACTCAGAACAATGAGAAAGAAAATTGAAAACAAATGACCTATTCCTTCTTCTTCTTCACGCAACTCTCCAAAAGCCTTATCACCGCGACTGCAGAAGAACTTAAATAAGGGGCTGAATCGAATGGAAAAACACAGAATCTTTACTATGCCTTTCGCAAGCGTCTACCCTATGTATATTCAAAAAGCGGAACGTAAAGGACGAACCAAAGAGGAAGTTGATGCGATTATTTTTTGGCTCACGGGATACGATTCGAAAGGTTTTCAAAAACAACTTAAGAATGAAGTCAGTTTCGAAGAATTCTTCGATCAAGCTCCTCATATCAACGATCACGTTTCTCTCATCAAAGGAGTCGTTTGCGGTCTTCGTGTAGAAGAAATCGAAGATAAACTGATGCAGAAAATCCGTTATCTGGATAAGTTAGTGGATGAATTGGCCAAAGGAAAGGCGATGGAAAAAATTCTACGAGATCCGAATCAAAAGCGATAGCGGTTATAGACTACTCCGTGCCGTTCGGTGATACTTTTATACGGCACGGATAACCTACTGCAGACTTATCCTGCAAGCTCCGTCAATAATCGATCGAGCGATTCGCAAAGCGGTATCCAACCTTCGGCCGCACCAAGTTCCATCTCGCGCACTTCGGCGGAAGCGTATTTCCATACGTGCGTCAAAAGCGTGAGATCTCCTTCGGTCGTAAAGGTACGCGACTCCACGGTAGCATCCGGATTTTCCGGACCATCCGGATTAAACGAGGACATGTCCGTAGCATAATTTTCATCGTTCGCCACTTTCTCTGGCGCGATTACTTCTAAAAATTTTCCATAAATACCCATTTTGGTTCCTTTGGAATCCGCAAAGACATACAGATATTTACCGCCGACCCGAAGATCGTTTTCTATAGTCTCAATCGTCCAACCTTCGGGGCCGGTCAGCCAACGACGCATCAGTTCGGGTTTGGTAAAACAATCGAATACCAATTTTCGCGGTGCGGCGAAATAGCGCGTGAGTACGACTTCGGTTTCTCCCCGCAATTCTATCTTGACTTCTTTTTGATCCGTTTTCATTTTCATTGATCTCCTTTTGATTGCATCGTCTGCAATTCTTCGAGTAACCCATCGAGCACCTGATAACGTCCCTCCCACATCCGGCGATACTTTTCGATCCAATCCGTGGCTTTCTTGAGCGGCGCGGTTTCAAGTCGTCGCGGTCGCTCCTGTGCGCGGATCGTGGTCGAGATTAGGCCCGCTTCCTCCAAAACTTTGAGATGCCGTGAAATGGCTGGCTGGCTCATTTTGAAGGGTTTTGCGAGTTCCATGACCGTTAATTCGCCTTTTGCAAGGCGCATCAGTATCGCACGGCGAGTAGAATCAGCGAGTGCGGCAAAAGTAGAATCGAGAGTTTGCATAGCTAAATTGTTATATAAATAACCTGCTATATAATAAAATAATGTCAATCCTTTTGCGGTTTCTTTTTGCAAAAAGAATGTAAACTATAAAGAATTAGTCGGGATTTTGATTCGCACTTGCGCACAAAGCTGTTCGTATCGTTTTCGAAACACTTCGTTCGGAATCCGTTCTTCTCCTTTTCTTCTTAGGTCGGCCAGAAGCCCGTTGACAAAATACATTCCGATTTCGCCTTTGTTTTTGGCCGGTACGGCGCAACGATCAAAATTAGAATCTTTTAACAGGATAAAAAAACGTCACGAGTCCGATCGAAACCCGATTTGTTTCACATTTGCTTTCTGTAATGAAGAGCCACGGCGCCGGATTGAAACGTTTCCGAACCCAGAAATTCAAGCCTCAAAACCTCCGGAAGATGTACGGCGTTAAACAAGCGCGGTCCCTTTCCGGCAACAACCGGATGAACCACAAAACGATACTCATCGATCAAACGATGTTCCGTAAGCTGGGAGGCTATGCTTAAACTGCCGACGGCAATGTCTTTTCCAGATTGTCGCTTTAACGCAAGCGCTTCTTCCGCAAGATTTGTGCGAACGATTCTCGTGTTTGTCCCGGGCGCTTCGGTCAATGTGGTTGAGAATACAACTTTTTCGAGCGAATCAAAAACTCGCGCAAAATCGTTGGTTGCTTGCGATTCAGATTGGCTCTTGGCGATGTCGGGCCAATAAGGAACCATAAGCTGATACGTGATTCGGCCATAGAGGATGACGCTCGTAGTGCGCAAAAAATCCGCAAAATATTCATGCAACCTTTCGTCGGCGATCATGCCCGTATGGCTGCAATTTCCGTCGGTCGTCATATTGATTGCAAAAATAATTTTTCTCATAGGCAGTTTATATTTCTTTCGTTGAAAAGTTCAAGCATCAATTGATCGGACTTTACTTTCCGGGGTGTCGAGTCAGAAGAAGACGTTGAGAAATCGCGGCGTTTGATTCGACATGGCGAAGATTTAAGAAAAGAAAATTAAAAGAACCGTTTTAAAATCACTTACTCATCGCAAGAATTCAATTGCATTCAGTCGTAATCGCCGGATCCAAAGGGAACGAATTTTTTTCGATCTCCTTCTTCGGTTATATGCCGACTTGATTCCAATCGTGGCAATCTATCTTTACAATTCGTTCACGGTAAAGAAGCGATAGAAATATCGTAAATGCGAGTATATGCTCATGTGCTTATAGATCGACACAAGTACTCATCCGGAATGTATCCGCAAAACGATAACCATGTGCTTTGAAAGTTTAGCGTTTTAAAATATAACTTTCCGATCGCCATAAGACAACTCCTTCTATACGGTTTTGCCACATTTTAAATGAATTTCACCCTCCTCCATTTTTAGTTAGATATAAAACGAATTGAGCGCGAATAATTTCGTAAAATCACTATCGAGTTTATAAACTCGATAGTGCGCAATCCGAGATTCAACTAAAATCGAACCAATCGAAAAACGATCCAAGAGGTTATATATGTCGTTCGATATTTATTTTGCGAGTGCGATCCAGTATATTGTATTAGGTTCAATTTATTATTATAAAAGAAAGAGGCCTTTCCACAAGAAACAAGCCTTGATCCTTATTTTTATCGGTTTCAATCTGCTTATTTTTTCGAATCAGTCTCAAATGACGGACAAGATTCTACAATCTATAGGGAACTTTCTTTACTCCTTCTTCACCATAGCCGGAAGCATTATCATCTATACCGTCTGCAAAGAATCGTTCGAATTCACCGAGATGAAAAGAAACGATTCTCCTCTCAAGACCGAATTAAAAAGGGAACTACTTCTTATCGGGACCATATCTTTGATTTTTAGCGCGACGATCATCTATTTTTGGCATAATTCCGAAACTAAAACCCTGCCGAATCTCTTTGCTACAGTCAGCGGCGTTTCAATCACGATTCTAACGTTCTATTGTCTTTACGTTCAGTTTTTCATTAAGAGTTATTACGTAAAGAAAGGGCTTAAACTGATCTATTTTCTCATCGCCCTTATGCTGGTAGAAAAACTAAACCAAATTCTCCCTCTATCTTATTCGGACTCTGCAATGAAAATCAGCTGTATTGTCTATACGATCTCGCCTATTTTCCTGTTCAGCAATCTGATTACATTCCCTTCCCCCAAAAAAGAAAATGTGAATCGAGGAACAGCAAGTTCGTCTTCCAATTCCTACCAAAAAAGAACGACCAGCGATTATCTCATAACGAGTTTGGACAATGAAAGAATTATGGAAAAACTGTACGACTTATTCGTAAAAGAAAAGATTTTTTTGGACGAGGATATAAGACTTCCTTCCGTTGCTACGGAAATGGGCCTCTCCGTTCATCAACTTTCCGCGTTCATCAATCGTTATCTTCGAACCAATTTCAACACTTTCGTAAACTATTACCGCATCAAAGCGGCAATGTCGCTGCTGAAAGAAGAACCCTCCCGATCCGTAATTTCGATCGGTATGGCGGTCGGATTTAATGCGCTCTCCACGTTTCAAAGATTCTTCGTATATGCCACGAAAATAACTCCGAGTAAATATCGGGAAGAAGCGCTGCAAGGACGCGATGTCGAGTTTAATCCGATATTTCAGCCGATCGAATCCGAAATCCGGAGGTTCGAAGATCAGTATATGAGAAAATCGGACGATTCCACCGTTTCAGAGCGTTATACGAATGCATCCGTTTAAACTTCCCATCTATTTAAAGGAAAGTTGATCGCTGGTATTTCGATGGAAAATTTTTCCGGGATACGGATTTAAAAACGAATTCGAAAAAAAATATTTACTAAAACGAATTCATCGTATAACGTTGCGCGACTATTTTCCAACGGGATCATCGTTCAGGGTAAGCGATCCGAGTTCGGTCATTATGAGTCAAATCATCGGTTACATTTTTAGTCAGTTTGTAGGTTTCGGCGGCGTTCTTTCTCTGATATTCGGTTTGATACAAATTCTTAAAGGACGAAGCCGAAAGAACTGGATCGTCTTTGCCATTTTCATCTCCATGAGCTTTTTTCTGATCAAAGGACTCGTATTGCTCAACGGGTTGGGCCTAAACTACTCGCACTTCTTTTCGAGCGAAATATTCTTTATCCTGTTGATCGGTCCTTCCCTTTTTATTTATTTCAATCTACTTCTTTTGGATGAAAAGGTGAATCTGAAAGCGCTCCTTCCGCACTATGTTCCCGCGGTTCTCTTTTTATTCTACTTTTTGATCGATACTCTATTTCTTTTTTACGAAGGTAAGCCATTCTCCGACCTAAATGAAAAATTCGAATCGCGGTACGATCTGGCATACGGATTTTCAACCATAATCACTCTCGCATATATGTTCGTGATTTTGGTCAAATTTCTCCAGCTTTTCCAAGGAAGCTTTTCAGAATATCCCTGGTCCAAACATATCATCGGAATCTTGAGCGTCGGTATAGCCGGAGTCATAGTTAATTTGTGGATCGACTTCCGGTTTTTATTTCCGGGATTCTCTTATTTTCTCGAACTCTATATCTTAGACTTATGTATGCTTACTCTCACCGTTCTTTACGCTTTCGTAATAAGTCAGATCTATCCGATTACGTTTAACATCATATCGGAAACCTTTCAAAAAATGCGGTATCAGAAAACGACGCTGCAAAATATCGACCCGGACGATCTTACCGAAAGATTGGAAAGATTGATGCTGCAAGATAAGATCTATTTAGAGACCGGAGTAACTTTGAATCTTCTCGCCAAAAAACTGAATATAAAGTCGCATCAACTTTCCGAATTTCTCAATAAACATCTCAACAAAAGTTTTTTTACTTATATCAATTCTTTTAGAATTGAAGAGGCGAAAATGCGCCTTATAAACGAAGCCGAAAGTTCGGTGATCAAAATCGCTTATGACAGCGGTTTTAATTCTTTATCCGTTTTTAATACGACATTTAAAAAAGAATTAGGACTTACTCCTTCCCAATTCAAGAAGAAATATTCTAAAAAAACGAACCAATCCTCCGTAAGAAAAAACCTGAAACGAAAAGTCGAACCTCGTTAATTCGCTCGTTGCAAAAAGAATATACGCACGTAGCGTTTTATAGAATTGGGGGACGATTCCCTAAATCGCCGCTATTCTCAGTGCATGCTTAACTCGTTGGAGGACCTCATGAAGTTAAAGGCTGCACATAAGTCTCATATCTTTTTCCGTCTCCGATTCTATTCGTTTCTTTTATTACTTCTGACCGTTGTCTTAAACTGCCTTACGGATGACGGAAAGAGAAACGGTTCTTTTTTCTTCTTCCCGTCTAGCATAGGCCCCGATATCGGAAAGAAGCCTACCATTCCTTCGGTGGGTAAAATCACCTATTCCTCGGCGAATACCATTTATCTCAGCGGACAAAGCGGCGCTATAGAATATTACGATATTCAATGGAGCAGTTCCCTCGATGCTTCCTATCAAATTCGATACGGCGCTACGAATTGCTCGGACGGTAGTTTGTACGATTCGGGTTCGATATCCGCATCCGTTTCGAACACTTCCAGAATTCATGCCGTTGCGGGAGCGGTTCCTCTCATCGTCGGCAGCAATTCGATTCGTATTTGCCTTTTCAATATAAGCGGTACGAATCTTTGGGATTCGTATGCGATCCTGGCGGAAAGAGATGACACCCCTCCTACGGTTAGCTTTTCTCCCTCATCAGGGACGTTCGGAACTGCCGCACCTAACATTACAATTTCCTGTAGTGATACGGGGAATTCCGGCTGTAACAAAATTGCCTTTCGAACGGACGGAACGGCGGCTTCCATTTCGAACGCGGGAACAGCCGCAACGGGAAGCTCTCTGTTTTCCTCCGCGTTATCGCTACCCAACAATACAACCACAAACTTAAGTGCGATTGCGGTAGACAATGCCGGCAACATCGGATCCGCGAATGCGGCAACGTATGTTGTGGCGGTCGGCAATCCCACAATTACGATCGTTTCGTTAAGTCCAACGATCATCAAGTCATCCGGAAGTTCCAATCTACGTTGGAAATCGGATATTGCCGGTAACTATTCAATCCGAGTGGGCGGAACCGATTGTAGCAACGGAACTTCCCTCAGTACCGGTTCCGCCGCCGCCAATACAAACGTTGATTACACCGTCGCTGGTTCCAGCCTGGTAGCAGGCTCTAACACTCTGCGGGTCTGTCTAACTACCGCCGGCTCCAATCAGGGTTACAGTACAGCGACGATAACGAGAGACGATACCGCCCCTCAGATCGTCGCAACTTCTCCGGTTATCAGTCCGAACGCCGCGGCTTATTCTTTAAACGTTACACAACGAACGTTTAGTCTGACCTTCAACGAAGATATGGATACTTCTTCGATTCCTATTCCGCAACATAGAGATCAAACTCAAGGCGGAGATCCGGAAATCAAATGGCCCGGAGCAATCGGAAGCTGGAGCGCGGATAAAAGAACCTATACTCTGAACGTTCAAAGCAATTTACCCGAGTGGCATAAATTCTATTTTCTCTATGCAAGTTCTTCTTTCAAAGATATCGCAGGAAACATCGTTGCTTCCAGTCCCGTCGTCTCCGTAGTTTCAGGAAATATCAAACTCGATCACGGCACGATTCACGACACTCGATATTTGGCCCCTTCCGATTCTCGGCAAATGGATTGTACGGATACGAACGGAGTCTCGATTTCCTGCAGTGGAAGCGGTCAAGACGGAGAAACGAACGCACTCGCTTCCGGCCTACTCCCTCCCGGATCTCTCGCCGGTTTTCCCTCGGATTACGTGACCGTCGATATTAGAAATTCTAGATATTGGAAGTCTTGTCTTGCGGACTATGAATGGAATGGAGTCACCTGCTCCAAAATCTGTGCAGTCGATTTAAAATGGAACGGCTCCGCCTGCGTAGCGGACGTAGGAAATCCGTATAAATCTTTCAATCGATCTGTCGAGGATTGTTCATCTCTCAATACAAGAAATTCAGGAGCGGGATACGCGGGAAGAACCGGTTGGAGAGTTCCCACAATAGCCGAATATTATACGATCTTGGAATACAATGGGAGTTCCGGTAACGAGACGATTCCTGAAACGTATTTCCCCGGGATTTTACGCAGCAATTTCGAACGCTACTGGAGTAGTAGCAATGGAATCACGATCAATAATACAAACCGTTACGGGTACGGCGCAAATCCTCCATCCCCGAATCCATCTCACTCCATCGAACAATTATCCAACGGTCCGATTCCGGCCGCCTACAATTATTCGGACCCTTCGCTTTTGATTAGCTGGGGGGCTTGGTCCGTCACGGTTTTCGAAGGAATTACGCACGTATCCAATAAACTAAAAAATAGCGGATGGTCCGGCAATTTCGATTATACGTCAATGTGCATTTCGGATTAAATTAGGAGTTAAACATGAAAATAATATTTAATAGATTTATAATGTACAAAATAGTCATAATCCTCATCGTGTTTTTCGGTTTTACCGCCTCCGTGACTGCTTTGGACGGGCCTTTTACGGATAATTTAAATGGAACGATCACGTCCGGCAGCGGGCTTGTTTGGCAGAAATGCACGCAAGGACAGGGCGTTACGGATTGTAGTATCGGAGCGCCGATCACTTCTAACTGGACTTCCGCTCTCGGCTATTGCAATACTCTTACGTTAGGTGGACGCATATGGAGATTGCCAAACGTTAAAGAGCTTATGAGTTTGGTCGACCACGGCCGATCTGCAAATCCGATCGTCAACACATCCTTTTTTCCGAATACACAAGGAGCTTTCTATTGGACCTCTACATCCGGAATTTCAACGGGAACAAGTCCGAACGTCGCCACAGATTCCGATCCAGCGGTTCACATAGCTACAACGGCATCCAATGATAATACCTATCAAATTCCAAGAAACACCCAGTATCGTAAAATGGCGTACATCGTGGACTTCAGAATGGGTGGAGTTATCGAATTCTTAAAAAGCGATTCGACGACTGCTTACGTCAGATGCGTAAGCGGACCTTAATGAAAGGTGCTATAAACGTAAATCAGAATCGGAACCTTGATTTACGTTTATGGATCTTACTTTCCATTGGATCCAAACCGAATGATTGGGAAGAATTGCGCAGTCGAATTAAAATTCCACGATTGAAAAGATTCATTCATACCGGAGATGTTAGTATTAAAGGCTGATCGATGCAAAATACCGGCAACGAAATATTGGCAATGGAGAGAAGAAGTATCCCGACATTTTATAATGTTTTTAGACTCTGCGTCCTATTCGGATTCTCTGAATTGAACCGTTCATTTATAGGCAACGACTTAGCGCCGACTCAAAAACCCGCAATACATGAGCCGTAATCAAAGTCCATTAAGATTATAAAATAGAAAGGTCGCAATCAGACAAGCGTTCACAAATAAAATAAATTGATATATTAAATATTATTCATATACATATTTCTAATCAATCATAAACTTAAAGTTAGTTGACAAATCGAATGGGATTCAAGAAAACTCATCGAAGGCTATCGAACTCAAGAGACGGAAAGACCCCAGAGAAGTCATAGTTTATTTTTTTACGGGAGAAATTGTTGATGCAAAGAAAAATAAAAAAGCCGCTTAAGCTACTGGTATTTGGAATTTTGATAACTTCATTCGGACTATCCGCTGAAAACAAAAGAGGGCCTTTCTTCTTTGAATTTACATACGGGCAAGGATTCAAATATTTGAATGCAACGCCGCGCAAAATGGATGAAGACGGCAATATTATGGATAGAGAAGTTAAATTCGATAACGTTAATATTATCGGACCTTATACAACGGAATTCGGAACGCCAGAAGACAAGATTGCAAGCGTTTATGCTTTTAACAATGCCCCGAAACCTAAAATAAGCGGGCAAAACACTTCTTTCTTATTTGAATATTTAATTAAATCCAAATATGGATTAGGTTTTAGCCTAAATAATGCGGAGTTTCAAGCTTCCAATCTATCTTATCCGAAACTTAGTTATCTTTTAGACCTTGGAATCCTTCGTTCCATTTCGCCTGCGGCGCTATATATACCAATCGATCAACTCGTCAAATCAGAGATAGTCCTCCCCTATTTCACCTATCAAGATAATTCATTCTTACGAATCCGAACCTTCAATTTCCATTTCGCATACCACTTTCTTGAAAATTCCGCCTTCGATCCTTATATTCGCCTCTCGGCTGGTTACGGAAAGGATTCCATTAATAATACGAAAATAATCCAAACAAGTATTATAATCGGTTCTCGATATTTCATTCTCGAAAGAGCTTATTTATTAGGAGAGTTAACGGGTAACAACTACGATGCCTATGCAGAAACAGGCGGTAGCGGCTTTCACAACTTCTTGGATGTAAAGCAAAGACATATTTGGTCATTCCAAGAATACTCAGCAAAATTTGGCATTGGATTCAATCTATAAAAACCAGTTTGATTTAAACTTTGGTTTTCACAATTTCGAATTTAACGGAATATTTTGAAATCCGTTCGCCCATCTCGTAATTGGATATTCTAATGGAAGGGTAAATATTGCATCTTATCGACTATAAACTATACGTTCTCATTCGGCTGCTCTTTGAATCATCGGGAACCGTAATAAGGAGCCGGTCCTGAGTTCCCGAGCAAGCTTTTGTTAAGAGAAGAACTGGAAACAATCAAAGCGTTCTGTATAAGATTAGATATATGTTTAAAATCGTATTATAATAAATATCTAGATTTCAATCCACAGGAAAATTGAATATGACTTATCGAATTCTAAAATACGAAATCACCTATCCATAGATGACAGTCAAAACTCACTTGATAAACTATGAATTTGAACTATATCTTATAAGTTATCGCGATCGCGCAACTCTGCTTTTTGATTTTCAACTTTTTACTCAGAGTTCGATTCTCCGCGAGGAGATTTCTTGGCAGTGATTCTGTGCATTCCTAATCTTCTACTTCTACTGGACTCACCGACTCATGCACACTCGTTTGTTTTTCAAAACCGTTCACAAGGTTCATCACGAATCCATTACGCCTACTCCTTGGGCTGCGTATTCTTTCAGTCCTTGGGAAGCTTTGGTTCACGCGATGATTATGCCGATCGTGGCGTTTTTATTTCCGATCCATCCTTTGGCTCTAATGTTCTTTATGACGTTTCAAATCGTGAGAAATGTTTTGGGTCACAGCGGTTACGAAATTTTTCCAAGCTGGATGGGGAGCAATCGGATTCTGAAATACGTGAATACGAATATCAATCACGATATGCACCACGGCACATTCCGTTACAACTTTGGACTCTATACCACCGTATGGAATTATCTCTTTGGACGGCTCATCCGAATACGAAAAAACATTTTTTGAATTAACAACTCGGAAGAACGAAGAAACAAATTCAATATCCAAGAAAGACAAAACAGATTCCGCAACGAAAGAACCGGAAATCATCGCGAGCTAAGATTGAACTTAACTTTTTGAATACGACCGCATTCTATAAAATCTTCTTCTTAAGAATGCGGGTCACAAGGCCTCACTTCTGAGCAAGAAATCCATAGTGATACGGAGGCAAGTCGATCGGATCTGACGATTCGATTTGAAAGCCCGCTTCTTTTGCCCAATCATAGATATTTTCGGGCCTTGGACGAATTTCCATTTTAGGCCCCCGGGGAGTGGAAGAATCGTAATTCCAATGTACAAGTCCTGCTTTTCCTCCGGGTTTTAAAATCCTATATGCTTCCTTTAAAATCGAAATCGGATCATCGTGATGCAATAGATTGAAGATCATGACGTAACCTACCGTATTCTCGTCTAAACCCGTTCCGGATGCGATGATATCCCTTTCAACGGGAAGGATATTTGCGAAATTAAATAAACTCGCCTTTTCGTGAAGATCCCGCACCAATTCATCTTCAATCTCAAAGGCGAAAATTCGATTCTGCGTTTTTCCAGCGAGAGAAAGCGTAAAGGTTCCGTAACCGGAACCGAATTCTACGATTTCCCCTTCCGTTTCGACAACCTTCATCCGATCCAGGATCAAAGGAACGTTAAAAAGTGTATCCCAATAAGCCGCTTCCGGCATTCCGCTGTCTCTGACTTTCATCACTTCATTTCAGTAAAAAGTCTTGACATTGTCAATCAAATATTCAAATATATATTTGAATATTTGAGGGAATATGAAACCAGAAAAAACCGGCCGTGAATTCAAGAACTTCATCTACTCCAATCTGGCAAAGTATGGAAAGGCACTTTCCGATCCGAAACGAATCGAACTGCTGGATCTTTTGATACAAGCGGAAAAAAATGTAGAACTCCTATCCAAAGAAATCGCCATGAGCGTGGCGGCGACCTCGCATCACCTTCAAATCTTAAAGGAAACCAGACTTGTGCGGGATCGAAAAGAAGGCCGGAATATCTATTACCGAATCGAACAAGCGGGGCTTGAAATCTTCAATACGATTTCGTCGGCAGGAGCCGAATTCAACGCGGAAATCAAGATGGAAATGGATTCTTTCTTTGACGGAGAGAGAGAATTAAACGAACTCGATTATAAGGATTTTCTAAAACAAGTTATCTCCAAAGACGTCATTCTCGTCGATGTGCGCCCAGAAAACGAATATAACGCAGGACATGTGCCCGGTTCGCTCTCCATTCCACTTGGCGATCTCAAATCCAAACTCGACCAACTTCCCAAACGCAAAAAGATCATTGCCTATTGCCGAGGAAAATACTGCGTTTTATCGAAAGAAGCCGTGGAAATCCTTCGAAAAAAAGGTTTAGATGCATATCGGATCGGAGACGGTCCTATGGAATTTTTGAATCAAGGAATTCGTTTAACAAAACAAGGAGACAACTGATATGAAACGCATAGTAATTGTCGGCGCCGGAGTCGGAGGCATTGTAGCTGCAAGAGAGTTGCGAAAAAAGAACCGCAATGCAGAGATCGTAATGATCGATCGTTCCGACGTGCATACGTTCGCCCCGTCCCTAATTTGGGCCTTAGTCGGGAAACGATCCCCCAAGAACTTTCAAAAAAAGATCCGCCCTAAGGGAGTAAATCTCATTTCCGAATCGGTGCAATCTATCAACTGGGAACGAAAAATCGTAAAAACGGATTCGAAGGAAATTCATTATGATTTTCTGATACTATCACCGGGTTCTGAGTTAAATCCAGATAAAATTCCAGGCTTTCAGGAGAACGCTTTCAACCTTTATTCCTTGGAAGGTGTGATGAAGGCAAAAGAGCAATTGCTTTCTTCTCAATTCAATAAGGTAACAGTGATGATTTCCTCCACTCCGTTTAAATGTCCGGCGGCTCCTTATGAAATAGCACTACTCGTTCAATCCATGCTCCTGAAACAAAAAAGAAAGATCACTGTGGAAATCGTAACGCCCGAAGAAATGCCGATGTCCGCAGGCGGACCGGAAGCAGGTATTCAGCTGGTTGAAATGTTAAAACGAAATGGAATTGAATACCATAATCGTAAAACGGTAGGAAGGATAGATTCGCAAAGTAAAGAACTGATCTTTACCGATGGAGAATCCTTAAAGTTTGAGTTGCTTCTCGGAGTTCCTGCTCACACACCTCCTTCTTTCTTGAAGAACTCGCCGATTGTTTCCGAAACCGGTTGGGTAAAGGTAAATGCAAATACCTTACTAACGTCACTTCCGAACGTTTACGCAATTGGGGACGTTACGTCAATTCCTTTACCATCCGGGAAACCTCTCCCTAAGGCCGGAGTCTTCGCACATGCTCAAGCCGAAGTCGTTGCATCCAGAATTTCTGATGAACTGAATCATCGAACTCCGCAGAGCATTTTTCAAGGTGAAGGAAGTTGTTTTTTGGAAGTGGGAGACGGAAAAGCGGGTTTTGCTCAGGGAAAATTTTATTCCGAGACTGGGCCAGGCGTACAACTCCGCGCACCTTCTTTTCTCTGGCACTGGGGAAAGGTTCTCTTCGAGAAGTGGTGGTTGTGGCATTGGGTTTAAACAAAATATGAAGGAGAATCTTCTATGAAACTCGGCATCGTCATTTATTCCGTGGAACCGGAAACGGTATATAACGCATTTCGAATCGGCAATCACGCGTTGAAAAAGGGAGACTCCGTAAGAATCTTTCTTTTAGGCGCAGGAGTCGAAGTTGTTAAACTGAAGTCCGAAAAATT